>JAYUIX010000173.1:0-1681 GCA_043765635.1 Sphingomonadales bacterium
TTTGCTCGGCGCACTTGGGATCAGCCTTGATGCATTTCGCGTCGCGGGCGGGATCATGCTGTTCCTCATTGCGCTCGATATGGTGTTTGAAAAGCGCACTGAGCGCCGCGAAAATCGCGCTCAGGATGTGAAGGATAATCCTGAGCATGAGGATATCTCAATCTTCCCAATGGCCATCCCGATGATCGCCGGGCCGGGCTCAATCGCATCGGTGATGCTGTTGATGGCCAAGAGCAACGGGATGACCGAAAGCCTGATCGTGCTGAGCGCGCTCGGCGCGATGCTTGTGCTGACGCTGATCTCGCTATTGCTCGCGGGGCCGCTGATGAAGCTGCTCGGCTACCGCGTGGAGGCGATGATCACGCGGATATTGGGGGTTGTGCTGGCCGCACTTGCGGCGCAGTTTGTGATCGACGGGATCAAGGCGAGCTTTACCTGATCCCTCATGTCGGGAGGACCATATGCCTTACAAATTGATGCTCTCGATCATCGCGGCGGTGGTTACGACCGTCTCAATGGCCCACGCAGCCCCAGCGGCAATGCCCGGCTGGATGGCGGGCGCGTGGATCGAGGCAACCGCTGATCGCTGGGCCGAGGAATATTGGACGGGGCCACGCGCTGGCCTGATGATCGGCGCTGGCCGCAACGGCAAAGGCGAAGTGCTGCAATCATGGGAGGCGACGCGGATTACGGCCGCCGCTGATGGTCGGCTGACATTCTGGGGATCACCCCAAGGCGCGCCGCCGGTTGCCTTTGCGATGGTCTCAATGACAGGCACTGAAATCATCTTCGCCAATGCAAAGCATGATTATCCCCAGCGGATCCGATATTGGCGCGAGGGCGGGATGCTCAATGCCGAAATTTCGCTGATTGATGGCAGCAAGCCAATACGCTGGCGTTACCGCGCCATGGGCGCGAATTAGCCAGCCGCTTCGGCGAGGATCGTCAGCCCTTTGTCGTTGACCTCAGCAAAGCCGCCGGTGATCGTCAGCCGCTCAGGCGCAGCGCCTGCGCTTGCATAAATCTCAAGCGCTGCGGCGTCGCGGATGGTGGTCATCGTCGGGCTATGCCCTTCAAGCACACCGAAATCGCCCTCGGTTCCGGGGACGACGACCATATACACATCTTCGCTGCGGACGAGGCGTTCTGGGGTGACGAGTTCAAAGTGGAGCGGCACTGGGAATTACGCCGCTTCTGCTGCGAGCTTTTTGCCCTTTTCGATCGCTTCATCGATGCCGCCAACCATGTAGAAGGCTTGTTCTGGAAGGTGATCATATTCGCCTTCGACAACCGCCTTGAACGATTTCACGGTGTCTTCGATCTGAACGAATTTGCCCGAGATGCCGGTAAAGACTTCAGCAACGTGGAACGGCTGGCTAAGGAATTTCTGGATCTTGCGCGCGCGGCTGACGGTCAGCTTATCGTCTTCCGAAAGCTCATCCATGCCGAGAATGGCGATGATATCCTGAAGCGATTTATACTTTTGGAGCATTTCCTGAACCCGGCGCGCTGTGTCATAATGCTCTTGGCCAACAACTGCGACGGTCAGAACGCGCGATGTCGAATCGAGCGGATCAACTGCGGGATAAATGCCAAGCTCCGAAATTGCGCGGTTAAGCACGGTGGTCGCATCCAAATGGGCAAACGACGCAGCAGGTGCTGGATCGGTGAGATCGTCGGC
>JAYUIX010000174.1:0-63061 GCA_043765635.1 Sphingomonadales bacterium
GACGCCACGGGCCAAATCTGACATCGCCCTGCGGGTGGGCTGTTCTCGGGCGATCTGCGTCGTCAAGCAAGACAAAGACGTAGCCCCGCTACGCCTTTGCTTGCTTTCCTCGCATCTCATCCCGATAACAGCCCATCACGAACGTGCATTTAATAGATCCTGACCCTAGATCAGGCGGCGAGATCAAATGGCTGAATTTTGCCTGACAAATACAGGTTGCGCGCCTTGGCCCGGCTAAGCTTGCCCGAGCTTGTGCGCGGGAGAGTGCGCGGGGGAACAAGTTCAACGATGCAGTTCATGCCCGTAATCGCGCGCACCTTGTCGCGGATAGTGTCACGCAACCTGGTGCGTTCAACCGGATCAGTCGTGCGGCACTGGACGAGAACCGCAGGCGATTCTTCGCCACCCGCCGTCGTAATCGCAAATGCCGCAATGTCACCCGATTTGAAACCTGGGAGCTGCTCAACCGCCCATTCAATATCCTGCGGCCAGTGGTTTTTACCGTTGATGATGATCATGTCCTTGGCGCGGCCAACGACGAAGACATAGCCTTCGGACATATAGCCCATATCGCCTGTATCGAGCCAGCCATGCCTCATGCAGGCGCTAGTTGACACCTCATCACGGAAATAGCTGTGCATGATTGACGGGCCGCTTGCCCAGATTTTGCCAATCCTGCGTTCGGACATAAGGCTGCCGTCCTCAGCGCGCACTTCGACCGCCATATCGCGCACAGGCTTGCCGCAATTGACGATTGCACGAAACCGCTTGGGTGAGCCCACCACCGCTGGAATGCCTGAAAGCTCGCTTTCTTCGACCAGTTCAACGCTGATCCCTTCGCCCGGTGGCATGATCGATACCGCAAGCGTTGCCTCTGCAAGGCCGTAACTTGGCAAAAATGCCGATGCTTTGAACCCGGCATCACCATATGCATCAACAAACGCCTGCATCACATCAGGGCGAATCATATCAGCGCCGTTGCCCGCCACGCGCCAGCGCGACAGGTCAAAGCGTTCAGCAGCGTGCGTCTGACTTGAAACACGGCGCGCGCAGATATCATAACCAAAAGTTGGCGAGTAACTAAGCGTTGTGCCTTTGTTGCGACTGATCAAATCAAGCCATGCGAGCGGTCGCCGTGCAAAATCCTCTGTTTTCAAATAATCAGTCGAAACCTGGTTCGCTACGGGCGAAAGTAGGCAGCCAACCAGCCCCATGTCATGGTACCAAGGGAGCCACGAGACACAGCGGTCACTCGGCTGCAAATCCATACCGTGGCTGTGCGCAGCCAGATTGTTAAGCAGCGCATTGTGCGTCACCGCAACGCCGTGCGGGAAGCGCGTCGATCCGCTTGAATATTGCAGATAGGCAATGTCACCGGTTGAAGCGATTGGCAGCACTGCATCGCTCACCGGATAATCAGCAAAGTACGCCCAATTAATGCCTTTGGTTCCGCAAATACGCGCGGCATCGCCTGCCATCGCGTCAAGCTCATCAGGATAAAAGAGATATTTGGGATCAGCACTCTTCATTTGAACCGCGAGCTGATCAACATAGGCATCACGCCCGCCAAATGAGGTCGGCAGTGGCAGCGGTACTGGCCACGCGCCTGCATATATGCAGCCGAAGAAAAGTGCGGCAAATTCTGGGCCGGTTTCGGCAATAAGCGCAATGCGGTCTTGCGGCACTACACCAAGCGCAATCAAGCGGCGCGCCATTGCAAGCCCGTCATGCCGCAGTTCTGAATAAGGATAGGCGCGCGCTAGCTGTCCGCGCGGATCATGGAAATTAAGCCCGCGCTTGCCCTGCGCTGCATAGTCGAGCGCTTCGCCAAGGGTTGCAAAATCGGAAAAACGGCGTGGCAAGCTATCTTGCGTAATTGTTGCGATTGGCCCGCCATTCAGCGTACCCCCTAGATCATCTTGCAATATTCTTGCTCCTGAACAAGACCGCGCATCGGCCAGTTTTGCGACAATATTGTGCCGCAACGAATAATGGCTAAGGGCAATACCCGCCCGTCACACGCAATGCCTTTTCCTTTGACTCTGACTATGGCACAAATTTGTCATGAAAGGTGAATACCAGCATTTACAACAAGAGCGCAAGCGTCGACCGCCGCTTGACGGTGAACGCTTGCGCGCGATGGCATTGGCTTATGTTGGGCGTTACGCAACAAGCTGCGCACGATTGGCAACTTATCTTAACCGTAAAATCGACGAACGCGGATGGGTTGATGAAAGCACCCCGCCGGTTGCAGAGCTTGTCACGCAGTTCACGTCACTTGGTTATGTTGATGATGAAGCCTTTGCCAAAACGCGCGGGGAATCGCTGCTGCGGCGCGGATATGGCCCAAATCGATTGAAAATCTCGCTGCGTGTGTCTGGAATTGGGACGGATATTATTGACCGCACCGTCAATGTTGATGATGAGGGCGCATTTGCAGCCGCAATGATTTTTGCAAAGCGCAAACGGATCGGCCCTTATGCCAAAGACCCACCAAGCCCGGATATCTGCCAAAAAATGATCGCCAGCCTTCTCCGCGCAGGACATAGTTATGACATATCCCGCAAAATTCTTGCGCTCAAAGCAAACGATATTGAAGCGCTCTAGCTGTGCGAGTGTGCACAAACAGTTGTAAATTCTTGTTTTATTTAGAAATTCCGATCATATTGATCGAAAGAATAGATTTGAGGCAATGGGTATGACGGTAGCGCAATCAGTAGGCGCACCTGCGGCAGTGGGTGACGAGCCAGCGCATGACGTGTGCCACGGCTATATCAAATGGTTTGATGCGACGCGCGGCTTTGGGTTCCTCGTGCCCGACGATGCAAGCAGTGATATTCTCATTCATTTTTCAGTGCTGCGCGATCATGGGCGGCGAATGCTGCCCGAGGGAACGCGTGTTTCATGCGAAGTCAGCCAAGGCGCACGCGGGCTTCAAGCGGTTAAAATCCTAAGTTTCGATCTTTCAACCGCTACAGGTGTGGATTTTGATATACGCCGTGCACCGCGGAATGAACGCATTGATCCCGTATCAATGGCAGACGAAGCAGGGCCGATGGAAACCGTAATCGTCAAATGGTTCAACCGACTCAAAGGTTATGGCTTTCTCAACAGGATTGATGACCCCGCTGATATCTTTGTACACATGGAAACGCTGCGGCGCGCAGGCATTGGCGATATTATGCCTGCCGACACATTGCACGCGCGGATTGCCAAGGGTAACAACGGGCTATTGGCAGTTGAGGTAAGTTTGCCGTGAAATTTCTGTTGCGTACCCTGCCCGTTGCGTTGTTTCTTGTTGTTGCTGGGTGTCAATCAGCACCAGTAAACGGCGCTGCTGCGACACAGCCCGCGCTTATCCCGCTTGAAATCAGAACCGCGAAAGCCAAGCTTAATTTCAAGGTTGAGATCGCGCGTACCCCTGAAGAGCAGGCGCGCGGCCTGATGTTTCGCACATCGCTTCCCGAATTTGGCGGCATGATTTTCCCGATGGTGCCGCCGCGTGAGGCGAGCTTCTGGATGAAAGACACTGTCATCCCACTTGACATGATTTTCATCCGCAGCAACGGCACGATTGCGCGCATTGCCGCCAATACGATTCCTTATGACCTAACCCCGGTCAGTTCAGGCGAACCTGTTGTTGCTGTCCTCGAATTGGCTGGCGGACGTGCTGAAGCGCTTGGCATTGCTGAAAATGACCGGGTGATCTGGAAATAAGTTTGCGCTGATAATTCAGTCAAATCGTCACCCTGAACTTGTTTCAGGGTCCATCTCTCAACACGGGAAGGCTAGGCTTGTGGAGAGATGGATGCTGAAACAAGTTCAGCATGATGGTGTGGGTTTGATCTAGGTCGCCAATACGCAGTTGCACACCCGGCTTCGAACGCGTAATTGGCCGGACTTATGGCGATCATCAAAAACATCTTTACGTGGTGGGAAGGCTCAGGCTTTGGTACGTGGCTGAATACTCGTCGTACCGGCACGCTTGTCGGCACCGACGCGCTAGGGAATAATTATTACACAGGCGGTGCGCAAACCAATGGCCTGCCGCGCCGTTGGGTGATCTACAACGGCGCCAATGACGCAAGCCGGGTGCCGCCCGAATGGCACGGCTGGCTTCACGGCACACTTGATGATGTACCCGACAAGAGCCTGCCGCCGCCGCGCCGTTGGGAACTTGAAGCGACCGCAAATCTTACTGGCACGGCGCAAGCCTATCTTCCCGCGGGTGCGTTGCAAGTCGGCGGCAAACGTCGTTCAGTTACCGGAGATTATGAAGCGTGGAGCCCCGAAGCCTGATGCGCCGCGCCGCGATAATAGGCACGATTTTGGTTATTGGCGCCGGCCTTGCGTGGCAGGCCGCCCCCGCGCTCCAAAATGCGACGGAGCCAGCGGCTGAAACGCCCAAGCCAACCGCGCCTGTACCAGCGTCCAAAGTGGTGAAGGCTGCAAAGCCTGCTACCCCCAACGCAGCGCCCGAACCACCGCCCGCCAAAGCTTTGACGCCAATGGCCGAGCGCGTGGCGACGATTGGCTTGCTCAACAAACGCAACGGCTTGTGGCGCGATTTGACGATGAAGCCGGGTGAAGCCATCCGCATCGGCGATGTCGTTGTCCGCCTCAAGGCGTGTGAAACGACCGCGCCGTGGGAACAGGAAGCCTATACAGGGGCGTTCGTCCAATTGATCGTGCTGGGCAGCGGTGACAAGTGGCGTAAGGCATTTTCGGGCTGGCTGTTTAAGGAATCACCCTCGCTCAATGTTGTTGAGCATCCGATTTATGATGTTTGGGCCAAAGCCTGCACGATGCGCCACCCCGATACCGGCCCTGAAACCACCGTTATTCGCGGTGAACCCAAGGCGTCATCGGGCAAAGCATCCAAGGCACGGAAATCTGCCGAACCTGAGGCCGAGAGCGCGGACGATAGCAACGTCATATAATGATTGCGCCCAACCTCTACCGCCCCAAGCGAAGAGAGGTGCGGCGTGATGAATTGACAATCGAGCAGCATAAAGCCGCCCACGCGCATCCGCGCCACCAGATGCGCAAGCGCCACCTTTGATGCGTCGGTTGCCCGGCTGAACATCGATTCGCCAAAGAAAGCGCGGCCAAGCCTGATCCCGTAAAGTCCACCGACCAGTTTGCCCTCAGCCCAGGTTTCAATGCTGTGCGCGCTCCCGACATTGTGAAGCTGCGTCACGGCTGTTTCAATCTGATCATTGATCCACGTCGAGGGGCGGTCAGGTGCCTCAGCCGCGCACAGCGCGACAACATCTCCAAAGGCGCGGTCAAGCGTGGTTTCAAACCGCCCAGATTTAAGTGTTTTGGCAAGCGAGCGCGACATGCGGAAATCCTCAAGCGGCAATATCCCGCGCTTTTTTGGCTCAACCCAATACACCTCAGCGGCATCGCGCCCGTCAGCCATTGGGAAAATGCCCGCCGCATAGGCCTTGAGCAACAGCGAAGGGTCAAGCGGAACAGACATGCACTGTCATATTATACATGCTTTCGCTTAAACCCAAGAGGCGCTAGGGATAAGCCGTGCAGAGCAAGACAAATTGTGACCTCGCCATTGTTGGCGGAGGGCTGGCGGGTGGCCTCATTGCGCTCGCGCTCAAGCATCACCGCCCTGAACTTGATGTCCGCGTGATTGAGGGCGACGCGCGACTGGGCGGCAATCATGTCTGGTCATTTTTTGATACAGACATATCTCCCGAGGATTGGGCAATTGTCGAGCCGCTAATCGGCTGGCGCTGGCAGGATTATGATATCATTTTCCCGGCGCACAGCCGCACGCTTGAGGCAACCTATAACAGCATTGATTCAGAGCATTTTGACGCTTTCGTGCGGCAGAAACTCACCCCCGATCAGATTATCAAAGCCCGCGCAGTTTCAGTAACCGCAACGCGGATCACGCTTGATGATCAGCGCGTGATTGAGGCCAAGGGCGTGATTGACGCGAGCGGGGTTGGCGATTTTTCGCATTTTTCGGCTGGCTGGCAGAAATTCGTCGGGCATTTGCTCGTGCTTGATCGGCCCCACGGACTCACCCGCCCGATTGTGATGGATGCCAGTGTGGAACAGGTGGACGGATACCGCTTCGTTTACTGCCTGCCGTTCAGCGAAACCGAGGTGTTCGTTGAGGATACTTATTACAGCGATACCTCCGACCTTGATTTTGCAGCGGTGAGCGCGCGGGTGACTGAATATGCCAAAGCTAAGGGCTGGCACCCGGCAAAAGTAGAACGAGTGGAAAGCGGTGTCCTCCCCGTTACGATGGGCGGCGATTTCGCAGCTTACTGGGCCTCAACGGGTGAGGATGTGGCGAAGGCCGGGATGCGTAGCGGGCTGTTTCATCCAACCACTGGTTATTCGCTGCCCGATGCGGTGCGCCTTGCCAGCCGGATTGCGCACGCGCCTGATCTTTCGGGTGCCGCGCTCCAAAAACTGACGCACGACTATGCGCAGGCGCAGTGGCGGGATCGCGGTTATTACCGGATGCTTGACAAGATGTTGTTCCACGCAGCCGATCCTGATCAAAGATACCGCGTGCTTGAGCGTTTTTACCGCCTTGCGCCAAACCTCATTCGCCGCTTTTACGCTGGGCAATCTACCTGGGGTGACAAGCTGCGCATATTGTCAGGCAAACCCCCGGTTCCTATCGGGCGCGCAGTGGCCGCATTACTCAGGAGAACAAAGTGAAAAAGGCAGTTGTGATTGGCGCTGGTTTCGGCGGGCTTGCGCTTGCCATTCGGCTCCAGTCAGCAGGGATAGCAACGACCATCGTTGAGGCACGCGACAAGCCCGGCGGGCGCGGCTACCACTGGGTAAAGGACGGCTTCACCTTTGATGCCGGGCCAACGGTGATCACTGATCCTGATTGCTTGCAACAGCTTTGGGCGCTGTCGGGCCATGATATGGCGGCTGATGTCACGCTTGACCCCGTCTACCCTTTCTACCGGTTGAACTGGCCCGACGGCACCAATTTTGATTATTCGAATAATGAGGCCGCGCTCAACGCTGAGATTGCCAAACTCAACCCCGAGGATGTCGCTGGTTACGCCAAATTCCTTGAATATTCGGCTGGCGTTTACAAGGAAGGCTATTTGAAGCTCGGCACCGTCGCGTTCCTTGATTTTGCGTCAATGCTCAAGGCTGCACCAAGCCTGATGAAATATCAGGCGTGGCGCTCGGTTTATTCAGTCGTATCGTCGTTTGTGAAGAGCGAGAAACTGCGTGAGGCTTTAAGCTTCCACACCCTCCTCGTCGGCGGCAATCCGATGACGACAAGCTCAATCTACGCGCTGATTCACAAGCTTGAAAAAGACGGCGGCGTGTGGTTTGCGCGCGGCGGCACCAACCGGCTGGTCGCAGGGATGGTCACCCATTTTGAACGGCTTGGCGGTGTTGTCCGGCTTGATGACGGTGTCGTGGAAATTGAGACGCTGGGTGACAAAGTCGTCGGCGTCCGCACCAAAAGCGGCTGGCGGACTGACTGTGACGCGGTGGCGAGCAATGCCGATATCGTTCACAGCTACCGCGATCTCCTCAAAAATTCACCGCGCGGCAAGCGGGCTACGGCCTCACTCGTCAAGAAACGCTATTCGCCGAGCCTGTTCGTTGTCCATTTCGGGATCAAGGGCACATGGCCGGGGATTGCGCACCACATGATCCTGTTTGGCCCGCGCTACAAAGGCTTGCTTGACGATATTTATGTCAACGGCGTGCTGCCGCAGGATTTCTCGATCTACCTTCACCATCCAACCGTCACTGATCCCTCAATGGCGCCCGAGGGCTGCTCAACCTTCTATGCGCTTGTCCCCGTCGCGCACATGGGGAAGGCACCGCTTGATTGGGACGGTGAAGTGGGCGAACTGCTCAAAGAACGTGTGCTTGATGAAATAGAAAAGCGCTTGATCCCCGATATCCGCAGCCGGATTGTCACAGAGTTCCATTATGCGCCAACTGATTTTGGCCGTGATCTCAACGCCCATCTTGGTAGTGCGTTCAGCCTTGAGCCTGTGCTGTGGCAGTCCGCCTATTTCCGCACGCATAACCGCGATGATGCAATCCCCAACCTCTATTTTGTCGGTGCTGGCACGCATCCCGGCGCTGGCATTCCAGGCGTCGTCGGCAGTGCCAAGGCGACGGCAGCACTGATGCTTGAGGATATGCGGTGAGAACAAACATAACAATAACCCCTCCCCTTCAGGGGAGGGGCAAGGGGTGGGTCAGCCGCGATGGGGGCTCAATGCCCCCGGAGTGGCTTTTCTGTAACAATGGTTTTGCTTCCCTTTGCTCGCTAATCGCTCGCACCCACCCCAACCCCTCCCTTGAAAGGGAGGGGCTTTTAAGGTGAAACGGATCGCCGTTTACTGCGGATCGGCCTCACCCACCGATCCGGTCTATATCGAATCCGCGCGGATGGTTGGCCGCAGTCTGGCCGGGCGGGGGATTGGGGTTGTGTATGGCGGTGGCAGGCTTGGCCTGATGGGTGCCGTGGCCGATAGCGCGCTTGAGGCGGGCGGCGAAGTTATCGGCGTCATCCCCGAAGCGTTGTGGCGCGCAGAGGTTGCGCACACTGGCTGCACGCAGCTTCACACCGTTTCGGGAATGCACGAACGCAAGGCGATGTTCACTGACCTCTGCGACGGATTTATCACCATACCCGGCGGCGTCGGCACGATGGATGAGCTTTGGGAGGCGATTAGCTGGTCTCAGCTTGGCTATCATAAAAAGCCTGTCGGGCTGCTCAATGTGGCAGGCTATTTCGATCATCTGATCGCATTCAACGCGCACATGGCGCAGGTCGGCTTCGTCCGCACACAGCACCAGAATATCCTGATCGTTGATGATCAGCTTGACGGTTTGCTTGATCAAATGGCGGACTATGCGCCGCACGAAACCATCTTTGCGATGAAGACGACTGACCTTTGAATTTGATGCCATCTTTTTTTTGTCATTCCCGCGAAGGCGGGAATCCATATACTCGAAACATTAGAGTTTATGGATTCCCGCCTTCGCGGGAATGACGGGAAGTCCGGTGGGTTTGCAGATTGAGCCATTGTCGCGGGCTGCACTCGTAGAGTCGGCGCGCTTATCAATCGCCAAAGGATCAAAATCCTTTGCGCTCGCCTCGCGGCTGTTTGACCAAGCGACGCGCGAACGGGCGTGGCTGCTGTATAGTTGGTGCCGGGCCTGCGATGATCTGGCTGATGGTCAAGATCACGGCGGGGAAATGTCGGCAGTTTCTGATCCGCATGTCCGCCTTGCCCACATCCGCGATATGACTGAACGCGCGCTGCGTGGCGAAAGCACAGGAGATCCCGCGTTTGATGCGCTTGGGCTAGTGGTTGCCGAATGCAATATCCCCCACGATTGGCCACGCGATCTCGTTCAAGGCTTTGCGATGGATGCCGACGGATTTTCGCCGCGCACGACGCAGGATATGTTGACCTATTGCTATCATGTTGCGGGCGTCGTTGGGCTGATGATGGCGGTGGTGATGGGGGTTGATCCTGAGGATCAGGAAACGCTTGCCCACGCCAACGATCTTGGCCTCGCGTTTCAACTTGCCAACATCGTGCGTGACATTGGTGAGGATGCAAGTGCTGGTCGCTGCTATATTCCCGCAACTTGGCTGGGCAAGGCCGACATTGGGCCGGGTGAGCATATGAAGCCGCATTACCGCAATGCGCTTGCCGGAATAGCTGCAAAATTCGCCGAAATGGCCGGGGAGTATGAAGCAAGCGCTCGCATAGGGGCGCGCAAGCTGCCGTTCCGTTCGCGCTGGGCGGTGTTATCAGCCGCAGGCATTTACGGCGATATCGCGCGCGAAGTCGCACGGCGCGGCGAACATGCGTGGGACAGCCGCGTGTTTACGAGTAAAGCGGCGAAGCTTGGTTGGGTTGCTCGTGCGATGATACAAGCGCGGTAAAAGGGGAACGAGCGATGCGAAATATTGGTCTGTTGATCTGCCTGATGATGGCATCCCCCGCGCTCGCCGCAACGCCTGAAGACACAGCGCGCGTAGCACTCACCGCTATGCCGATCATCGACGGGCACAATGATACGCCTGAGCAAATCCGTGAACTGTTCAAAAATGATTTCAGCAAATTTGACCTCAACACTCTTCTCCCTGAAATCGTCGCAAAGACGCACACCAGCATACCCAAACTGCGCGAGGGCCGCGTTGGCGGGCAATTCTGGTCGGTCTGGATTGATCCAGCCCTCCCCAAGCATGAGGCCGTGACGCAGACGCTTGAACAGATTGATACCGTTGAGCGGATGATCGCGCGTTATCCCGAAACCTTTGCATCCGCGCGCACGGCCGCTGAAATTGAAGCCGCGATCAAGCGCGGTCGGATTGCTTCACTGATCGGGATGGAGGGCGGCCATTCGATTGGCAATTCGCTCGCTATCTTGCGGCAGATGTACCGCGCGGGTGCGCGCTATATGACGATCACCCATTTCCTCACCAACGACTGGGCCGATAGCGCAACTGACGCGCCGCGCCATGACGGGCTGACGCCGTTTGGCGTGTCAGTGGTCAAGGAAATGAACCGGCTCGGCATGATGATCGACATCAGCCATGTGGCGCAGAGCACGATGGAGGATGTGTTCAACGCGAGCAGCGCACCCGTCATCCTGAGCCATTCAAACGCGCAGGCGCTGCTTGATCATCCGCGCAACATGTCCGATGCGATGCTGATCCGGCTTAACCAGAACGGCGGCGTCATCATGATCACCTTCGTTCCCGATTATACCAGCCCAGCAATCCGAGCATGGGAAAATAGCCACGCCGCGCAAGCCGCCGCGATGAAAACACAGCATATCGGCAATCCCAAAGCCGAAAGCGCAGCACTTGAAGGCTGGATCAAAGCCAACCCCCGCCCGCGCGCCACCCTGTCTCAAGTTGCTGATCATATCGATCATGTGCGAGGCATTGCCGGGATTGATCATATCGGCATTGGCGGCGATTTCGGCGGGATCAGCAGCGTTGTTGAGGGGCTTGAGGATGTCTCGACTTACCCGGCGCTGTTCACTGAACTTGCCAGGCGGGGCTACACCCAAGAAGATTTGGAGAAAATCAGCGGTCGCAACATCCTTCGCGTAATGAAGGGCGCTGAGGCGGTGGCGGTGGGAATGAAGACGATGCCTCCGTCGGATGCTGTGATCGGGAAATAGCGAGCCCCCACTCAATTCGTCGCTGTTTCAGAATCGTTCGTCGCTGGGGGGGTTATGCGCGGGGAGCAACGTATTAGGACTACATCAATGAATGCCTTCTGCCGTTTTGCGCCCCTGATTGCGATGTTCCTCGTTCCGGCTTGCGTCTCTGCGCCCAAGCCACCACCCAAGCGCCCGCCTGTATTTATCCCCGCGCCAAAGCTGAAGCCCGTAGCCGAAGCTCCCCGCCCTTCAGCGCCGTCCCCTTTGCTCTTTCCTGCACTGCGCGCGATTGCAGCGTCGTTTGACGGGAGGCTTGGCATATCTGTCAGCCGGATTGACAGCGATTGGACATTTTCATCGCAAGGCGATGCCTATTTCCCACAGCAGAGCGTTTCCAAACTGTGGGTGGCGCTGACTGTCTTTGATGCGGTCGATAACGGGCGGTTGACGCTTGATCAAAAAGTGCTGATTACACGCGCTGACCTCACGCTGTTTCATCAGCCAATTGCTCAATTGGTGGGTGCTGAGGGTTATGAAACCAATGTTTCCGAACTGCTCCTGCGCGCGATGACGCAGAGCGATAACACTGCCAATGACAGCCTGCTGCGCACCGTCGGCGGGCCAAGCGCTGTGCGGAACATGCTTGAACGCAAAGGCTTGAGCGGAATTCGGTTTGGAGGTGGCGAACGCGCGATGCAAAGCGCGACTGCTGGCATGACATGGCAGCAACGCTATTCAATTGGCCGCACTTTTTATGCTGAGCGCGCCAAAGTGCCTGACGGTGTGCGCCGTGAAGCGCTTGATCGGTATCTGGCGACCCTGCCCGACGGTGCTCAACCGCAGGCTATCGTCAGCGCACTTGCCAAACTCAAGCGCGGGACGCTTCTTTCTGCAAATTCAACGCGGGTGTTGCTCTCGCTGATGAACGGGTCGCGCACCGGGAGGCAGCGCCTTGCGGGTGGCATCCCCGAAGACTGGCGCTTTGGCCACAAGACCGGGACAGGCCAAGATTTTGCTGGCGCTTCAACGGGTTACAATGATGTTGGAATCATGACCGCACCTGACGGAACGAGCTATGCCGTCGCTGTAATGATTGCGAATACGCGCCAACCCGTGCCCGTTCGCCAACAAATGATGCAAGCGGTGAGCAGGGCAATTTCAGGACAGCACCGGAAGTAACGCGTTTAATAGCATTTTGGCACAGCCCATTACTTGACTGTTCATTTTCAGTTCAGTCTTACTAGCGATAAATTGCGTATAAAGATCATTTTGAGGTGATTTATGTCGCGGTTCTGGGTTCCTACATGTCTTGGTCTCGCGATAATCGTCAGCCCTGCATTCGCGCAAGCGCCGGATAAGGGCGAAAGCACGATCACCGTCACGGGCCAAAAGCTTGAAAAGAAAGAGGCCAAGCGTCAATCGCGCGCGTTTATTGGGCAGACGACAACAACAAGCTTTAGCCAATATGCGCGGCGCAATCGTCCGGTCTGCCCGCGTGTTATCGGGATTGATCAGAGCTATGCGCAAATTGTTGAAGCAAAAATAAGAGCGATTGCCAAGACTGCCGACGTCAAGGTTGAGGCAGCCGACTGCGCGCCAAACCTGTTTATTCTCTTCACGCGCGATGGCAATGGTTTGATGGCCGCACTGCGAAAGGTTAAACCGAGCTTGTTTAACAGTGTTAATGTTCGAGATCGCCTAGCGCTTTATGCTGATCCAGTGCCGGTGCGCTGGTGGCATAGCACGGTACTGGCCCAGTCGGACGGCGGCATTGCGGAGGGCGCAACAAGCTCACAAAGTATCGATGGCATCGAAACCAAGAGTTTCAACAGTAGCCTGATTGATACCAATATCGTGATCAATCTCACCGGATCAGTTGTGGTTGTCGATATTGGCAAGGCCATGGGATATCCGCTTGATTCGATTGCTGCCTATGCCGCGATGGTCTCATTCTCACAGCTCAAGCCAGAAAAAGCCCATGACGCGCTTCCCTCAATTCTCGCAATGTTTGGCGAGGGCAAAAATCCCGGTGACGCCCCAATAGACCTCACCGCGTTCGATTATGCATATGTCAGTTCGCTATATGAGATACCCCCAAACCGCGCAGGAAATGTGCAAAAGTCTCAGATTGCCAACAAAATGGCGGCCAAATTGAACCAGTGACTTCCAAGATATTCCCTCAAACTAGCAACAGGAGTGAAATCAGTGCCTCAACCCGCGCTATATTTAAGAACTCACTCACTTCAAGGCGGCGCTTTTGCCGCCATTGCTTTGGGGTTAGCCAGCCCAGTTTTTGCTCAATCAGAAACAACACCTCCTGTCGCTGCCAACGATTCAACGATTACGGTAACCGGGCAAAAGAAGCAGAAAAGCGAAATTCGCCGCGAGGCACGGGCTTTTACCAGCGTGATGATCACCCCTACTATAGGGCAATACAGCCGCAGGCAGACCGGAATATGCCCTTTGGTGATTGGCATTGATCCATCTTATCATAAGATCATTTATGCAAAGATTCGTGATGTTGCCACACGCATTGGCGCAAAAGTGGCTGATAATAATTGCAAAATAAACAGCTTCATCATTTTCTCCGAGAATGTTATTGATAGTCTGGCGCAGCTCCGACGGACACGTCCGCAGATATTTACCGAAGTTCCGTTTCTTGAGCGCAACAGTTTCTTTAAACAACCAGCGCCTGCACGCTGGTGGTATCGCACCGAAGTAAAAGATACTGAAGGCAGGACATTTTCTGGAGGCTTGGTTCGTAATAGTGACGACTCTCCAGTGATTGCCTCAAGCAATTCTGCGGAAAGCCTGATTTTCAGCACTATTCAGATTAATTTGATGGCATCGGTGGTGATGATAGACCTGAAAAAAGCCGAAGGATATCCTCTTGAAGCGATTGCCGCTCATGCTGCGATGGTCTCGCTGGTTCAAGTAAAACCCGATAAGAACTTTGCAGATGTGCCTTCAATCCTCAATATTTTTGCTCCTGGTAAGAGTCCAAGCGATGCCCCGACAGACCTGACTCGTTGGGATTATGCTTTTGCTGAGTCAATTTACGAAATCAGGGCAAGACAGTCGGGCGCGGCTCAAAAATCTGAACTGGCCCACCGGGTCGCAGCAAAATTAGCGCGATAAGCCGATGCTCGCCTTTTTCCCTGTAAAGCGTCGCCCATCCTGCTAAACCACAGGGCGATGTCGAACCAGAACCACCTCTACCTCATTGACGGCTCGGGCTATATTTTCCGTGCCTATCACCGCCTGCCGCCGCTGACCAATATCAGAGGGGAACCGGTGGGGGCAGTGTATGGTTATACCACGATGCTGTGGAAGCTTGCCGATGCGCTGCACAAGGCTGACGGGCCAACGCATATGGCGGTTATCCTTGACGCATCAAGCAAGTCTTTCCGCAATGAAATTTACGATCAATATAAGGCGCATAGACCGCCACCGCCTGAAGATCTTGTTCCGCAATTTCCGATGATCCGCGATGCGACGCGCGCTTTTTCGCTGCCGTGCATTGAGGAGCTTGGACTGGAGGCTGATGATCTGATCGCATCCTACACCCGCGCGGCGCTGGCGCAGGGGTGGCAGGTCACTGTCGTTTCTACTGACAAAGATCTGATGCAACTGATCCAGCCCGGCGTCGATATGCTTGATCCGATGAAAAATGAGCGACTTGGCCCTGATGCCGTTGTCGAAAAATTCGGTGTTCTGCCTGAAGCACTTGGCGAGGTGCTCGGCCTGATGGGGGATAGTGCCGACAATGTGCCAGGTGTCCCCGGCATTGGGCCAAAAACTGCGGCGAAACTCATTCAGGAATATGGCACGATTGAGGGCGTACTTACCGCGGCACCGACCATGAAGAAATCAAAAATGCAGGAAAACCTGATCACTTTTGCTGATCAGGCACGGATGAGCCGGGTGCTTGTCACGCTCAAGGAAGATGCCGCCCTGCCTGAACCGCTTGATGATTTTCTCCTCAAGGAAATTCCCGACGCGCCGTTGCGCGAATTTCTTGAACATCACGGCTTCATGTCGCTGCTCAAAAAGCTCGGCGGTGAAGGCGGCAAGCCTGATCATCAACAGACAGCACTGATTAACCAACAGATACGCGGGCCAAAGCCTACGCCAAAGCCAAAACCCGAAGCGGCACCGTTTGATCGTGACGCTTATGAAACTGTGGATACAGTGGAAGCACTCGACGCGTGGATTGCCGAGGCGACGCTATCGGGGGTCATCGCGGTGGATACCGAAACCGATGCACTTGATGCGGTGCAGGCGGGGCTTGTCGGGGTGAGCCTTGCCACCGCACCGGGGCGGGCTTGCTATATTCCACTCGCGCATGGCAGCGGCGATATGTTTGCCGAAAAAGCCATGCAGGTGCCAATGGATGTCGCGATTGCGAAGCTGAAACCGCTGCTTGAAGACGCTTCAGTGCTCAAAATTGGGCATAATATCAAATATGATTTGAACGTGCTTGAGCGCAGCGGGATCAGCGTTGCCCCGATCGACGACAGCATGGTGATGAGTTTTGATCTTGATGCCGGCCGCCATAATCACGGAATGGATGAACTCGCGCAACTTCATTTGGAACATAGCTGTATCGCGTTCAAAGATGTCTGCGGGAGCGGCAAAAGCCAGATCACATTCAACCAAGTGCCCTTGAAAGAGGCAACCCGCTATGCTGCTGAGGATGCTGACGTTACGTTGCGGCTGTGGCATTTGTTCAAACCGCGCCTGTCCGCCGAACAAGTCACGCGCGTTTATGAACGCGTTGACCGTCCGCTGATCCCCGTCCTCGCGCAGATGGAGCGCGAAGGCATCCTCGTTGACCGCGCTGAACTCGCGCGGATGTCAGCCGAATTTGCCGAGGGGATCGCAGCACTTGAAATCGAGATTCACGAAATGGCGGGGCAGCCCTTTGCGGTAGGCAGTCCAAAGCAATTGGGCGAAATCCTGTTTGGAAAAATGGGGCTGAAAGGCGGCAAGAAGGGCAAATCGGGCGATTATTCGACTGACGTGACAGTGCTTGAACGCCTTGCCGAAGACGGAGTTGAAATTGCGCGCAAAGTGCTTGAATGGCGGCAGTTATCAAAGCTCAAATCGACTTATACCGATGCGCTGCAAGAGCAGATCAACCCAACCACGGGCCGCGTCCACACCAGTTACAGCCTCACCGGCGCGCAGACGGGGCGGCTCTCCTCGAATGACCCCAACCTCCAGAATATCCCGATCCGCACTGAGGTTGGCAGGCGCATCCGCACGGCGTTCGTGGCCGAACCGGGCAATGTCCTGCTCTCGGCTGACTACAGCCAGGTTGAGCTGCGTCTCGCCGCACACATGGCCGATGTGCCAGCACTCAAAGAAGCATTTGCCAAGGGCGATGACATTCACAGCCTGACCGCACAGGAGCTTTTTGGCGAAGTCAATCCCGACACGCGCGGCAAGGCGAAAACGATCAATTTCTCGCTGCTCTACGGCATTTCGCGCTGGGGATTGGCGGGGCGGCTCGGCATCAGTTCAGAAGAAGCACAGGCGATGATTGACCGCTATTTTGAGCGCTTCCCCGGCATCAACCAATATATCAGCTGGACGCTGCAATCGGCGCGCGAAACGGGTTTCACCCAGACGCTCTTCGGGCGGAAAACCCATTTCACCCGGATCACCAGCGCGAACCAAACCGAGCGCGCGGGCAGCGAACGCGCCGCGATTAACGCCCCGATTCAAGGGACAAGCGCTGACATCATCAAACGTGCAATGGTGCGGATGCTGCCCGCACTTGCCGAGGCTGGTTTGCCCAAGGTGCGGATGCTGCTTCAAGTGCATGATGAACTGGTGTTTGAACTGCCCGAAGGCGACGTCGCGATGGCGAGCATAGTCATCAAACGCGTAATGGAGGAAGCCGCAGCGCCGCTCGTCACGATTGATGTTCCGCTTGGCGTTGAAATTGGCACAGGCAAAAGCTGGGGCACCGCGCATTGAGCGATGACATCGCAGCCCTCGCCAAGGGTGGCCGCACTAATGTTGGCGGTTTTTTCATCCGCCTGATTGCCCGCATCCCGTTCCTCATCATTGGCGGCCAGTGGTACGGCGCAGAGGCGCTTGGGCGGTTGGCCTATGCGATTGTTATTGTCGAATTTGCTGCGCAGATCGCAACGCTTGGCCTCAAACGCGGGTTAGCGCTCCACTTGGCAGGTGCGGGCAAAGAAAATGGCGCGTGGGACGGCATCCTTGTCGTCATCCTTGCGACGCTGATCCCGACGGTGCTGCTGATGATGTTTCCGCAAGTGATGTTTCCCAACAGCCAGATCAACCGCCTTGATAATTTGTTGCCGCTTGCGATTCCTGCGCTCGCGCTGTCGGATGTGATGCTGGCGGCGCTTGCCTACCGCTTTGATATTGGCGCAACGGTGCGCGCGCGCGCGATTATTGAGCCGTGGACGATCAGCATTGTTGCATTCGGGCTGGCGTGGACTTTGCCGCGTGACGGCTTGCTCGTGGCCTATGCCGCTTCGATGGTGATGGCGCTGATCGCCTCAATCATTCCATTCCTTAGAAGCTACGGCCTGCCCAAAGGCTGGACGCCGCGCGGTACTGAGCTTTATGCTCTGGCCCGACACAATACTCCGCTTGCGCTTGCCGATGCGATTGAATGGGGGTCGCGCCGGATCGATATCCTGATCCTCGGGCTGTTCGTTTCACCCGCAACCGTCGGGATTTACTGGGTGGCGCAGCAGGTTGCCTCGCTGCCGCAAAAGCTCAAAACCAGCTTTGATCCCGTGCTTGGCCCGGTCATCACGCGCAAGCTCAAAGAGGGAGACCGCGCGGCGATTGCGGGCCAAATCAGCCAGGTCGGCTTTTGGATTATCGCGGCGCAAACCGGGGTTGCGCTCGCGCTTGGCATTCCGGGTGAGGCGCTGATGGGCCTCATCGGGCCGGGGCGTGATTTCGTCGGCGGCAACGGCGCGCTTGCGTTCCTGCTCCTTGCCGAGGTTGCAGCAGCAGTCGCAGTGGTGAGCGAAGCAGCCCTCGTCTATGTCGCGCGGATACGCAATTTAATTGTATCGCTTGGCACCATCGCGCTGCAAATCATCCTGACCTTTGTACTAATTATGACGATGCGGCGGCTTGGCTATCCCGAGCTTTATCAAGCGGCGGGACCAGCGATTGCGCTCGCGCTTTCGCTTGGTGTTTCATCGCTGATCAAATCGCGGCTGGCGGCGCATGTGCTTGGTGCGCGCGTTTCGGTCTGGCGCTGGGCGCTGCCGATTGCGGGTGCGGTCGCGGTGCTCGTCGGGCAAATCATCATCCGCCTGCCCGAATGGGCCGAACTCGCGGTAGGCATTCCGGCAATTTTGGCCGCCTACGGCTGGGTCATCTGGCGTTACGGCTTTGGTGAGGATGACCGGGTGCTGTTTAGGAAGGCGGCGGGTTAGCGATCAGAGAAACACTAACCAAAGACCTAACATGTATCCGTTCGCCCTGAGCCTGTCGAAGGGCTGTCCTTTCTCCGTCCAAAGCGCGAAGAAGAAAGGCACGGCTTCGACAGGCTCAGCCCGAACGGAATTCTAGCAAACCCCTGCTCTAATGCCGGAAATGCCGCATCCCGGTAAACACCATCGCCAGCCCCGCCGCGTCTGCCGCTGCGATCACTTCATCATCGCGGATTGATCCGCCGGGTTGGATGACCGCCGTTGCGCCTGCCTCAACCGCCGCCATCAGCCCGTCGGCAAAGGGGAAGAAGGCGTCCGATGCCACCGCCGAACCGATGGTGCGCGGCGTTGCCCAGCCCGCTTTTTCGGCGGCATCCTTGGCTTTCCAAGCGGCGATGCGCGCGGACTCAAGCCGGTTCATCTGGCCAGCACCAATCCCTGCGGTGCTGCCATCCTTGGCGTAAATGATAGCGTTTGACTTGGTGTGCTTCGCCACTGTCCAAGCAAACAGACAGTCGGCGAGTTCCGCGTCAGTCGGCGCGCGTTTGGTCACAGTTTTGAGCATGTCGCGGCTGACCCGGCCATTGTCACGGCTCTGAACAAGATAACCGCCCGCAATCGTTTTGACTGACAGCCCACCACGCGCCGGATCGGGCAGATCGCCAGTCAATAGCAGGCGCAGATTCTTCTTCTTGGCAAAAACCGCCTTGGCCTCGTCACTGGCATCAGGGGCGGCGACGACTTCAGTAAAAATCCCCGCCATTGCTTCAGCGGTTGCGGCGTCAAGCGGTCGGTTGACCGCGATGATCCCGCCGAACGCTGAAACACTGTCACAGGCGAGCGCTGCCTGATACGCCTCAAGCAAGGTTTCGCCGCTTGCAACGCCGCACGGGTTGGCGTGCTTGACGATCACCACGGTTGGCGGGCCATCCCGAAACTCGCTCACTAGTTCAAGCGCCGCATCAGCGTCATTGTAATTATTATACGAAAGCTCCTTGCCCTGTAGCTGCTCGGCTTGTGCGATCCCGCGACCGTGCGGGCCAGCGGGGACATAAAGGGCTGCCTTTTGATGCGGATTTTCGCCGTAACGAAGCTCCTCTCCGCGATTGGCCATCATCGCCATCATATCAGGGAACATCTGCTGCTGATCAGCAAAGGCAAACCACTGGCTGATCATCGCATCATAGACGGCGGTTGCGGAATACGCCTTCGCCGCGAGTTTGCGGCGCTGATCAAGCGTCGTCGTGCCGCTGGCTATCACGGCATAATCGGCTGGATCAGTGACAATGGCTACGCTCGCGTGGTTTTTTGCGGCCGAGCGGATCATGCTCGGCCCGCCGATATCGATATTCTCGATAATCTCGTCGCGCTCTGCCCCCTTCATCACGGTCTCGACGAAGGGATAGAGATTGACGACCACCAGGTCGATTGCGCCGATATCATGCGCCGCCATCGCGGCAACATGCCCGGGGTTGTCGCGCACGGCAAGTAGCCCGCCGTGCACTTTTGGATGGAGCGTCTTGACCCGCCCGTCCATCATTTCGGGAAAGCCAGTAAGATCGGAGATATCGCGAACCACAAGCCCAGCATCGCGCAGTGCCTTCGCCGTACCGCCAGTTGAAACCAGCTCAACGCCGTGGCCTGCAAGCGCGGTTGCCAATTCAACTAGCCCGCTCTTGTCCGACACCGAGAGCAGTGCGCGCTTTATTGTTACGTCCGTCATTGATTTAACCTGCTCGTTTGAGTGTCCAGCTTATGCTGGCGCCGCCCGCTGGCGCTTCGCCACTGGCGACCAATTGCTGTGTTGGATTGGGGCGGCCTGCCCCGTCAATCCAGATGCTGTCATCAATGCCCAGCTTTGCGCCGCGCACGCGGAATTGCCAGAGCGCGCCTCCGTCAATGCGCAGGAGCGCACCCATGCCGTCGGCGGTGGGCGTTGCCTCAACCCCGGGTGCGAGGTGAAAGCGCGCAGCAAAGTTCGAAAGCGCTGGTTTGCGCCCGCCGTTTCCGGGGAGCAAGATATCCTCACCGCGCAATTCGCGCCCGTCGCTTGCCAGCGTCAATATCCGCTGGTGGATCAGGCCAAAGCGTTTGACATAGCCGTCATGGCTAATCTCCACCCGGCTGCCCGCCTCGGTTTCCTGACGGTCAAGTTCAACCTCAGTCACGCCGCGCCCAAGCGTGGCATTGCCGAGGATCGCGGTTGAATTACTGTCAGCCAGAATGAGCGTCGAATGCGCCGCTGTTGTCCGCAAACCCTCTGCCAGACCTGCGCTGACCCCGGTGCCGCCCGCATTGCCGCCGCCGCAATTGACGATCAGTCGGTGCGCGCCGTCAGAGAGTTCAAACGCCAGCGTCGACGCGCACCCGCCACCCGAAACGCGCGCAATTGGCGGCGGCGCGGCATCAATGACGACAACGCTGTGCCCCGCCGACAGCCGCTGATAGCCCCAGTCACGCGCCTGGCGCAGAGGCCGTGTGCGCACGCCACTGGCGGCAATCACCGCCTCAACCTGATCACGCGCGATCGGCGGGCTGCCCTGCCAGCTTGAAAGCCCGCCATCCCCAAGCGTAACGCCTTGGAGTGCTGGCACCGCCCGCATCAGCATAGCGGTTATGCTGACCGGACATTCAATCCGGCGCGCGGCGTAAACCTCACGCAGCATCGAGAGCAAAACCACCGCATCAAGCTGATTTCGCGGAGTGCGGCAGATGATGCCGCCGTCGCTGCTAAATGATGCCGCGAGTGCCTTTGCAAGGCCTGCCTCACCAAAGCTGCGCCGTGGATTGCTCCCCGAAATCAGCAGTCCTGCCGCGACGACGCCGGCCCACGCTGCAAGTCGCGCGAGACCGACGGGTGCGCTTTCGGCGGTGCGGTCAAGATGCCGCGCCCCGCGCGCAAGCCCGTTAAGCACTGCCGAGCGGTAAACCAGGTCAGTGCTTGAAAGGATCAGCGGCGCATGGGCCGCCCAGTAGAGAATGCGCCAGCCCCAAAGATCGGGCCGCCATGCCGGTTCGCTCACTTTTTCACCGTGGCTCGCCAGCCATGTCCGCGTCAGTGCTTCGGCAATTGGTGCAGCTTCGGCGCGCGGGGCAGCGGCAGCCAGATCGCGCAGCCATGCAAATTGATGGAGATAGCCCGTAAAGCCCGGCGAAAGTGTGGTTTCAGCAAAGCTGATGCCGTCACGCGACAAAGTTTCGCCGTTCCAGTTGAACGCGCCAGCCATGATCGCCGCACCGCGCTTAGCGTTGCCAGCAACCGGATCAACCGGCACGGCGAGCAGCTTGAGCGGATAGCGCCCGCGTAGCTTAAACGCGTGAAGCGGCGTCCGCCATGTCAGCCGATAGAAATGCGATGCGAACCGCTCCGAAAGCGAAAGGCCAACGTCGCTGCGCGCGCGCACTAATCTTTTGCCAACCGGGATTTCTTCGCTGCCGTCATCATCACCGTCTGATGTCATTGACCGCGCAATCGCTTTATATTCGCGGCGTATTCGGCTGGCCCACCCTTAAAGGTTGCAGTGCCGGCAACCAGCACATTGGCCCCTGCCGCAATCACGCGCGGTGCCGTGACTGCGTCAACCCCGCCATCGACTTGAAGGTCAATTGCTTTGCCAAGCTTGTCGATCATCTTGCGGATGCTTTCGATTTTGCGGAGCTGGCTTTCGATAAAGCTCTGCCCGCCAAAACCTGGATTGACGCTCATCACCAGAACAAGGTCAATCTCTTCAATTATGTAGTCGAGCATTTTTGCTGGCGTCGCTGGATTAAGCGAAACCCCCGCACGCTTGCCAAGTGCCTTGATCCGCTGAACCGTGCGGTGGAGATGCGGCCCCGCCTCCTGATGAACGGTAATAATATCCGAACCGGCCTCGGCAAAGGCATCAAGCATAGGGTCAACTGGGCTGATCATCAGGTGAACATCCATCACCTTGGCCGTGTGCGGGCGCAGCGCTTTGACGACAACCGGGCCAATTGTAAGGTTTGGCACGAAATGGCCGTCCATCACATCAACGTGAATCCAGTCTGCCCCGGCCGCGTCAATTGCGCGCACTTCCTCACCAAGCCGAGCAAAATCGGCGGACAGGATCGAAGGGGCAATGAGTACTGGTCTGGTCATAATGCGCCTGCTTTAGGGCGTGTTTGAATTGCGGGCAAGCGCTTCGCCGCAGGCTTAGTCTCGCACAAATTGCGCCACGAAAAAGCCGTCGGCATGGTTTGCGGGCAGCACCCTGAACCAGCCACCCGGATCAGGCGCGATCCCTTTGACGATGCTTTGATTTTCAGATTTTTTTAGGGTTAGCCCTGCCGCCTCGGCCACTGCAATCTGCGCTTCACCCTCGGCGCGCTCAAGCGAGCAAGTCGCGTAAATCAGCGTACCGCCGGGTTCAAGCCAGTCCGCCACACGCGCGATCATCGCCGCTTGCAACTGCGCAAGCTCGGTTATGTCGCGCGGGCGGACGCGGTGGAGTACGTCGGGGTGGCGCGCGAAAATCCCGGTCGCGCTGCACGGCGCATCAAGCAGGATCGCAGACACAGGCTTGGCTGGCTGCCATTTCAAGATGTCGCCCTGAACCACTTGCGCGCTCAGCCCCGTGCGCGTCAGATTGTCCGAAAGCCGAACAAGTTTCGCACGGTCTTGATCAACCGCGCTCACATCCCAACCCGACGCAGCGAGCTGCATCGTCTTGCCGCCCGGCGCTGCGCAAAGATCAAGCACAGTGCGTCCACCCCCTCCACCAAGTACACGCGCGGGAATTGAGGCGGCAATATTCTGCACCCACCACGCGCCCTCATCAAATCCGGGGAGTTCGGGGATGGCCGTCCCGCGCAGCACGCGAACATGGCCGGGGGCAAGGCTTTCGCCGCCAAGCTTTGTTACCCATTCGTCAGTGGTGGCGGCATCCTTGAGCGTCAAATCAAGCGGCGGGGGCGTGCCAAGTGCGGTTGCTGCGACATCAAGCATCGCATCGCCCCAATCGCTTTGCCAGCGCATCGCGACTTCGGGCGGCAGTGTCGGCACTTCGGGAAGCAAAACCTTGCGGCGCAGCAGCGTCCCCAACACTCCGTGGACAAGACGGCGCGGCCCACCTTCAACCAGCGGCAGCGCGGTTGCAACGGCGGCATGTTCAGGCGTGCCAAGCACCAGCACTTGGATGAGCGCGATGCGGATCACCAGCCGCGCTTTTGAATCGTCAGCCAGCCGGTTGCGCGTTGCACTATCGATCAGGGCGTCAAGATCGGGCAAATGGCGCAACGTTTCGCTCGCGATCGCATGGGCCAGCGCGCGGTCAGCCGGATTATCAACCCCGCGCGTCGCAAAACTGAGCGATGCCTCAAGCGGCTGCCCCCGGCGTAGCACCCCGTCGAGCAATTTAAGCGCCGCACGGCGCGCGGAAAGACCAGCAATTTCGGTAATGATTCTCGACTTTCAGATCGCAAAGCGGTATGGCTTGCCACCCAATAGTCAGGATCACCCAAATGTCGAGCCGTCGCCCAGCGCATGTCAAAGCGCCAGACTATCTTTCTAAAAGCCCGCCGGTGCCAGCGCCCGAGCCGATGGTGCGCGCAGCCGAGCCTGATCCTGACCGGCTTGACCCGGTGCGCTACGGCGATTGGGAGTATAAGGGCATCGCAATAGATTTTTAGCGTCAGCGCTATCGTCAACTGGCTGTTAAGGCATTGATGTTACACACCTTCAAGAGTTGAAAAGAAGGTGTCGTCATGGACGAAGAGTTGACTGAATTGCTTGCCCGTTTGATGCAGGCCGGAACTGTGAGCGACGGTGATGTCATGATGCTGCGCGATGCGGTGTGGACTGACGAGTCGATTGCCGAACCTGTCGTCGATGCCTTGTTCACGCTCAATGATACGTTCACCAGCCATTCTGCGGTCTGGACTGATTTTTTCATTGAGGCGGTTGAATATTATCTGGTTGATCAATCTGCGCCGCAGGGTTTTGTTGATGAAAGCTGCGCTGACTGGCTTCAAGCGCGCGTTGACAAAAATGGCCGGGTTGCCTCACTAACCGAGCTTGAATTGCTTGTCGCAATTATCGAACGTGCCGAAAGTGCGCCCGAAGAACTGCGCCAATATGCGATTGCCCAAATCGAAAATGTGATCGTCAGCGGCGAAGGCCCGACGCGTACCGACGGCGTGATCCGCCCCAATAGCGTTGATGCGATTGAGGTTGACTTGCTCCGCCGTCTGATCTTTGCCGGCGGCGGCGAAGGCGCTGTAATCGTGGGTTCGGAAGAAGCGGACATGCTGTTCCGGATCAAGGACGTCACGCTTGACGGAGACAATGCGGCAAGCTGGCTGCGGCTGTTCGTGCAAGGTGTTGGAAATCATTTGATGGCGCACAGCGATTATCGCCCGCTTTCGCGTGACGAAGTGCTCGAATTCAAGCAATTCATGGATAATGATGTGCCCAGCCTCGGGCGCTTTTTCAAACGGATGCTGCCAAATGACAAGATTGGTTATGGGACAATTGCCGAAGCGTTCAAAACTTTGTTTCCAAAGACCGAAGATCGGTTCGCCAAGCGGCTTGCACTTGACAACAGCCACTTGATTACGGCTGATGAAGCGGGCTGGCTCAAGATGCAGATTGCAGCAGACGGCCAAACCGATGCCTGTGAAAAAGCGCTGCTGACCTTTATTCTTGATGAGGCTGAGCACGCGCCCTCAATACTCGACACATTCCGGCGGCAGGCTTAATATCTGATTTTCAGGGTTTGTAATTTTAAGCTGAACCGTTCGCCCTGAGCTTGTCGAAGGGCTGTCCTTTTCTTTCAGCGTATCATAAGAAAAAGGCAGGGCTTCGACAGGCTCAGCCCGAACGGGTTTGGTTTGATCTATAGTTAAATTTGCTAACCCTCGCTCCGCAGCGGCCGCGCGAGCAACGCACCAACAACCGCGCCAACATCGCTTTCGCCTGCAAGCAATGCGCAGACGGCATCAACCACGGGCATTTCGACCCGCGCCGCGCGTGCCGCCAATTGCAGCACGGGGGCGGTAAACGCACCTTCGGCAACCGTCCGTCCGGCCAGCAATTCTGCCGCCACGCGGCCTTCGCCCAATCCCTTGCCGAGTGTAAAATTGCGCGACTGGGTTGATGAACAGGTCAGCACGAGATCGCCTAGCCCGGAGAGCCCGCCAAGTGTTTCAGCCAAAGCCCCGCGCGCCAGGCCAAAGCGTGTCATTTCGGCAAAGCCGCGCGCAATGAGTGCGGCGCGCGCATTCTGGCCAAGTCCGCGCCCATCAACCACGCCGCACGCAATCGCAAGGACATTTTTGACCGCGCCGCCAATTTCGGCGCCAATTACGTCAGTTGAGGCGTAGGGCCGGAAGTGCGGCCGCGCCAAACGCGTGGCCAGCCTTTGCCCAAGCGCTGCATCAGCACATGCAAGTGTAATTGCGGTCGGCAAACGGCGCGCGACTTCACCTGCAAAAGTTGGCCCTGAAAGCACCGCAATCGGCGCATTAGAGCAGACATCCTGTGCGACCTCGGACATGAGGCGCTGTGTGCCCGCTTCAATCCCCTTTGCGCAGAGAATGATCGGGCGACTGCCAACATTGGCACCGTCAAGCACGGCGCGCATATGCTGTGCAGGCGTAACGATCAGCAGCGCCTCACAGCCCGAGAGCGCGTCAAAATCATCTGTCGCGCGGATCGCAGGGAATAGCGGGATTCCGGCGAGGAAAAGCTGATTCTCGTGAGTCGCATTGATACTTTCAACCACCTCAGGTTCGCGCGCCCAAAGCCAGACATGTTCGCCGCTTTCCGCGGCGACTTGTGCAAGCGCCGTCCCCCACGCGCCGCCGCCGATCACCCCGAGTTTCATGCCTTCACTCCTGCACCGCGCGCTTTTTCAGCATTTGGATCAAGCGGCCAGCGTGGCCGCGCCTCAAAATCCAGGCCATCAATCAGCCCAGCCGCAAAACGTTCAGCCCCCGCCCATGCAATCATCGCCGCATTATCAGTGCAAAGCCACAACGGCGGCGCGATAAAAGGCAAAGCGTGCTTGGTCGCCAGTGTCTCAAGTGCCGTGCGAATCGCCTGATTCGCCGCGACCCCGCCCGCAACGACGAGCGCCGTCACATCACCGGAAACGCCGAGCGCACGGTTCGTCCGGTCAATCAGGCAATCGACCACCGCTTGCTGAAACGAGGCGGCGATATCGTTCGCGCCGTACAGCCCGCCATCACGCGCGCGAAGTACCGCGCTTTTGAGGCCCGCGAAAGAAAAATGCGGTTCGTTACTGCCAAGAAGTGGCCGGGGGAGCGGCACAGCCTTGGAGTCGCCAAGCTTCGCCGCTGCCTCAACCGCTGGCCCACCAGGAAAGCCAAGCCCGAGCAATTTGGCGCTTTTATCAAAAGCCTCACCCGCTGCATCATCAATTGTTGTGGCCAGCCGCTGATAACTGCCAACGCCGCGCACAAGCAAAAGCTGGCAATGCCCGCCCGACGCGAGCAAAAGCAGATAGGGAAAGGCCAGCGCCGGATCGGCAAGTCGCGGCGAAAGCGCATGGCCCTCCAGATGATTGACCGCGATGAGTGGCTTGCCAACTGCATGGCACAGCCCCTTTGCCGTAACGAGGCCAACCATCACCCCGCCAATCAGCCCCGGCCCGGCGGTTGCGGCAATCGCATCGACATCAGCGAGGGCAACGCCAGCATCATCCAGTGCGCTCTCAATCAAGGGGATCAACGCCTCAACATGCGCGCGCGCCGCAATTTCGGGGACGACGCCGCCGTAAGGGCGGTGCGCGGCCTCCTGTCCAGCAAGCCGGTGCGCCAGAATCTGCCGGTCGCCAGTAACCAGCGCCGCCGCCGTTTCATCGCAGCTCGATTCAATACCAAGGATTAGCGTCATCACGCTTCCCTCTAATCGCCAACCGCGCTAGCACAAGCCGGATGATCACACGACCTGTTAAACCGCTGCGTCTCGGCACGCGCGCATCCCCCCTCGCAGTGGCGCAAGCGCATCTGGTGCGCGCGCAGCTTTTGGCCGCACATGGCTGGGACGCAGGCCTTATCGAGATTTGCCCAGTGGTTGCGAGTGGCGATAAAATCCTCGACCGCGCGCTTGCCGAAGTCGGCGGCAAAGCGCTGTGGACGAAGGAGCTTGATCAGTGGCTGGTGAACGGCGACATCGATTTTTCAGTCCATTCGATGAAGGATGTTGAAACGCACCGTCCGCCCGAATTCATCATCGCGGCAATGCTTGAACGCGCTGATGTGCGTGATCGCCTGATCGGGGCAGAATCAGTGTCAGCGCTCCCCCATGGAGCGCGTGTCGGGACAAGCGCACCGCGCCGCCACGCACAATTGCTCGCACGACGACCCGATCTTGAAATTTGCCTGTTTCGGGGCAACGTCCAGACGCGGCTTGCCAAGCTTGCAGCAGGTGAAGCACAGGCGACTTTGCTTGCAGCGGCTGGCCTCGAACGGCTTGGGATGGATGATATCGGCGTGGCCATCGCGATTGAAGAGATGCTCCCCGCGCCAGCACAAGGAGCGATTGGAATTGAGACCTTGGTAAGCAATCATGATATGTTTGTCTGGCTCAGCGCGATCAATCACGGAGCAACGTTTGCCTGTGTAAATGCCGAACGCGCCTTGCTTGCGGGACTGTCAGGTGATTGCCGTTCGCCCGTAGCGGGATTGGCAGTGGTCAGAGATACAGATATCTGGCTGCGCTGTGAGATATATTCAGGCGACGGCCAGCGTAAGGAGATAGGTGAGGCCATGTTTGCAACCGACGATGAAGACGCGCCTGCTGGGCTTGCCGCGCGCTTGCTTGAAAACGCGCATCCAAATGTGCGGGAAAGCTTTGGCGCATGACGCGACCATTGATCATCGTCCGGCCTGAACCCGGCAATAGCGCAACGAGTACAACCGCGCGCGAACGCGGGCTTGAGGTACACAGCTTTCCGTTATTTGAAACCACCGCCATCCCTTGGGATGAACCCGATCCCGCACGTTATGTTGGTGTAATTATGACCAGCGCAAATGCGGCGCGGCTCGCTGGACCCAGTTTGCGGCGTTACACGCATCTGCCGCTCTATGCCGTTGGCGACGTGACCGGCGATGCCGCGCGTGAGGCCGGGTTTCTTTCAATTATATCGGGCGACGGCGATGTTGAACGTTTGCTTGGCAAGATCGCCACGCTTGGCCTTCACCGGCTCCTGCATCTTTCGGGTGCTGATTATCAGCCCTTCACGCCGCATGGGGTCGAAATTGAGCGGCGTACGGTCTACGCCTCAAATGTGATTACGCCAGATCAGGAGTTGCTGGCCGCACTCAAATGCGGCGGCGTAGTCATGTTGCACTCAGCGCGTGCGGCAAAACAATTTGCAGTGATTGTTGAAAGCCACGCTATTGACCCGGCAATGCTATCGGTTGCCGCGATCAGCGCGAATGCCGCCAAAGCAGCAGGGACTGGCTGGAACGAAATCAGTATCGCAGCCCGCCCGCATGACGCAGCATTGCTCGAAAGAGCAGCGGCGCTTTGTGAGAAGAAATAAGATCGGATGAATGGCAATGGATAACGGATATCAGACAAATACAGCAACTGCGAGCCCTGTGCGACGGTACATTCTGATTGCACTATTTGGAATTTTACTCGGCGTTGGTCTGGTAATTTGGGGGCTTTCGCGCTCACCGACGGCGCGTGAATATCTGATTGGCACTAACGAAACGCAGACGAATGCGGAGCCGCCGCTGGTTACAGTGTCGCCAGCAGCGCCGTCGGGCGTGCTGCGGCCAACCATTACGCCACCACTCGGAGCTGATGATCGCATTGCAGCACTTGAAGCCCGCGTCGACCTGCTCAGCCGCGTGACAGCAGCCGACACGGGCAGTTCAAGCCGCGCTGAAGGCTTGCTACTCGCATTTGCCGCGCGCCGCGCGCTTGACCGGGGGCTTGCGCTTGGTTTTGTCGAGGGGCAGCTCAGCAATCATTTTGGTACGCGCCAGCCACGCGCGGTTGCCATGATCATTGCTGCCGCTCGCCAGCCAGTGACTCTAGACGGGCTTAAATCCGAACTGGCCACGCTTGCGCCAACGCTTGCCGGAAACGGCCCCGATGAAGGCTGGTGGGACGGGATTTCAAGAAGCCTCTCCGGGCTGTTCATTGTGCGCCAGGCCGATGCACCCTCAACTGCACCCGCCGAACGGCTGACGCGGGCAAGCGATGCGATTGCGCTTGGCCGGGTCGATCAGGCGCTTGCCGAGGTAGCACGGCTACCCAACCGCGATCTTGCTGCCGACTGGATGGTCAAGGCAAAGCGTCATGTTGAGGCGTACCGCGCGCTTGATCTGCTCGAAGCCGCAGCGATTGTTGGCCCTGTCGAACCACCGCCTGCACCCGCGATTGTCCTGCCTGAACCAGACTTGACCCCGTCTACAGAAAATACTGGCAAAGCTGCGCCCGATTCGCTTTAAGGCGACTTGCATTAAGTCTGCGCCGCACATCCCGTTCGGGCTGAGCTTGTCGAAGCCCTGTCTTTTCTTGTCCACGTTTCGCAGAAGAGAAGTGCAGTCCTTCGACAAGCTCAGGACGAACGGTACAGGTTTAATGCGCACCATTTTAGGAACGGCCTTACTCCCATTACCGCGTTGGCACAGGCACCGACCCTGAATAATCATAGAAGCCGCGCTTCGTCTTTCGGCCAAGCCATCCGGCCTCGACATATTTGACGAGCAACGGCGCGGGGCGGAATTTTGGGTCGCCGGTGCCACTGTGGAGGACGCGGCAAATCTCAAGACAGGTATCAAGCCCGATAAAATCAGCAAGCGTCAGCGGCCCCATCGGGTGATTAAGGCCAAGCTGGCAGGCGGTATCAATATCACTTATGCTCGCCACGCCTTCGCCGAGCGCGAAACACGCCTCATTGAGCATCGGCATCAATATGCGGTTGACGATGAAGCCCGGCGCGTCATTGGCATGGACGATTGCCTTGCCGAGCGACTGGCCAAAGGCTTCGACTGCGTCCACTGTTTCCACTGACGTCGCGAGACCACGGATCAGCTCAATCAATCCCATGATCGGCACAGGGTTGAAGAAGTGAACGCCGATAAAGCGCGCAGGATCGGGCGCGGCCTGCGCAAGCCGTGTAATCGGGATTGATGAAGTGTTGCTTGCAAGGATAGCATCGGCACTGATTACTTTGCCCACGTCTGCAAAAATGGCGCGCTTAATCTCTTCACGCTCGGTTGCGGCCTCGATCACAAGATCAGCCTGCGCAAAAGCCGATGATCCAGCGACAGGTTCAATCAGGGCAAGAGCTGCGTCGCGCGCGCTGCCAGTGATTTTTTCTTTCTCAACCAGCCGGTTCAGCCCCTTGGCGATGCCGTCCTTCCCCGCTTGCGCGCGCGCCTGATCAACATCGGAGAGTAAAACCTGATAGCCAGCCTGTGCGGACACCTGCGCGATGCCAGCGCCCATTTGCCCGGCACCAATAACCCCGATAATTTTCATAATCTGCTCCGAATTTTAGCGCGATGCGCCCGGCACCCACAAGATGTCGGTTGCGCCATTATCATTGACCGCGCGGCCCATCACAAACAGATAGTCCGACAGCCGATTGAGATATTTAAGCGCCTCGGGGTTGAGCGAAACACTGCGCGCGGCGGTAACGGCCGAACGTTCGGCACGCCTGCACACAGTGCGCGCGACATGGAGCGCAGCGCCTGCTGCACTGCCACCGGGCAGGATAAAACTGGTAAGCGGGCGGAGCGCCTCATTCATCAGATCAAGCTCAGTCTCAAGCCGCGCGACTTGAGTGCCAACAATCCGCAACGTCATTTCGCCGGGGGTAAAATCTTCACCCGGCGTCGCGAGATCGGCACCCAGATCGAACAGGTCATTCTGGATCATCCGCAGTCGCGCCAGCGCCTCACCGTCACTATGGAGCGCGACCATCCCGATTGCGGCGTTGAGTTCATCAACATCGCCAATCGCGGCCATGCGCGGAGCATCTTTTGGCGTGCGTGACCCGTCAACAAGGCCAGTGGTGCCATCATCGCCGGTGCGTGTGTAAATCCGGTTGAGCTTGACCATGTCAGCCGCTGTTGCGGGTTAGGAGTAGCAGCACGACGATGATGATCGCAACCGCCTGAAAAATCACGCGGCCTGTCATCATCTTATTCTGCTTGAGTGCTGATTGGCTGGGGCCGCTGCCTTCGCTGTTCAAATCAGCCTCGGTTGTCCGCAGAAACGCGATCAAGCCGCGCACAAGCATCACAGCCGTTGCGATGACCGCGCCGATCAGAAGGATGATAAGGAATGTATTCATGGACTTGTCCTTAAAGCGGGGTCAGCGCAAAGCCAACCGGAAAGCGTTTTTCACGCATCATTTGGATCAGCGCGTGCGGATTAATTCCTTGTTCCCGCAGTTGCACCAGCGCCGGAGATTGCTTGCGTTTGGCAAGCCGTGTGCCGTCGTTACCTGTGATCAGCCGGTGATGCTGATACTCGGGCGTTGGCAGGCCAAGCAGTGCTTGCAAAAGACGATGAGTATGTGTTGTGTTAAACAAGTCCATACCGCGCACAACATGGGTAATCCCCTGTGCGGCGTCATCGACAGTAACGGCAAGATGATAGCTGCTGCAGATATCTTTGCGGGCGAGGATGACATCGCCTTGGGATAGCGGATCAGCATCGATTCGCCCCTGATCGCGGTCATGCCAGTGCAGCGGGCCAGCCATCGCTGTCGCCTTGGCCATATTAATTCGCCATGCACCCTCGCTCCGATGCAGCGTCCGACAGGTTCCCGGATAGCGACCCTCGCCAACTTTAGTGCGGGTGCAGGTGCAGCGATACAGGATACCCAGCCCGTCTAATTGCGCCAAAGCCTCTTGATAAATCGCCGTCCGCTCTGACTGTATCATGACGTCACCGTCCCATGTCAGCCCAAGCCAGTGTAAATCCTCATAAATTGCATCGGCAAATTCGGGGCGGCACCGCGCCACGTCAATATCCTCAATCCGCAGCAAAAACCGTCCGTTTTCGGCGCGCGCGGCATCATGAGCCAAGAGCGCAGACCAAGCATGGCCAAGATGAAGCCGCCCGGTTGGGCTAGGGGCAAAACGGCTAATTACGGTTTTCATGAAATCATTGCTTGACCAAGAGTCACCGAAAATGCTGTCATGCATCCGTAATCGCAAAAGGCCATAGCAACACCGACTGTAGCAAGGGTATTCGTCGACTATGTATCATCCAGACCTCATCCGCCATCCCGACGGTTGCCCGGCCTTGGTGCTGAACGCCGATTATACGCCGCTAAGCTATTATCCACTCTCGCTCTGGCCGTGGCAAAACGCGATTAAGGCGGTGTTTCTTGACCGAGTTGATATTGTCGAAGAGTATGACCGTGAAGTGCACAGCGCCAATTTGGCGATGAAACTGCCTTCGGTGATTGCGCTCAAACAATATGTGAAGCCGTCGCAATATCCGGCCTTTACGCGGTTCAACCTGTTTCTGCGCGATAGCTTCACCTGCCAATATTGCGGCTGCCCCAAGGATTTGACCTTTGATCATGTCGTACCCCGCGCGCAGGGCGGACGGACGACATGGGAAAATGTTGCCACCGCGTGCTCGCCCTGCAATCTCAAAAAAGGCGGGCGGACACCAAAGCAGGCGCATATGAGCCTCCATATCGCGCCAATCCGCCCGACCAGTTGGCAATTGCAGGATCAAGGCCGCCGCTTTCCGCCGGGCTATCTCCACACAAGCTGGCGCGACTGGCTCTACTGGGATATTGAGCTTGAGGCTTGAGTTAATCACTCTCTGCCGTTCGGGCTGAGCCTGTCGAAGCCTTGCCCTTTCTTTTTACAGTGTCGCAGAAGAAAGACAGCCCTTCGACAGGCTCAGGGCGATCGGAGGTGTGGAGAAAGCCCACTAATAATTAGGTCAAGCAATCCTGGTTCTGCTCTCGGCTATAATCGTTTCGATTGTTGCGTCAGTCTCAGGGGCATTCAAACCGCGATCAATTTCGGTTTGAAGCAATGCCAGCTTACGGCGCTGATCATGTTCATGGCTGAGAAGATCACGCACAAAATCACCTGTGCTGGCATAGCTGCCATTTGCCGCCTGCGCTTCTGCCCAGTCTTTTAGAGGTTCAGGTAGTGAAACAATGATTTCGACCATAACATCAAAATAAGGCTTTAACATCTCACTGTCCAGTACTCCGCAATTGACCATAGCCTCTGAACCCGTCATTGCGCGCCAGCTATCCAAGGAGCCGTACAGATGATTGAAGCCGAATGGTGGGACTATGAAGACGCCGACGAGCTTGCGGATGCGGTCGCTGGCGATGTCGCGTTCATCATCGAAAGTGCGATTGATGCGCGCGGTTCAGCGGTGATTGCACTTGCGGGTGGCAAAACCCCTGGGCCAATCCTTGAAAAGCTCGCCCAAGCCAAGCTGCCATGGAAGAATGTGACGATCATCCCAACCGATGAACGCATTGTTGCGCTTGATAATCCGCTGTCCAACGTCGCAATGCTTGCAAAGATTTTCCTGCCCAAGGGCGCGCGCGTTGTTCCGATCATTTCGGATAAGGCGGCGGATTATAAGCTTGCGGGCAGCGCCGCTTCATCACGGATCAGCGATTTTCACTGGCCACTTGATCTCATCTGGCTCGGCATGGGGGAGGACGGGCATACCGCGTCAATCTTCACTGGCCCTGATCTTGATTATGCGCTGAATGCCCCGCCTGAATGTAAGGCGGTGGGCGTGATGCCTGATCCAATGCCAAAGGATGCCCCCGTCGCACGCGTGACGCTGACCAAAGCCTCAATCCAGTCGGCCAAATCGATTGTGATTGTGCTGACGGGTGACAAGAAACGCGCGTTGCTTGAGGCCGCGATTGAAGAGGGCGATAGCTCACCTCTGCCAATCGGGCGGGTGCTTGCCGGGCTTGAAACGCCGGTTGATATTCATTGGTGTGCTGGCTAGGCGATGCGCATTGCCTTTCAGATGGATAGGATGGACAGCCTCAATATCGCGGGGGACTCGACCTTCGCGCTAATGCTTTCGGCCCAGGCACGGGGCTACACATTGTTCCACTACGGTGCTGATGATCTGACTTACTGCGATGGACGGCTGACCGCGAATGCGCGCCCGGTTACCGTCCAGCGCGTGATGGGCGATCATTTTGCTTTTGGGGCAAGCGTCACGCTTGACCTTGGCCGCGATGTTGATGTTGTCTGGATGCGGCAAGACCCGCCCTTTGATCTTGGCTATATCACTGCAACGCATTTGCTTGAGCGGCTTGCGGGCGAGACACTGGTGCTCAATGATCCGGCAAGCGTGCGCAATGCACCTGAAAAGCTGTTCGTGCTTGATTATGCGCGCTTCATGCCGCCGACGCTTATCACGCGCTCACTCGCCGAAGTGCGGCAGTTTCAGGCGGAACACGGTGATATCGTTGTCAAACCGCTTTACGGCAACGCGGGTTCAGCGGTGTTCAAGATCGGCGCGGATGGCAGCAATCTGGCTGCACTCACTGAATTATTCGGCGAGGTCTGGCGCGAGCCTTTCATGGTTCAGGCGTTCCTCAAGGAAGTAGCGGCGGGCGACAAACGGATTGTGCTGGTTGACGGCGTGGTTGCCGGGGCAATCAACCGCTTGCCCGGAAAAGGCGAAATTCGCTCAAACCTTGCCGCTGGCGGTCGCGCGGAGGCGAGCGAACTCACCCCAGAAGAACAGGAAATTTGCGCAGCGCTTGGCCCTGAACTCAAGGCACGTGGGTTGCTGTTCGTTGGGATTGATGTGATTGGCGGCAAATGGCTGACCGAAATTAACGTGACATCACCCACCGGGATCGTCGCGATTGATGCCTATAATGGCACTGATACGGGCGCGATGATCTGGGATGCCATTGACGCGAGATTGGCCACGTGAGCGATTGGATCATCAGCTTCGTTGAACAGACCGGATATTGGGGCGTCGCGGCGCTGATGTTCATTGAAACGGTATTTCCACCCATCCCGTCCGAAGTGATCATGTCGATCGCTGGAATGCACGCAGGGCAGGGCAAAATGTCGCTCCCGATTGTGATTGCGGTTGGCACATCCGGCGCGATGCTTGGCAATTATTTCTGGTATCTAGTCGCGCGGTTGATCGGGATTGATCGGCTGAGGACGATGATTGAGCGCTATGGCCGCTGGCTGACGCTTGACTGGCCAGAGGTTGAGCGCGCGCAGCGTTTATTTAAGAAACACGGCGGCATTATTGTTTGCGTCGGGCGAATGCTGCCGACGCTGCGTTCGCTGATGTCGATCCCGGCAGGACTGCTGCGGATGAAGCAATCGACGTTTCTGATCTGGTCAACGATTGGCACGGCGGGCTGGACGGCGCTGCTAGCCAGTGCTGGCTGGCTGCTTGGCCGGAATTTCCGCAATATCGAAGATTTTGTCGGGCCAATTTCGCTTGTTGTGATCGGCGGGATTATCGTCGCGTATCTCTGGCGCGTAATTACGTGGCGGCCAGCGGCTTAACCTAGCGATTCCATCCACTGGCTGCACCGTCGCCGGTGGCACTTGCCTGACGCAGCATTTCGACACAGCGAAACCAGCGTATCTGGGCGAGTAAGCCAATCGCACTCAGACGGTTGCCAAATCCAGAAACGCGCGGCGAGCGCAATACGCTCAGGCTGTGCGGCGCTATTGAGACAATCATCGCCAGCGCACGCAACCGCCAGCCAAACGTGGAAATGCCTGTACTGCGATGCTTTGCCAAATCATGCGCGACGTGACGCCGCCATTTTTCGGCAAGTTCATCAAAGCTTTTGCGCGCGGGGTGATAAACGATCATTTCGGGCATATAGCGGGTGGTGTGGCCAAGCCGCTGCGCGCGCTGCCCCCAGTCGCGGTCTTCAGCGATACCGATTCCGCCAAACGGCCCAACTGCATCAAATATCCTGCGCGTCATCGCGAGGTTGCCCGTGCCCGAAAAGCCTTCGCGCGTTATGTAGAGCGATTGGCGGTAGGCGAACACGCTTTCATAGCCTTCAAGTGCGGTTGGGTGCGCAAGGTCAACGATATCAATTTGCACATCACCACCGATAACCTCAGCAGAGGTCAGCGCCTTAATCGCTCTACTGATCCACTGCGGGTGCGCGCGGCAATCAGCATCAATGAAAAGCAATATATCTGCGCTGGCCGCAGCCACGCCGACATTGCGCGCAAGGCCTGGCCCCGGCTCGCGCTGTTCAAGAAAGCGAACATCCGGAAATTGTTTCGCCACCGCGTTTAGCGGTTGGCGTGATCCATTATCAACCACGATAATCTCAACCGCGCCGCCCTCAAAATCTTGACGCTCAAGCGAGGTGAGGCAGCGGATCAGCGCATCGGGCTGATTAAGATGCGGGATGATAATGCTTGCAACGGGCGCTTCCCCCGTCACAGTATTATCCTCGTCACGGGGCTGACCGAACTGCCCCCGCCTGAATCTGGTTACGCGCGACCATCAACCAGAGATAATTGGGCAGCCCTTCATCAATGAAGCGGTAACGGGGCTCGGGATTATCGCCAGCCATTTCGACCAACCCAGCAGGGATCAGCGTTTTTTCAACCATTTCGGCCGTTGCTTTGCCGCCTTCACCCAGCGCAAGGTCAGAATGCGTAAACCAGCCGTCGGGGGTCGAGGCAATACGCGCGATGCGGCCAAGCAAAGCACCACGATCACCGATTTCAAGATGGCGGACGCGCTGCGCGGGCGCATAGGCAAGCCGCCCCTCAGCTTCCTCAACCATCCGGTCAAGGCTTGCGACGATATCATCAATGATGACGTTGGTACGGCCGTTATCAAGTGCAATGCCGCTGGCATGGTGGCAGATCAGCCTTATAACATAAGGCGATCCGTTTGATAGCGAATGGATCATCGCGATCGAGTCAGTTCCAAACGTTACCCCAGCCGCGCTTTTGCCTAAGCCAACGAGCGATTCAGTTTCTTCTGAGGTCAAATGCGGCAGCGGCAGACCAATTACATTGCGGCGGATTGACGGGATATAGCCAATCAGCTCATGCAGATTTGATGATACGCCAGCGATCACCAACTGCACGGGTGCCGCGCGATCCGAGAGGTTCTTGATTAATTCAGCGGTATATTGGCGGAACTGCTCATTTTCGAGCCGGTCATATTCATCGAGAATAATCAGCACGCGGATGCCCGCAATTTGGGCGAGCAAATCGCTCAGCTCGCGCGCATCGAACGGGCCTGCGGGCAAGCGGCTGGCAAACGATGCGCCGCCCTCAACCTCGGGGCCAGTGGGCGATATGTTCTTGAGATAAAGCAGCGGGATTGACTCAAGCAGCCTGCGGAACATCTCATCAAACCGGGAGCCTGCCCCGCACGTCCCGTGGAGCACGACATAACGCGATTCTTCGGCCAAGTCGGAAAGAATATGGAGCAGTGAGGTTTTGCCGATGCCGCGTTCGCCAAAAATCACAACATGCGAAAGCCGGTCTTCAATAATCTCGATCAAGCGCGACAGCACCTTGATCCGCCCTGCAAACATTCGCCGGTCAGTGACTGGCTGCGCGGGGGTGAAGACGCTGCGGAGCGCAATGCGCGTCTGCGCCAGCGTTTCGCTTTCAGCGCGCGGGCTGCCTTCACCAAGCGTTGAGGTGCGAAAACGGGGGAATGCTCCTTCTCGCGAAGGCTTTTCAATCAATTTTTCAGCAGTAGGCCACTGGATTGCAATCGGTCGGCGAAGCGCACCCTCACCGTTTTTTCCGAACAGTCGTGACCACATCGCGCCAATTTTATTAGTCAATACCACGGGTAACCCCTTAAAATTTGTTGAGACCATAATCGCGTGTTTGGTTTAGCGATCCTGCGGTCGCGCTGGAAATGGTTTAATAATCAAAATGATATAGGCCACCACCGCAGCAATCAGCAAAATTGCAATTGCATGATACAACCCATCGCCAGACTCAATCGCATTGTTACCGAATTGGTTTGCAACCGCACAGCCAATTGATGGCGGCAGATAAGACCAGATCGAATCAACGGGTTCATCGTCCCCGACCGATCGTTGTAGAAAAATCACGATCAATCCGGCAAAAATCGCCACTGTTAGCCAATCATATGGCGTTTCCATGCTTACTTCCTTTGCACCTTCAGCCCAAGGTAAACACCCGGATTGACGATGGCCATGTTCAACTCACCGCGCTCATGAACCTTTCACCCCCCTTTGATCAACTAAATTGCGGTCAGCTCCAAGCCTTTTTCAGGGGTTAACTCTGTTTATACCATGTCAGCCCTTGGCATCGGTTGCGAGTGGCGATAGGGCATGGCTTAGAAATGTCTTGCTTTGGCAGGGATTTGAAAGGTTTACGTCTGCTGCGTAAAAAGATGTTTGGATCGATTCGGATTGCGCGCTTTGCAAGAGCTGAACAATTGTCATATGCACTGCCAACGTCTTTTTCCGACGGTGGCGGCTCGACATGTTCGGGGAGGGTTTGTGTTTTGAAGTTTGTTGTTACTGCCGCCGCGCTGCTGCCAGCCTTCGCCCAGTCGGCATTCGCCCAGAGTGATGCAACGCGAAACATTGGCGTATTCGTGAGTGTTCAGGAATCTTACGAAGACAATGTGCTTCGTCAACCTGATTTGTTTCCAGTATCTCCCGGTTTTTCGCGCGATGATTTTCGGCTGTCGCCTTCGCTTAACGTGGACATTGTTCAGCCTGTTGGACGCCAAAAACTGACGCTACTTGGCGGGATTGGCTATGATTTTTATCGCCGCAACGACCGGCTGGAACGTGAACGCATAAACCTTCAAGCCAAGGCCAATCTGGCTGTCGGGGCCAACTGCAAGCCCGATATTGGTCTCGCCTTTTCGCGTCAGCAAAGCGACCTTGCCGATTTTTTCTCAATCACCGATTTTCGCTTGCGCAACCGTGAACAGCGCTTGACCTTTTCGAGTGGCCTCAAATGCGGTGGCATTGTCGGGATTAAACCTGGCGTGACGTTTGAACGCAGTGTCGTCAAAAACAGTTCGTTCTTTCGCAAGATCGGCAATTTCAATTCCACTGCAGTTGGCGTTTCGCTTGGCTACACCAACCCAACGCTTGGAGAGGTTTCGCTGTTTGGGAACTACCGCCGGGGCAACTATCCCAATCGCGGCGCGTTTACCGGGCGGCCAAATGTCAACGAACGAATCGGGGTCTATACCGGTGGTGTTCGTCTCCAGCGAGACCTTGGCAATCGCCTTAAAGGTAATATTTCGCTCGGCTACACAGTAGCTGAGCCTTCGGTAGCCGGTACCCGGCGGTTTAGCGGGTTGTCGGGATCAGCTGATTTGACGGCGCAGCTCGGTGATCAGCTTCAAGTCTTGATCGGCTTTTCGCGTGCGGTGCAGCAGTCAAACCAGCTTGATGTCAGCTTTACCGTTAATGACAGTTACAATCTTAACGCCAGCTATATTCTTAATCCACGTATCGTTTTGACTGCAGGTGCCGCACGCAACCAGCGCAAACTGCGCGATTCGCCGCTGCTTCAGCCCAACCTGCTTGGCGACAATGACCGGACGACCCAATTTTTTGGCGGTATCCGGTTTACACCGTCAGGGCCGATCAGCTTTTCGCTCAACGGCTCGAAAACGACGCGCCGATCGCAGGCACGCTTTTTTGACTATGATGCCTCGTCAGTTTCTCTTGGCGTAAATTTCAGTATTTAGAAGAATTTCAATGGGGTATGTTGTTATGAAAGTTTGCGTTCGATCCTTTAAAGATTTGGTCATGACGGCAGTGGCACTGGCGTCCTTTGGTGCTTTTGCAGGAGTTGCAGGCGCGCAAACCACAGCGCCAGTTGCGCCGAGGCCAGCGGCAACAACGCCGTCAGCCATACCCGTAACGACACCCGCGGCCACACCAGAGGCACCAAAGACTGATGCAAACGCGGGTTATGTGCTTGGCCCCGATGATGTGGTCGAAGTGTCAGTACTTGGTCAGCCCGAATTTACGACGCGCTCACGGATTCGTGCTGACGGTTCAATCGTGTTGCCTTATGTCGGCAGCACGACCGTGTCAGGCGATACGCCTGTCTCGCTTGCCAAGCGAATTGCCGGGGTACTTAAGGCGGGTGGCTATTATTCAAACCCGATTGTCAGCATTGAAATTGCAGGTTTTGCCAGCCGTTATGTGATCGTGCTTGGCGCTTTGGCGCAACCCGGCTTGCAGCCGGTTGATCGCCCCTACCGTGTGTCGGAAATTGTGGCGCGCGCTGGCGGCATTCGCGGCGACGGGGCTGATTTTGTGATTGTCCGGCGTGAAAAAGGCGGCGAGCTCAGACTGCCGTTTGACAAGCTCGCAACTGGCGATGCCAATGATGATCCTTTTGTTTTGCCAGGCGATAAAGTGTATGTTCCGCCAGCGGAGACATATTATATCTACGGTCAGATCAATTCACCGGGCGTTTATCCGCTCCGTGACAAGCTTACTCTACGCAAAGCAATCGCGCGAAGCGGCGGGCTTGGCGCGGCAGGATCTGAAAAGAAAATCAGTGTTTACCGCGACGGCAAGAAAACTACGCTTGCTCTTGACGAACCCATCCTGCCGGATGACGTCGTTGTTATAGGTCAGCGCTCATTTTGAACGTAGCCACAATGTTTCAAGGAATTTAGGTCATGAGTTTGATACAATTTTTGCGAATATTGGCGGCGCGGCGCGGGATTGTGCTCGCGGCCCTGCTAAGCTGTTTCATAGTTGCGCTCATCATGTCGCAAATCTTACCCAAGAAATATGAGGCGACTGCGCGGGTCATGCTTGACACGACCACGCCCGATCCCGTGACTGGAATTGCGATTGGCAGCGGCTACCGTGCCTTTGTCAAAACGCAGACTGAACTGATTGAGGACGAACAGAATGCGGGCCGCGTTGTTGATAAGCTTGGCTGGGCCAATGAACCAGAACTTATTAAGGCGTATGACAGCGCGACCAACGGGCAGGGCACTGATATCCGCCGCTGGCTGGCGCAGCAGATTCTTGCGGTCACTTCAGCGCAGGTGGTTGAGCCAAGCAACATCATCGAAATTAAATATACCTCAGCTACGCCTGACATCGCGCGCCGGATCGCAACGACAATCCGTGAAGTCTATATCGAAAGCACGATTGACATGCGTCGCGAGACCGCCGGCCGCAACGCCGACTGGTACCGTGAACAATCTGAAAAGGCCAAGCTTACACTGACCACTGCGGAGAGTGAACGCGCCAAATATGCCAAGGAAAATGGCATTGCACTTCAAGGCGGCGCGATCCTTGACGTTGAAACCGCAAAGCTTGGGCAATTGACCACCCAGTCCGCGCAGGCAGCGACCGCGCTGCAGAGCGGGGCAGCAGCCAATGTAGCACCGCCGGGCGGGGTAGCGCTCCAGCTTGCCACCGTTAATCAGCAAATTGCGCAGGCTGCCGAAACACTTGGCCCCAATCACCCGAGTTCCCAAGCGCTACAGCGCCAGAAAACCCTGATTGAAGGGGAATTGGCAAAGGAAAAAGCCGCGATTGCTGCTTACCGGAGTGGCCCATCCACCAGCGCAGCAGTGGCTCAGATTGATGCAGCCTATAACGCGCAGAAAAACCGCGTGATCGGCCAGAGTGAAACTTTGAGCAAACTTGAGCAGATGAACCGTGACATTGATGTGAAGCGTGGCCAATATCTGAACGCAACACAGCGCGCAGCCCAGCTCAAGCTTGAAGCCAGCACCTCGGAAACCACGATTACGCCGCTTGGTGAAGCAACCGTGCCTGATTCGCCAAGCTCGCCCAAGGTGCCGCTGATCATTTTTGGTGCAATCGGTTTTGGCCTTGCGCTTGGCGTCGGCCTTGCGCTGCTGATCGAATTGTTCGGTCGTCGGGTGCGCTGCGATGAAGATCTTGAATATGCCGCAAAAGCCCCGGTTTTTGCGGTAATTGGCCAGCCCGATAATTATGATAGCTGGTATCGCCGGTTTGCGCGCGGCATTCGTGAACGGATTTCTGATCGCAGACAACGGCAGTTGGCGGAGGCTTCGGCGTGAGTGAAATTGAAACAATTGATGTGAAGTCAGCGACGCCGATTTCAGCGACTGGATCTGAACCGACTTACGCTGTCTCGGCTCCAGACGGCGACGGCGAAGTCATTGAGTCCGCGTTTGAATCGCTTGTCATCCTCGAATCGCCTGATAGCATTGAGGCGGAGGCAATTCGCGGGCTGCGCACGCGGATCATGGCGCAGCATGTGCGTGAGGGACGGCGCGCACTCGCCATCTGTTCGCCAACTGAGGATACCGGAAGCAGTTTTGTTGCTGCGAATCTGGCAACCGCAATGGCGCAAATCGGTGTCAAAACGCTCGTTGTCGATGCCAATCTTCGGACGCCGAAAATCGCCAATATGTTTCGTCTTGATGAAAATGCGCTGGGCTTGGCTGATTATCTCGCCGATCCTGATCTTGCGGTCGACGGCATTTTGCAGGACACTGCACTGCCGTTTCTCTCGGTAATTACCGCAGGCAGTTTGCGCACTGATCCGCAGGAATTGCTTGCGGGCACGCGCTTCAAAAGCTTCATGGATCAACTGCTGCGCGAATTTGAACTCACGATCCTTGATACCACAGCAACGAGCCGTTGCACCGACGCCCAGCGCGTGGCAACCGTTGCGGGTTACAGCTTGGTAGTGGCGCGCAAACATAAATCGCACGTCAAAGACGTCGCAACGCTCGTCAGACTGCTCCGCGCGGATCGGTCAAATGTTGTTGGCACCGTATTGAACGATTTTTAGGGCCGGATGCGGTCATGGACATGATGATCAGCACCCCGGCAGTGCCTGAAAAAACCAACTGGCGCGAGGTGCTTGAGTCACGCTGGCCGCTTTGGGTTGGCCTTTTGCTGCTTGGTATTCCAAGCTTGATCCGTCTTGGCCAAGAGGCATGGACGGTTGATACCGGCGTTCATGGCCCAATTGTTTTGGCAACGGCAATATGGCTGCTCTATCAGGCGTGGCCCGATGTGGCCCCGCTCAAACGCGCTGGAAATCCGCTGATCGCCGGGGTTGGGATAATCGGGTTTTTGGGCGTTTACGCCTTCGGCCGCGCATTTTCATTCTTAAGTGTTGAAATTGCTGCTTATATCGGGCTGCTAATCGCGGTTGGTTATCTGTATCTCGGCTTTGCGGTGGTGCGCCGCTTCTGGTTCCCGATCCTTTACCTTGGTTTCATCGTTCCGATGCCGGGTTGGTTTATCGACGGGATCACCGCCCCGCTCAAAAATTATATCACTTACAGCGCCACCGTATTGCTTGACGCGGCAGGCTATCCAATCGCGAGCCAAGGGGTGACGTTGGTCGTTGCCCAGTATCAGTTGCTGGTTGAAGATGCCTGCGCCGGGCTCAATTCGATTGTCAGCCTGACCGCGATCAGCCTGTTTTATATCTACATCCTCCACAACGCGTCGTGGCGCTATTCGCTGCTGCTGTTCTTCTGGATCATCCCGGCAGCACTTTTTGCCAATCTTGTCCGGGTGCTGATGCTCGTGCTGATCACTTATCATTTCGGCAATGCAGCGGCACAGGGCTTCCTTCATTCGACGGCGGGAATGATCATGTTTGTTGTCGCGCTGATTAGCATTTTTGCGGTTGATAAGGCGATGACGCCAATCCGTCGCCGCTTGACGAGAGGTACAGCATGACATCGCGCCGCGAATTTCTGATCGGCGGAGCGTGCGCACTCACAGCGGGCGCCGCCTATGCGGCAACGCCGCGCGACCGTATGTCGCTGCTCGGCAAGGCAAAGCTTGAGGATCTGGTACCGCGTGCGTTTGGCACATGGTCAGAACTGCCGTCAAACAGCGTCGTTGTGCCGCAAAGCGATGATAGCCTTGCCGCTCGACTCTATGCGCAGACAGTAACGCGGGTGTTTGTCAATAATAGTGACGGTACTGGGGTGATGGCGCTGTTTGCCTACGGCGATACGCAAAGCGACCAGCTTCAGTTGCACCGGCCGGAAGTATGCTATCCAGCCTTTGGCTTTGAGGTTGTTGAAAGCGTGCCAGTTAATATTGCCCTGTCACAAGGGGCCGTCATCCCAGCGCGACGGCTCACAGCGCAATCGACGCTGCGCACTGAACATGTCGCGTATTGGACGCGGATTGGCGAATATCTGCCGCAAAATGGTGATGAGCAGCGCTCGGCCAAGTTGCGCACGGCATTTCAAGGCATTGTCCCCGACGGGATCTTGGTGCGGATATCCAACCTTCAAACAACGCCTGAGGATGGCTTTGCAGTCAATCAGCGCTTTGCCGCGCAGTTGATCGATGCGTTGCCGAAGCAAGCGTTGCCCGTGCTGGTCGGAACGCAGGTCGCGCGGAAATTGGGCGGCTGAGAATAAAGTTGCGTTATGTCTAAACCAAACCCCGCGCCGACCGATATGCGCACATCGGGCGCGAAGTCTGAGGCGCGGCTTGATCCAGCACTCATCGCGCGCGCAAACCATGTTCAGCCAACCCCGGCGCTGTTTGAAATCAGTTCGTTGCTGCTGCGTATTTCCGAAATCGCAACCGTTGCGCTGACGGCAGCGATCCTTGCGGGGTTTGTTTTGGAAAACCCGTCGCCAGAGATTGCGCGGGCTTATTTTAACGCCGTCCTCATCGGCGCGCTTTTTTATGCCGGTCTGGCCGACATGACGGGCGTTTATGATGTCGATGTCCGCTTTTCGATGCGTCAAGCATGGGGCCGCGTGCTGACAGCATGGGCCGCAACCGCGATGTTTATGCTGACAATGGGATTTCTCTTCAAAATCTCCGATACCTATTCGCGCGCGTGGGCGATCCTCTGGTTTCTGGGCGGCGGCATTGCGCTGTGCATCGTCCGCGCGGGCGGCACATTATGGCTAAGAAGGCTCAAGCGGCGCGGCGTTTTTAATCAGCGTGTTGCGATCTTTGGCGCAGGGCCGCAGGGGCACCGCCTCGCGCATTACATCCTTGGCAACCAAAAACTCACGATTGATCTGCTTGGCTTTTTTGATGACCGCACCGATGAACGCATTGACGCAAGCGCGGATGATGTCGCGCTCAACGGCAATCTTGAAGGGTTGCTTCAGGCCATCCGCCTCGGCCTGGTTGATCAGGTGATCGTCGCACTGCCCTGGTCAGCCGAGTCGCGGCTGCAAGAGGTGGTTGGGCGATTGGCGGTCACCCCGATCCGCATCCGCCTTGCGCCCGATCTGGCGAGCTTTGCCTTTGCGCAACGTCCGCTGGTGATGCTCGGCGATTTGCCCGTGATGACGCTGTTTGAACGACCAATTTCGGGGCTTGATCAGGTTATCAAGAAGGTTGAGGATAGCGTCCTGGGAATACTCTTCACGGTACTGCTGTCACCCTTGCTGCTGCTCGTCGCCATTGCGATCAAGCTCGATAGTAAGGGGCCGGTGTTCTTTCGCCAGCCGCGCGAAGGGTTTAACAACCGCAAGTTTCGCATCTGGAAGTTCCGCTCGATGCATCAGGATATGAGCGAGGTTGAGGCGATCAATCAGGCACGGCGCGGCGATCCGCGTGTGACGCGTATTGGGCGTTTTTTGCGCCGCTCAAGCCTTGATGAATTGCCCCAACTGTTCAACGTGATCAGCGGCGAAATGTCACTGGTCGGCCCGCGCCCGCACGCTGCCTCAACCCGCGCAGGAGACCGACCCTTTGGTGAGGTCGTGGCGACTTACGCCGCACGGCATAAGGTGAAGCCCGGCATGACGGGCTGGGCGCAAGTGAGCGGCTGGCGCGGCGAAACAGACACAGAGGAAAAGCTCGTCCGCCGGCTTGAGCATGATCTTCACTATATCGAAAACTGGTCAGTGCTGTTTGATCTTTACATCATTATTCGGACGATCCCTTCGCTGTTTTCATCGCGGGCCTATTGATGGTGCCCGCTGCTGGCGGAGCAGATGGTGCATTGGCGCTGTCAATCCTGATCGTGAATTACAGTACGCGCGCGACGACGCTAGAATGCCTTGCCTCGCTTTTCGCGCACCCGCCCTCGGTGGCTTATGAAGTGATCCTGCTAGACAATGCGTCAAGCGATGGCTCAGTCGAGGCAATCCGAGCGGCCTATCCGCAGGTGACGCTTATCGCTCACGGGGACAATTCAGGCTTTGCGGGCGGAAATAATATCGCGGCCAGCCATGCCACGGGCAAGCGCCTGCTGCTCCTCAATCCCGATACGTTGCTGTTCACGGGCAGCCTTGACGCGCTGTGGGACTTTGCCGAACGCACCCCCGCGCGGCGCATCTGGGGCGGGCGAACGCTGTTTGGCGATCGCCGCCTCAACCCAACATCATGCTGGGCCGAGATCAGCCTGTGGAGCCTGTTTTGCAGCGCATTCGGGCTAATCTGGCTATTCCCGCGCTCAACATTGTTCAATCCTGAGGCGTATGGCGGCTGGCTGCGCGATAGCGAGCGCGATGTCGATATCGTCACGGGCTGCTTCCTGATGATCGATCATGCGCTTTGGAGGCAGTTGAACGGCTTTGACCCCGCCTTTTTCATGTACGCAGAAGAGGCTGATCTGTGCATCCGCGCGCGCGCTATGGGTGCAAAGCCGGGGATTTCGCCAGCGGCAGAAATCATCCATCTGGGCGGCGCGTCTGAAACTTCGCAGACTGAAAAGATGATCAAGATCATGCGCGGTCGCGTGACGCTGATGCGCAAGCATTGGCACCCGGTCAGCCTTGCAGTTGGGCTTATGCTCTGCCGCATCTGGGCATTGCTCAGGCTGATCGGATCGCGCTTCGTGAGCGGCCCGCGCGATGTTCCCGGCACATCAGTTGAGAAGTGGCGGACAATCTGGCGCAGGCGCGCCGAATGGCTGGCGGGATATTAGGGCGCGGTCAGCGTTAAACGCGAATCGCTCTACAGCGTGATGAGTTTAGATTAAACCAAACCCGTTCGGCTGGCTCCCAGCGGGTCGCTGTCGAAGCCCTGCCCTTTCTTCTCAATACGCTTGATAGAGAAAGACAGCCCTTCGACAGGCTCAGGGCGAACGGTTTAACTTAATATCATCACGCTCTAGGCCCTTTATAATGGTGTAGCGCGTCCTTTCGCGCTTTTCTTACCTTCGCGCACTTCGCATGAACCCAGCAGCGTAATTTTCACGCGAAGACCGCGAAGGAAATAAGGCCGCGAAGCACCCACGCGGAATGCGGGACGATGAATGGCGACCAACAACGATATTTTGGACGTTTGAGGCCCCCAACGCGGGTGTCGAAACCAACCGTTGGTTCACGCGGGTTCATGATACGCGGATCTGCTATGCGTGCAGATCACTATCGGCGATGAGCGATATTGAGTGCTTGCTTTCAACCTTGGCGACGCATGAACTCGGCAAAAAGCGGCACGCTGAAATCCAAATATCCATGGTCGGTGCTGTACATCATGCCCTTCGAGATAATACTTGATCGAGCGGGTCCTAAAGACTTCTGGTTGCGATTCATCGCATTTGCTATATCCGCCATTGCATAAGGGCCATCTCCAAGTAGAGCCATTGCCTTCACGAACTGAATCTCTGCTTTTGTCAGACGATCAATTCGCACCTTGAAGAAGCCATTGTCCAGCAGTGTCAGCGTCTCGCCATAAGAATGCTTTGCATCGGCAAAAGTGATTTCCGGCCCTTCAGCATTGTTCCATACCACAGAGGCCCATTCCTGGAGGAAAAAGGGGTAGCCCTGTGTGCGTCTTAAGATAAGCTCAAGGGCTTCGGGTGCGATATGGGCCTCTTCGTCAAGAATAGGCTTTTCAATCGCTTGGCGGGCAGCGACAGGGCCAAGGGCTCCCACTGGAGGAAATTGAAACAGCCGTTCTGCGTATGATTTCGCTTCTCCTGCTAAACGCGCGATCTGGGGGAGGCCCGCACCAATCAGAACAACAGGCAGGCCTTCCTGCGATATCCGGTGCAGCGACACAATCAATGCTGATAAATCCGCGTCGGAGAGATATTGTACTTCGTCAATCAGGAGCACCCAGCCACGTCCAGCAGCGTGAGCCGCTTTTCCAATCAATGTGAAAAGATCTGGTAGATCGTACTGAAGGTCGCCAGTATCAGCCAACCCAGGCTCAGGTTCGACACCCACGTCCACGCCCGCAAATTCAATCTTGAAGATCGAGGCAAAGTTCCGAAGTCCCCTGAGACCGCGAACTGCGATTTGCTTCGCAGCTTCCACGCCAGACAGCGACCTCATAACTTTTCGCATTTCGGGATAGATGAGGCGGGCGAGACTCTCCCCCTCGGGTGACTCAACCTTCGAAACCAGCATCCCCTCTCGCTCAGCGTTCCGACCAATTTCGTTGAGCAAGACGGTCTTTCCAGTTCCGCGCAAGCCCAACAGCATGATTGATCGAGCGCTTCGACCTATAAGGGCCCTGCCGCACGAAACTCTTGCAAGCTCAAGGATTTCATCACGCCCTGCAAGCTCTGGAGGGGGACTACCTGCCCCAGGCGCAAATGGGTTGCGATAAGGATCCACTTTCTCTCCACTTAGTCTAGCGACTTCTAGCTATTTCTAAGGCAGTCTAATAAAAAATACTAGACTTATTTAGGTTTGCCTAGTTGCAGTTTATCTAACTCCGCAAAAGCGTAAAGTGCTTGGATAATGAGTTCAAGAGCTCGCTCGCTACCCCGTAGCAGCGATGTCCATTTGCCTCTCTACTGCCTGTTAGAACTGCCTATCCGAACCCCACAACATTCAAACCGACCCCCCCCCCCCCAAAAAAAACGCTTTCCTATTTGATCGCTTTATGTTCTCATAAACTCATGCTGTTGCCATGCCTCGCCTGCCCGCTCAACCGGAGCACCTGCTTTGTAACGGATATGCCGCAGCGAAATTCCGGCCTGATAAAGCTACAAAGGATACAATTTCAATATGATCGGCCGTAGCTTTTGTTGCTTTAAGCAAACTCCCGCCAGCAATCCACCGCCGCCATTTGCGGCAACGCGGCCCAAGCTCGCGTTCATATGATCGCTGGCAGGGTGGCAATATGGTCACTATATCGTTAGCCATGCTTCAACAGGGTTCATGCATCTCATGCCGCTAATCGCAGCAATGTTGCTCATACAAGGCTTGAACCTCCTGATGCTTATTGCGCTTTTGAAGTCATCTTTGCTCGTCTTGTTGGGGGTTGCTGCGGTAACGCCAGCCGAAGCGACGCGCACTTACAACGTCTCCAGCCGTCCCGGATTGGTCGACGCGATTGCGCGCGCGGCGGCGGGTGATCGCATCATTCTTGCCTCGGGCAATTACGGCGCCATCGATATTCGCGGTAAGGCGTGGGCGAGCGATGTCATGCTGATGTCGGCGTCTACCGCCAGCCCTGCGCGGATTGACACACTCACGGTCAACGCCGTTTCGCATCTGTCGATCAAGTCGATTCACATTGGTCGCCCGCTCAATCCCGGCGAGGCAAACTATGCGATATTCGGTAATTTCCGGGGTGTTTCATCGGTAACGCTTGACGATGTGTTCGTGCGTGGTTCGATGGACAATAATCCCATCAATGATGGCAACGGCCTCAATTTTGTCGATAGCCGCAACGTCACCATCAAGGCATCGCGCTTTGAGCAACTTGGGCGTGGGCTTTCCGCCTCGGGGTCAACTGACCTCATTTTAACCGGTAATGTGTTCCGCTCAATGCGTACTGACGGGATGAATTTCGCCAATGTTCAGCGCGTGACGATTGACCGCAATTTTTTCAGCGATTTCTTCGTTGGTGAGGGCGACCATCCCGACGCTATTCAATTTTGGACGGCGGGCACCAAGCAAGCGTCATCGAATATCATCATCCGCAATAATCAGATATTCCAGGGGCGCGGTGCGGGAACACAGGGCATTTTCCTGACTGACCAAGTTGGCACATTGCCCTATCAAAATGTGCGGATCGAAAATAATCTGCTCTATGTCTATGATGGCTATAACGGCATCATGGTTGGCCATGGTCGCAACGTTGAAATTATCGGCAACAGCGTCCTGTCAGAATCGCGCGATAACCAAAAATATTGGATCCGGCTTGACCGTGTTGAGGGCGTGACGCTGCGTAACAATATCGCGGACTCGTTCGTCAACCAAAACAACAAAGGCATGACGATGGAGAATAACATCTTCCTTGATGCACGGGCAAGCGTTGGCGCACGTATCCGTGATTTGCAGGCGCTTGCAGGCGCGACTGCGGCTGGATTGGTGATCCCCGGCGTCGGGTATCAGCCGCCGACGCGGTAAGGGTTTATCCCTAATACTGACAGCTAGACAGGCGATCAGGTTTCGCTAAGAAACGTAAATGTCTTTGCCATCCCCCCTTTTTGATCGCCTGCGGCTTCCCGTCATCGGCTCACCGCTGTTCATCGTTTCCGGCCCTGAACTGGTGATTGCCCAGTGCAAGGCGGGGATTGTCGGCTCCTTCCCCGCACTCAATGCGAGGCCGCAGACGATGCTTGATGAATGGCTTCATCAGATCACTGAGGAACTCAGCGCGTGGAACCGCGACAATCCGGATCGGCCCGCTGCCCCCTATGCAGTCAATCAGATCGTCCATAAATCCAATGACCGGCTTGATGCGGATATTGCCACCTGCGCCAAATGGCAGGTGCCGATTACGATCACCTCGCTTGGCGCGCGAGAGGATTTGAACCAAGCGGTTCACGGCTGGGGCGGGATTGCGCTTCACGATGTGATCAATGACCGCTTTGCGCGCAAGGCGATTGAAAAGGGCGCTGACGGTCTGATCCCGGTTGCGGCTGGCGCGGGTGGCCATGCGGGCACACTCTCCCCCTTCGCTTTCATGCAGGAACTGCGCGAATGGTTTGATGGCCCGATTGCGCTTTCGGGCGCGATTGGCAGTGGCCGTTCGATCCTTGCAGCCCAAGCGATGGGTGCTGACTTCGCCTATATCGGCTCACCGTGGATCGCCACGGTCGAGGCCAATGCTGATCAGGCGTATAAAGACGGCATTGCCGAAGGCCGTGCATCGGATATCGTTTATTCAAGCCTGTTTACTGGGGTTCACGGCAATTATTTGCGCGGCTCAATCGTGCGCGCGGGGCTTGATCCCGACAATTTGCCCGAAGGCGATGTTACCAAAATGAACTTTGGTTCGGGCGGCAACACTAAAGTCAAGGCGTGGAAAGATATCTGGGGATCAGGCCAAGGCATTGGCGCTGTCACCGCAGTTGAAACCGTGGCAGACCGGGTTGACCGCTTAGAAGCTGAATACCGCGTTGCAGTTGCTGAGCTTGAGGCGAAGAAGCGCGCGGGCTGGAGTTAAGACCCCTTGCGGCCAATCACTTGAACCCGCGCATCAACTTCAGCCTTCACGCTTGGCCGGACGAAGCGGCCAATGTCACCACCGTAAATCGCGATTTCCTTGACCAGTTTTGAAGCGATGGGTTGAAGCGCCACATCGGCCATCAGGAAGACGGTTTCAATGTCGGCATTCAACTGCTGGTTCATCCCCGCCATTTGATATTCATATTCAAAATCGGCGACCGCGCGCAGGCCACGGATGATTACTGACGCCCCCTGATCCTGCGCGAATTTCATCAACAGCGCATCAAACGACACAACCTCAATTGCGCCGCCAATTTCACTCACCTCACGCCGCACCGTTGCCATGCGTTCCTGTACGCTGAACATCGGCGATTTCGATGGGTTGGTGGTGACGCCGATGATCAGGCGGTCAACCAGCTTTGCGCCGCGCCTGATGATATCCATATGGCCAAGCGTGACTGGATCAAAGGTTCCGGGATAAACGCCGATTCGTGTCATTACCGGTCCCTCTCAATCGTGTAGCGGGCAATCGCGCGGAGCAGGTCTGCTTCGGCTCCAAAGCTGCCGAGGTGGGCAATGGCTTGATCAACCAGCGCACTCGCCTGTGCCTTGGCACGATCCATGCCGAGCAGTGAGAGGAACGTCGCCTTGCCCTTGGCTTCATCCTTGTGGAGCGCCTTGCCCGCCGCTGCCTCATCGCCTTCAACATCAAGAATATCATCGGCAATCTGGAAAGCCAGCCCGATATCACGCGCATAGCCGCGTAAGGGTGCGCGGCCTTCAGGCGGCAAGCGCCCCATAATCGCACCCGCCTCAATACAGAAACTGATCAGCGCTCCGGTTTTGAGCTGTTGCAGCCGCGTGATCGTTTGGAGATCAAAGGTCGCAATATCAGCCTCAATATCCATCATTTGGCCGCCCGCCATCCCGTCCGGGCCGCTCGCGCGCGCAAGCTCAAGAACGAGTTCAATTCGCACAAACGGATCGCTATGCGTGGCTTCCTCAGCGAGCAAATCAAACGCAAGCGCGTGAAGCGAATCCCCGGCGAGTACCGCTGTCGCCTCATCAAACGCCTTGTGAACGGTTGGCTTGCCGCGCCGCATGTCATCATCATCCATGCACGGCAGATCATCATGGATTAGTGAATAGACATGGATGCACTCAATCGCCGTTGCCACGCGCAGCGCCGCCTTGCGGTCAACATTGAATAGCGCGCACGAAGCGGTAACGAGCAAGGGCCGCAACCGCTTACCACCGCCAATCGCCGCGTGGCGCATCGCCTCGAAAAGCTTGCGGCGCGGGTCGCCCGGCACTGGCAAAAGCAAATTGAACTGATGGTCAATATCGGCTGCAATTTGCGTGAGTGCAGGCGTCAACAACGTCAAAGCATCCCCCATCACCGTTCAAACCGCGTCGAAGGGTTGAGTGCCTTTTGCAGCACCGTCGGGGCTAAGGCTGATTTTCTCTATTCTGGCCTGAGCATCCTTCAACCGCGCTTCGCACTGCGCCCGCAGCGCATCGCCCTGCGTATAAAGCATGATCGATTCATCAAGGCTGGCATCGCCTGATTCAAGCCGTGCAACGATGATTTCAAGGCGCTTGAGCGCATCTTCAAATGAGAGGGTGCTTAGGTCTTCGGACATGAAGCTTATCTGACGGGCGCGGGCGCTGCGGTCAAGCGCTCGCGGCCTTCGCGCGTTCCTCGGCGACCAGTTCTTTGCGGCTGAGCTTGCCAACGAGCGTTTTGGGCAGGATATCGCGGATTTCGACTGAAACGACACGTTCATGCTTGCCAAGTTGAGGGTTAAGCCAGCTCATCAGTTCATCGCCGTCAATATTTGCGCCTTCGTTGAGCGTGACAAAGGCTTTGGGCTTTTCACCTGAATATCTATCAGGAATGCCAATCACGAGCGCCTCTTTGACCGCGTCATTTGTATAAAGCCGCTTTTCAATCGTACTGGGAAATACCTTGAAGCCTCCAACGGCAATCATATCCTTCAGACGGTCAACGATACGAATGTAACCGTCCTCATCAATCAACCCGACATCGCCAGTGCGCACAGCCCCGCCAATGAAATTCTCAGTGCCGCTCTCGGGCTTACCCCAATACCCCTGCATTGCTTGTGGCCCGGTGAAGACAATCTCTCCGGGTTCGCCTTCGGGCGCTGGCTTGGTCGGGTCTTCGCGGTCAACCAGCCTGATGTGGGTGCCGGGTACTGGCTGGCCGATGGTTCCGCTCTTGTTAAGCCCAAGATAGGGATTTGATGTAAGCACGCCAGAACTTTCGGTGAGGCCGTAGCCTTCAATCACGGTCGCCCCGGTTGCCGCTTCAAAACGCGCTTTAACCTCAGCCGGAAGCGGCGCACCGCCCGAGATACAGAAGCGCAGTGATGAAAAGTCAGTTTTGCCAACATCTTTATGATCAAGCAGCGCCTGATACATCGTTGGTACACCGGGCAGTGCAGTCGCCTTTACGCGGGCAATTGTCTTAAGCACTGCGCCCGCCTCAAAGCGCGGCAACATCGCGATCATCCCGCCTGCCAAGATTGTCCGGTTGAGCACGCAGGTATTGGCAAAGACATGGAAGAACGGCAGCGCCCCAACGATCCGGTCACCCATCTCAATCTTGGGATCAATACCATCGACCTGCCGCGCATTGGCGGTGAGGTTGTGATGCGTCAGCATCGCACCCTTTGGCGTGCCCGTCGTCCCGCCAGTATATTGGATCAGCGCAATATCGCGCTCTGGATCAATCGTAACGGGGGTTGGCTTTGCCGGGGCCGCGCCGAGCATTGCCATCAAAGGGATTATCTTGGGGTCGCCGCGCGGCACGATTGCAATCTCGCTACGCTTGAGCATCCGAAACAGCGTACGCTTCACAGGCGACAACCAGCCCGAGAGCGATCCGACAATCATCCGGTCAATCACGCACTGTCGCAGCAGCGAATAAGCGCTTTGGTATAGCAGTGGCACGTCAATGGTGACGATAATCCGCGTGCCGCTATCGGCGAGCTGTTCGCTCAATTCGTCAACGGTGTAGAGCGGCGACATGTTGACAATGATCGCGCCAATTTTGAGTGCGCCATAATAAGCGATCAGGTAATCGGGCACATTGGGCAGGAACAGCCCAACACGATCGCCCTTACTGATGCCCATTTTTTGCAGAGCGGAAGCAAAGCGATCAACCCAAGCGCCAAGTTGCCCGTAGCTAATCCGCGCGCCCATGAAATCGGCAATTGGCGCATTTGGTGTCTTGGCGATACTCGCGGCGAGCATATCAGGAATACTGAGCTGCGCGAAGCTAACGTCCCACGGATTGGGATGGGCATAGGCGCTGCGCCAGAGAGTCTCAGGATCAGTCATCGCCAGATATGTAAAGTGCAGCGCGCAAATCCTCAAGCGCTTGAGCTTCGTTTACTACCTTAATCGCGTGCATCCCGAGCGCTGCGGCGGGTTTGCAGTTAATCCCGAGATCATCGAGATAAATGCACGCCTCAGGCGGCACTGTCAGCGTATCACATATCATCTGATAAATGCGCGGATCTGGCTTGCGAATGCCCGCCTTTGAACTTTCGATAACATGGTCAAAGCGCGCCATGATCGCCCCAATCGCTTCAGCCTTTTCGGTAGTGCCTGCCATCCCTGCGCCTTTGCCAGAGGGGGCATTGTTGGTAATACAGCCAAGGACATAACCCTCGCGCTTAAGCTGATCGAGCATCGCGACCATCGCTGCGCGGATTTCGCCTGAAAGCAATGCAAGTATCTCCCGCCCAGAAATTTGGTGGCCGAGCGCTGCGGCTTCTTCGGCAAACAGGCGATCAAAAGCAGCAGCGTCAATCGCAGCGCGCTCAAACTGTGCCCAAGCGTTGCCATCTGGATTTGCCGCGTTGATCCGGCGGATCGTGTCGATTGGAAAACCGCGCTCAGCCTCAAAACGATTGAACGCCTCAAACGGCGATGACGTAATCACCCCGCCAAAATCAAAAATGACGGTGGTAAATTTACGCGGCATGATACCAATAGACTCCGTCGCGCATTTCGCGCCGCGCGCGGCCTGATCGTTCAAGACGCCTGACATGTGCAATCGCCTCACCCGTCGCCATTTCGCGGTTGCTGTCATCAATCTTGCGGTTGAACAGCATTGTGAAGCAGTCAACCGCGCGTAAGGGCGTGGCCATCGCAGCGGCGAGATCATCAAGCCTGCGGTTATGTTCATCGCGCAGCGCGATCAGCCGGGTGTGGAGGCCGTGGAAGGGTTGGCCGTGTGCCGGGCAGACGAGCAGGTCAGCCGGGAGCTGCCCCAGCAGCCGATCAATTGATGTCAGCCAGTCGCCAAGCGGATCACCTTCGGGTTCAGTAATGTTCACTGATACGTTTGAACTGATCCGGGGCAGCACTTGATCACCCGAAATCAGCACGCCTTCGGCCTCATTCCAAAGGCAGGCATGTTCAGGGCTGTGCCCCGAACCGACGACAACACGCCAATGATTGCCACCTAGATCAAGCACCTCGCCGTTTTCAATCCGGCGATATCCCGGCGGCAACGGGTAAACCACCTTGCGAAAAAAGCCCCAGCCGCGTTGCTTTGACTGCGCAAGATTGTCTTCGCTCCACCCTGCCGAACGGAATAGCGCAATTGCCTCTTCAGGTGTTTCACTCGTCGGATCAATCGTCAGCATTCGCGCGGTCAGCCATTCACCGCGAGTCATCCAGATCTCTGCGCCGTGTTTCTTGCAGAGCCAACCAGCAAGGCCGATGTGATCGGGGTGGAGATGTGTGCAAATCACGCGGTTGATCGGGCGACCCGCCAAATCCCCTTTGAACAGCGTTTTCCAGGCATCGCTACACATATCGAGCCGCATTCCGGTATCAACCACCGCAACGCCGTCCCCGTCATCAAGCAGCCACGTATTGATATGGCCAAGCGATCCCGGCATTGGAATGCGTGCCCAACTAATCCCCGGTGCAATCCGGTGCGCGGCGCCCGCCCCCGGCGCGAAATCGCCCAGCGGATAGCTTAGCCCCTGATGATTGGTCGCGGTAAAGCTTTCATCCTGCGTCAGCGACGCATCGGGGGGCAGCGTCTCACTCAACGCTTGAAAAGCGTTTCGGCGTTATGTTCAACCGGGACTGGCGCAATCGCATCTTCGCCAAGTGCGGCTTGTTCGGCGGCATGGACAGCGGCGGTACGCTCGGCACGAAGCTCTTCGATGAGTGCGGCACGGTCACCGTCGAGACGCGTGTCAACCTGCGCTTCAATCCCCTTGAGCTTGGCGGCTTTGGCGATGATCGCGTCAAGCTCGCGCTGAGTGCAAAGGCCAAGCGTCACTGGGTCTTTGGGAACGATATCGACAATGTTCCAATGCGTCCGTTCGCGGATCGCCTGGATTGTTGTCCGCGTTGTGCCGATCAGTTTGCCAATTTGGCCGTCAGACACTTCGGCGTGATTGCGGATGATCCACGCGATGCCATCGGGCTTGTCCTGCCGCTTAGAAACCGGGGTATAGCGCGGGCCCTTTGAACGGCGCGCCTGCTCAGGTTCGCGATCCATCTTGAGGACATAGTTGGGATCTTTCTGACCCTTTTCAATTTCGGCCTGGGTGATTTCGCTTGCGCGGATGGGATCACGCCCGGTCAGCTTAGTCGCGGCTGTATCATCGGCAATCGCCTGAACCTCAAGAATGTGAAGCCCGCAGAATTTGGCAATCTGCTCAAATGAAAGCGCAGTATTATCGACCATCCACGAAGCGGTCGCATGGGGCATGAGCGGCTGGGCCACGGCGAAAAACCTTTCAGATAAAATAAGGGCCGCCCCTTGCGGAGCGGCCTTGGTATATTTTTGGCTTAGTCCGATGTGGGGGCAAGGGCAAGCCCTTACGCCAGACACAGTTCTGGTTCGCTCGCACACTCTACTGGGGAGAGCGCTGCAATAAATTGCCGGGCACTTGCGCCCCACGTGAACGTGCGGCCGTAAGCAGCGCAGGCCGCACGATCGCGCGTGAGCGCAAGCGCAATTGCGCTCTCAAGATCGCCAGCCAATGCGCCCACATCGTTGGTAACGATATCAACTGGCCCACTCACTGGATAGGCCGCAACTGGCGTCCCGCAGGCAAGCGCCTCAATCATCACCAGTCCGAATGTATCGGTAAGGCTGGGAAAGACGAACACGTCGGCCCCGGCATAGGCTCCGGCAAGGGCGGCGCCATTCATTGTCCCCAGGAAATGTGCGTCAGGATAGCGTGATTGCAGCCGTTCGCGCGCGGGGCCATCCCCAACAATGACCTTTGATCCTTTGATTTCACTCGCAAGAAACGCCTCGATATTCTTTTCAACGGCAACGCGGCCAACATAAAGCTGGATTGGTCTCGGCAGCTTTGCATAAAGTGCTGGCGGTGGCGCGTATGGCGTAAATTGCGTGAGATCAACCCCCCGCCCCCAATGTGCAACATGCGATATGCCGTGGCTGCGCAGTTCAGCGCGCACGCTTTCGGTTGAGACGAGCACGCGCTTTGCTTGGGCATGGAACCACCGAATATACAGCCAGAACAGCGCCGCCGGGACGCCGGTTCGCCGCGCGATGTAATCGGGAAATTGGGTATGATAGGCGGTCGTAAAGGGAATCGCGCGGCGCAGACACCATCGCCGTGCAGCAAGGCACAGCGGCCCTTCAGTTGAAAGATGGATTGCATCAGGGCCAAACGCGGCAATCCGTGCGCCGACGCTGTTCGGCCCAGCCAGTGCAAGTCGGATTTCTGGATAGGTCGGGCAGGGCCATGAACGGTAATGATCTGGTGAGATCACCAGCACCTTATGCCCGCGCGCCTCAAGTTCATGACGCACCGCCTGAAGCGTGCGGACGACGCCGTTAACTTGCGGCACCCACGCGTCAGTGATGATTGCGATCTTCATGCGGCGAGGGCCAGCTTTGGCGCCACTGCAACTTCAGCGCTTTCGCGTGCCGCGACAATTTCGGCCCAGTGGAGAATTTCCATCTGACCGCACTGATGTTCAACAAGGGCTGTGCAGCCCTCGACCCAATCACCGTCATTATAATATTCGATGCCATTAATGGCACGCTGTTCAGCATTGTGAATATGTCCGCAGACGACGCCGTCGACCCCGCGCAAGCCAGCCTCATGAGCAACAAGTTCTTCAAACCGCGAGATGAACGCAACCGCATTTTTAACCTTATGTTTGGCGGTTTTCGAAAGCGACCAATAGGGCAAGCCAAGCCGCGTCCGCACCGCGTTGACCACAGTATTAAGCCGCATCAGTGTGATATAAGCCGCATCGCCGACAACCGCGAGCCAGCGGTGCGCGAGCATGATCGCGTCAAATTCATCGCCGTGGAGAATCAGGAGACGCTTACCATCAGCGGTTTCATGGATCGCCTTGCGCCGGATTTCGACCCCGCCAAAATTCATCCCGCTGAACTGGCGAAACATCTCATCATGATTGCCGGGGATATAGACGACTTTGCTGCCGCGCCGCGCACGCTTCATGATCCGCCAAACAATGTCGTTATGCGCAGGCGGCCAATAGAATTTCTTCTTCATTTGCCAGCCGTCGATGATGTCCCCAACCAGATACATCGTGTCGCTGTCGCTGTGATCAAGGAAATCGATCAGCAGTTTTGCATTGCATCCGCGCGTGCCCAAGTGGACGTCGCTGATCCAGATCGTGCGGTAGTGGCGGCGTCCTGATGAAGTTTCAGGGATCGCAGAGGGCGTGATTTCGTAAGATTCAAATTCTGCCGAAAACCTGCCGAGTGTTACAGCATCCATGTACCATTCCCGAAAAATGACTGCTGTTGCAGTGCTTTGGCAGGGGATTGTTACATTTCCGAATCGCAGAGGTGCGCCGTACACAAAAAAGCCCGTCGGTTATTGCAACCGACGGGCTCTTCCCCTGTGTTATGGCCAGAGTTAAGACCTGTGTAATATCAGGCGTAGGTAACGCGAATGCTTGCCTTGCGACCGCGCATCGCGCCGCCGACAATGCCGAAGCCGATCAGCATCATTGCCCAGGTCGCGGGTTCAGGAATGCCGCCGCCCGCAAGCGTAAAGCTGAAATCATCGGCACCAAGCGTCGCGTCTTGACCAACAAAGGTCACAGAACGGCCTAGGCCAGTGAACGTAATCGTCTGGAGCGCAAATGCGTTTGGATTGCCCAGCAGACCAGTGATCGAACCAAGCAAGGTGCCCGAACCGCTTAGGCCGCTGAATACACTCACCGTGCCGGGGGCGAAAAAGCCAGCGGTGAACGAAAATCCGGTAAAGCCAAATGTCGTGTTGGCAAAGGCCGACCCGCCCGCGTTAAAAGCCAAATTGGGGGGTGATGTTTCGCCAAAACCAGTTGTCGTCTGAAATCCAGTGAAATCAACGCCGAGGTTCGGGCCAGTTGCACCACTGCTTGATGTGCCGCCGTTGTAGAAACCATTCACAAAGTCGTTGGTCGGTACGCCGTCAAAATTAATGGCGACGCTTGCGGCTTGGGCTGCGGTTGATAGCGCGAAACTGGCAGCTATGGCTAGCAAAGCATATTTCATCATAAGTCTCCTGATTCAAAAAAAAGAAATCGGTGCGACTCGAATTTGCGTCATCTCAACGGTAATAGTTTTTTAACCAGCATCAAGCACGGTTTGCCGCAGATCGTCCCAGTATGACGCAATATATGCGGGTCAAACAACCAGCACGATCTTACCGACATGATCGCCTGCTTCCATTCGCGCATGGGCGGCGGCGGCTTCTGCAAGCGGGAAGGTCATATCGATCACAGGCTTGAGTTCGCCCGCGATCACATGCGGCCACACAACGCGCTGGAGTTCTTCCGCTACCAGCGTTTTGAATTCAACTGAACGCGGGCGCAGCGTTGATCCGGTCAAAGTAAGCCGCTTCATCATTACGGCAGCGACATTGATCTCGGCCTTGATCCCGCGCTGAACCGCGATAGTCACGTGACGACCATCTTCGGCGAGGCAGGCAATGTTGCGCGGCACATAATCACCGCCAACCATATCAAGCACAGCGTTGACGCCCTTGCCGCCTGTAATCCGCGCAACCTCATCAACGAAATCACACGCCGAATAATCAATCGCATGGGTCGCGCCGAGTTCAAGCGCACGCGCGCATTTGTCGGCTGAACCGCAGGTGACGATCACATTTACCCCGAACAAATTGCACAGCGCAATCGCCATCGTGCCGATGCCCGATGTGCCGCCGTGGACAAGCACAGTTTCACCCGGTGCGGCGTAAACCCGCTCAAACAGGTTCGTCCACACGGTGAACAGCGTTTCCGGGATCGCCGCCGCTTCAATCATGCTGAGCGACGGTGGAACGTGTAGACACTGTCCGTATGGCGCAACAGCATATTGCGCATAGCCGCCGCCTGCAACGAGCGCGCAGACGCTGCGCCCAAGTGCGGATGCGTCCACCCCTTCTCCAACGCCAACAATTTCTCCCGCAACCTCAAGCCCCGGCACGCTTGAAGCGCCCGCAGGCGGCGCGTACATTCCGCGTCGTTGCAACACGTCAGGACGGTTGACGCCCGCCGCTGCAACTTTGATCAGCACTTCACCAGCGCTAGGCTTTGGTACAGGTCGTTCAACGGCTTGCAGCACTTCGGGGCCGCCGGGGGCCGCAGGATCAATCGCTATCATCATTTCAGTTGTTGCCACCACTTATCCCTTATTGACTTCGCGGCGCGCCGGGTCAACATTTCTGATTATGGATATGGATGAAATCTTCGCACGCAAGCCAGCCGATCCACTGATACTGATGACGCGGCAGGATCTTGATCCATTTTCGGTTGAAGAATTGCACGAAAGGCTTGAGATTTTGGCGCTTGAAACCTTGCGCGTTAAGCAAAAGCTTGAGGGTGCCGTTAACCACCGAGCAAGCGCGGACTCGCTATTCAAGCGTTAGTTGAATGAATTGCCCTTGATCAAACGGGTCGGGCACCCGATGTTGGGTTTTCCAAGGAGTGACGAAATGCCGTCTTTTGCCCGTGAACTCGAAACTACATTGCATAATGCGCTCGGTGCTGCTGCAACCCGCCGCCATGAATATGCCACGCTTGAGCATCTGCTGCTCGCGCTGATTGATGATGAGCATGGCTCAAAAGTCATGGCCGCGTGCGGCGTGGACTCGAACGAGCTGCGTGAAACGGTCAAGCATTATCTTGATACCGAACTTGAGGCCTTGAAACAGGACGGCCAGACCGATCCGACGCCGACGAGCGGTTTTCAGCGCGTCGTGCAACGCGCGATCCTCCATGTGCAAAGCTCGGGCCGTGATGAAGTGACTGGCGCGAATGTGCTTGTCGCGCTGTTTTCCGAACGTGAAAGCTATGCCGTCTATTTTCTTCAGCAGCAGGACATGAGCCGCCTTGATGCGGTCAGCTATATCAGCCACGGCGTTGGCAAGGGCGTTGAAACGCCCGAACCGCGCGAGGTTAAGGGCGCTGAAGAGAAGGAAGAAAAAAAGCCCGAGCAAGGCAAGGGCAAGCAGGAGTCTGCACTCAAGCAATTCTGCGTTGATCTCAATGAAAAGGCCAAAAAGGGCAAGGTCGATCCGCTGATCGGGCGCGGGCCCGAGGTTGACCGGACGGTGCAAATCCTCTGCCGCCGTTCAAAGAATAACCCGCTGTATGTTGGTGAGCCCGGTGTCGGCAAAACCGCAATTGCCGAAGGGTTGGCGCGCAAGATTATTGAGGGCGATGTGCCCGAGGTGCTTTTGCCAGCGGTGATTTACTCGCTTGATATGGGCGCGCTGCTTGCCGGAACCCGCTATCGCGGTGATTTTGAAGAGCGGTTGAAGGCAGTGGTAAATGAGCTTGAAAAGCTCCCCGATGCTATTCTCTTCATCGATGAAATCCACACGGTGATTGGTGCCGGCGCGACCAGCGGCGGCGCAATGGACGCGTCAAACCTGTTGAAGCCAGCGCTAAGCGGCGGGACGATCCGTTGCATCGGCTCAACCACGTACAAAGAATTCCGCAACCATTTCGAGAAAGACCGCGCGCTGCTGCGGCGTTTCCAGAAGATCGACGTGAATGAGCCAACGATTGAGGATACAATCAAAATCCTCGCAGGGCTTCGCAGCGCATTTGAGGATCATCACAAGGTGAAGTACACCCCCGATGCGATCAAGTCGGCGGTTGAGCTTTCGGCGCGTTA
>JAYUIX010000175.1:0-16350 GCA_043765635.1 Sphingomonadales bacterium
GCGCGGATCGCGGCGATGGATTTGCTTGATATCCTGAGCAACATGGTCACATGCTTGGATGATGAATGATGCCGAGACAAGTATGGCCGTGGTGATCGCCGACGAAATGCAGGGCTGGCGGCTTGATCGCGCGCTCGCCGCACTTGTGCCGACGCTTTCACGCGAGCGGTTAAAGGCGCTGATTTCGGCGGGGCATGTGCCAGAGACACGCGATCCGGCGACCAAGGTGAAGGCGGGGGCTGCTTACAGCCTGACCGTCCCCACGCCCAAGCCCGCGCATAATGAGGCGCAGGATATTGCGATTGATATCGTTTATGAGGATGATCATCTGCTCATCGTTGATAAGCCTGCGGGGCTTGTCGTTCACCCGGCGGCGGGCAATTTTGATGGCACGCTGGTCAATGCGCTGCTCCATCACTGCGCGGGACGGCTTTCAGGAATTGGCGGGGTCGCGCGGCCCGGCATCGTCCACCGGATCGACAAGGATACATCGGGACTTATGGTGGTGGCCAAGACTGACCGCGCGCATGAGGGGCTGGCCAAGCAATTCGCCGATCACAGCATTGATCGCCGTTATCAGGCGATTGTGGCGGGTATCCCCTTGCGCGGTGGCGGAACGATTGATGCGCCGCTCGCCCGCTCAACCGCCAATCGCCAGAAAATTGCGATCTGCGCCGAAGGGCGCGGCAAGCGTGCCGTGACGCATTACCGTTTGATTGAAACGCTCAAGGATGCGGCGCTTGTCGAATGCCGGCTTGAGACGGGGCGGACGCATCAAGTGCGCGTGCATATGGCGTCGATCAACCATCCACTCATCGGTGATCCAGTTTACGGGCGCACAAAGGCTGCGCACGCGCCAATTTTGCGGGAGTTAGAATTTGCCCGTCAGGCGCTCCATGCGGCGTTGATCGGTTTCATTCATCCCGTTGATCGAAAAAATATGGCATTTGAAAGCAAAATGCCCATTGATATGCAGCGACTATTCACCAAATTGCGTCTATAAAAATGAACAATGTGATCGGATTGCAGTTGTGCAATTCTTAGGGAGTATGAAAGACGATGGCTGCGAAAGCTGTAGCTAAAAGACCAAGGTCAACCGCAGTTGCGAAGCGCACGAACGTGCCTGCGACGATCCCTTCGCTTGGGAGCGAGGCCGGGCTTAACCGTTATCTCTCTGAAATCCGCAAATTCCCGCTGCTGACGCCTGAAGAGGAATATATGCTGGCCAAGCGTTTTCAGGAGCATCAAGATCCTGAAGCGGCGGCAAAGCTGGTTACTTCGCACCTTCGTTTGGTTGCGAAAATCGCGATGCGCTACCGTGGTTACGGCTTGCCCGTCTCCGAACTGATTTCGGAAGGCAATATCGGCCTGATGCAGGGCGTGAAGAAGTTTGAGCCTGATCGCGGCTTCCGCCTTGCCACTTATGCGATGTGGTGGATCAAGGCATCGATGCAGGAATTCATTCTGCGTTCGTGGAGCCTTGTCAAAATGGGCACGACGGCGGCGCAGAAAAAACTGTTCTTCAATCTCCGCCGGATGAAAAGTAATCTTGAAGCGTTTGAGGATGGTGATCTAAGCCCTGAAAATGTCAAGAAAATCGCGACGGATCTCGGCGTGACCGAGGCTGAAGTCGTCAGCATGAACCGCCGCATGGCCAATGGCGGCGATACCTCGCTCAATGTTTCGCTCAACGAAGACGGCGAAGGCCAGTGGCAGGATAGCCTTGTTGACGGCGGCCCGCTTCAGGATGAGGCTTATGCCGAAACGCAGGAGCGTGTGGTTCGCCGCGCGATGCTGGTCGAGGCGATGGAATCGCTCAATTCTCGTGAGGCGCATATTTTGACTGAACGGCGCTTGGTTGAAGAGCCCAAGACGCTTGAGGAGTTGAGCCAGGTTCACGGCGTCAGCCGCGAACGCGTCCGCCAGATCGAGGTGCGCGCGTTTGACAAGCTTCAGGCCGCGATCATGCGGATTGCGGGTAATAAGGGCATGATGGCGCTGGCTTGATTGTGCTGGCTTGATTGCATTGCCGATAGCGTTAAATGAAGCGCATGGCATCACGCAGCAAGCGCACCCCCGTATATCGGTTTGGCTTTTTCATAGGGCGGACGGTTTTATATCTGCTCATCGCATCGCTGCTCTGGGTGGTGGCATACCGTTTCATCCCGCCGCCGATCACGGCAACAATGTTGGGTGATGTTGTTGCCGGGCGCGGCCTGAGCAAAGACTGGATGTCGATTGATACGATTGATCCAGTCATGGCGCGCGCCGTGATCGCCGCTGAAGACGCAAAATTCTGTTCACACGGCGGCTTTGACCGTGAAGCCATTCAAAAGGCGATGAAAAACAATGCGCGCGGGCGGCGGATTCGCGGCGGATCGACGATCAGTCAGCAGACAGCAAAGAATGCCTTCCTTTGGCAGGGCGGCGGCTTCTTTCGTAAAGGCCTTGAGGCCTATTTCACCCTCCTCATCGAAAATATCTGGGGCAAGCGGCGGATTATGGAAGTGTATCTCAACATCGCCGAAACCGGGATTGGCACTTACGGCGTCAACGCCGGCAGCCAGCGCTATTTTGGGCATGATGCTGATCAAATGACGAGCGTGGAAGCGGCACGGATTGCCGCAATCCTGCCGCTCCCAAAAAAACGCGATGCCGCCGCGCCCAAAGGCTACACCCGCAAATATGGCAACCGCATCAAAGCCCGTACTAGCGCGGTAAAGCGCGATGCGCTTGATGCGTGTTTATCAAAATGACCCTCATCAAAACGGCAGTTTGAACCCCGGCGGCAGCGGCATTCCGCTTGTCATTTTTTCCATTTCGCTGTTTGATGCCGAGTCAGCCTTGGCGCGGGCGTCGTTGAAGGCCGCGACGATCAAATCCTCCAGGATTTGCTTTTCGGAAACTGCGAGCAGGCTCTCGTCGATATCGATGCTGCGGATGGTGCCCTTGGCGGTCGCGCGGACTTTGACCATGCCGCCGCCGCTTGCGCCCTCAACCTCAATCGTTTCGAGATTGGCCTGCGCCTTGGTCAGTTCCTCCTGAACATTGGCGGCCATTTTGAGGATATCATCAATCGATTTCATGCGGTAACACTCCGTTGTTCAAACATTAGTTCAGCACCGGGAAAAGCGGCCATCGCCGCGACAACCATTGGGTGCTGCAAAACTTTTTCCCTAGCGCTATCCTCCTGCTGTTTGGCCTGATCAAGGAGTGACAGTGCCGCAGCCTCGTCACTCATCGTCACTTGCCAATTAGCGCCAGTCAGCGTTTTGAGCGCGTGACCCAGATCACGCGTAAAATCGCTTGGTAGCGGGCGCGTTGCGCGGATTACAAGTTCTGGCGGGGCATAGCGCACCAATCCCGCAAAATCATGAAGCTGCTGGGCGAGCAGCGGCTTTCCGCCCCCTTCAAGAATGCCAATCAAGCCGGCAAAGTCCCCCGGAAATACAGCCATTGAAGCACCACCTGACGATTCCGGAGATGTTTGTCCCGGTGTCGCTACAGCCAACACCTCACCCGCCTGTATTCGGCGGATCATATCGGCTGGATCGGGCAGGCTGCTTGCATGAATGACCCGAAGCAAAGCCATTTCAGCGGCTTCGTTGGGATCAACCGCGCGCGCCACTTCATCATGCCCTTTAAGCAGCAACTGCCACATCCGGTGGAGCAATGTGAAGGATAGTCCATCTGCCCAGCTTGCCAGCGCCTCACGCTCTTCAACCGATTGCGCGGGATCATCGGGCGCGCCGACCTTGGCAAGCGTCGCGCCGTGAGTCACATCGAGCAGCCCGCGCAACACAGACGATGGTTCAACCCCGAGATCACGTTGTTCGCGCAGTGCCGCAATCGCGGCGGGAGCATCTCCGCCAAGCAGCAGCCCGAACAAATGGCGCACTGCCCCGCGATCAGACAGCCCGAGCATGTCACGCACTTGCGCCGCAGTGACAGTGCCGCCGCTATCCAAACTGGCGTGCGCAATCGCTTGATCAAGGATTGACAGCCCGTCACGTACCGATCCTTCGGCGGCGCGCGCAATCAGCGTCAGCGCCTCGGTGTCGGCCATCACTTGCTCTGCGGCTACGATGTTCGCAAAATGGGTCGCCAACATTTCGGCTGATATCCGCCGCAGATCAAAACGCTGGCAGCGCGAAAGCACCGTTACCGGCACCTTGTTGACCTCAGTTGTCGCGAACAGGAATTTCACATGCGGCGGCGGCTCCTCAAGCGTTTTGAGCAGCGCGTTGAAAGCATTTTTGGAAAGCATGTGGACTTCATCGATGATGTACACTTTGTAACGCGCCGACACCGCCGAATAACGCACCGCCTCGATAATCTCACGGACGTCATCAACCCCGGTGTTTGAGGCGGCATCCATTTCAACGACATCAATATGCCGCCCCTCGGCAATCGCAACGCACGGCTCGCACTGCCCGCACGGATCAATCGTTGGCCCGCCCTGCCCGTCCGGGCCGATACAATTGAGCGCCTTGGCAATCAGCCGCGCGGTGGAGGTTTTGCCGACACCGCGCACCCCCGTCATCAGGAAAGCATGGGCAATCCGGTCTCGCTTGATCGCGTTGCCAAGCGTCGTCACCATCGCGTCCTGCCCGATTAACTCCGAAAAGCGCTGCGGGCGATATTTGCGCGCGAGAACACGGTACGCCTGACCAGAGGCAGGCTGCGGCGGTTCACCAAGATCGAAAGATTCGGACATCAGCATCTTTTAGGCAGGCAGCGACAAAAAGTCGAAGACGAAGTGCAAAAGCGCCGAAAGAATGAGTGTGGTAATGGCCAGAAAAAGTGGCTCCCCGGGACGGATTCGAACCATCGGCCGTCCGATTAACAGTCGGATGCTCTACCGCTGAGCTACCGGGGAATATCGCCGAAGCGAGCGGAGGTAATAACGCGAACGCGCGTAAATGCAACCCGTCTAAGCGATAAATTGTTCCATCGTAATCCGTTCATCAAGCGCATGTTCGGGATCGAACATCAGTGTGAGCGTTTCGGTGCGGTCAATCACGACCTTTACTGTCATCACGTCGCGCACTTCGCGTTGATCGGCAACGACGCTCACTGGCCGCTTGATCGCATCAAGCACGCGGATTTCGAGCTTTGCGCTTTCGGGCAGGATCGCGCCGCGCCAACGCCTCGGGCGAAACGGGCTGATCGGCGTAAGCGCCAGCAACCGCGAGTCAAGCGGCAAGATCGGCCCCTGCGCCGACAGGTTGTACGCGGTCGACCCCGCAGGCGTTGACACCAGAACGCCGTCACACACGAGTTCAGGCATGACCACCCGGTCATTGAGCACGATTTCAAGCTTTGCCGTTTGCCGCGTTTCGCGCAACAGCGAGACTTCATTGATCGCGGGCAGCGAGATATGCTGGCCGTCCACGGTCTCAGCATCCATCCGCAGTGGAAATACGCTAAAGCGTTTGGCGCGGTTGATGCGCGCATCAAGCCCCTTTTCCTGCCACTCATTCATCAAGAAGCCGACCGTCCCAAGGTTCATTCCGAACACTGGAAGTATCCGCCGCGTCTCAAGCATCGAATGCAGCACTTGGAGCATGAACCCATCGCCGCCTAGCGCCACAACCATATCAGCCTCAGCAAGGCTGACCCAATCCTTGCGTTCGTGCAGCTTGCTCGCCGCTGCCTGCGCGTCATCTGTTGGTGAGGCGAGCAATGCCCGCCGTGGCTCTCCGCTCATCCGCCTGTCACATTCATATGCCGCTGTGTCGCCGGCGTTTCGAGATGAAAATCATGCGCACGCGGTTTGGTCCGCAGCGCACGATCAACCGCCACGTCGACCGCATCCGGATCGCCGCTGCGCAAGGCCGCGCGCAGATCCACATGGTCATCATGGCCAAGACACATATAAAGCTGCCCCGAAGCCGACACCCGAATGCGATTACACCCTTCACAGAAATTTTGTGTAAGTGGGGAGATCAAGCCCAATTTGCTGTTCGTGCCGCCTATTGACCAATAGCGCGCGGGGCCGCCAGTCTTATACGCCGCTGGAATCAGCGAAAATTGACTGTCGAGCGCGGCCTTTACCTCGATCAACGGCAGAAAACGGTCAACTCGGTCATCATCAATCATGCCAAGCGGCATTGTTTCGATCAGCGAAAGGTCAAAGCCTTGGTCTATGCACCACGCAAGCATCGGCGCGATATCATCATCATTGATGCCCTTGAGCGCAACCATGTTAATCTTGATCGCGAAACCCACAGCCTTAGCCTCGGCAATTCCATCAAGCACCCGAGTCAGGTCACCAGTGCGGGTAATGTGGCGAAACTTGTCGGGATCACGCGTATCAAGACTGATGTTGATCCGCTTGACCCCAGCGCTGCGCAGGCCACCCGCATATTCGGCAAGTCGCGTTGCATTTGTTGTCAGCGTAAGTTCGTCAAGGCCGTGCCCAAGCAGCGCTCCGATCTTTGTCGCGACATCAACCGCGCCGCGCCGCGCGAGTGGCTCCCCACCCGTCAGCCGGATTCGTTTTACCCCACGATCAACAAATTTCGCAGCAAGCGTGAAAATTTCCTCAAGCGAAAGAATTTCCGCCCTAGGCAGAAATACCATATCTTCGGCCATACAGTAGCGGCACCGCATATCACAGCGATCAGTGAGCGAAAGCCGCACATAACTGATGTGACGGCCAAACTGATCACTCAGACGGGGCATCGCATCAGTCATGGGCGCACTGCTAGGCGTTCCAGAGCAGTAGGGCAAGTATCGTTAATGCTGCCAAATCAGTTAAAAACTGTGCTGTTAATCGCAGTTTATCGGTTATGATGTGGTAATTGCGAAATTGTCAGAATTAAATGCCATAAGAATATATATCGGGTGCGCTAAATTGATAATTTTCAACCAGTGTCTCAAAAATGAAAGTGCACGGCATCTGTCAAGCGAATCTGGCTTTGATTGCGGGTTGTCGTGGGGAAATTGAAATGTCGTTAGTTTCAGCAATTGCTTTGATGGCACAGGTCGCTTCGCCAACCAATGTCGTCATCATACCCGGGCCCAACACCGCGCCGCCAGTCGCGCGCAGTTGCCGCCTTGGTGCGGGGCTTGTTGATGGCACTGGCGCGGTTTTGCCCGCAGCGATTGATGGGCGAAAGTTTCGAACATTTGCAGCAGTTGCAGCGCTGCGCAAAACTGCGCCTGTCGGGCAAATTATTGTGATTGAAGGTGGCGACCTGTCACGACAAAATGTTGGCGCGGTTGATTTATCGGGCGTTTGTTTTCGCGGCACGAAGCTTGTGAACACGGTCTGGACGCGCACCAAAGGGCTTGGCATCGGTTTTATTGATGCTGATTTGACAGGTGCCCGGTTTGATCAGGTTGTGTTTGACAGCGTCCTTTTTCGCAACGCCACACTGGCGAATGTCAACGCCAGCGGCGCGCGTCTCGTTTTTGGCCAGCTTGATGGTGGCTGGAGTGCAAGCATGGCCAACCTCACTCTTGATAATGCCCAGATGATCGGATTTCGCTTTGTCTGCGGCGTCACCGCTACTGACGGATGCCCATTTGATCGCAAACGGATCAGCATGCGCGGAACTGACTTGAGCGAGGCAAAGCTTTCAAGCTTCGCGTTCTGGGACACGGTTTTTACAGGTGCAAAGCTCAACAAAACTGAAATTGGGCTTGATCAAATCACCCAGTTTGATGGCGCAACGATCAGTGGGCCGATCACCCTGCGCTCTGGCCGCAGAACCACTGCGATTAGCCCAGCCGATTTCATGACACTTCGGACGAAGGTGGCAAATACGGGTGCCGACAGTTGCGCTTCGCCCGCGACGCCGCTGCTCCGCACTATTTGCGAGCCTTCGCAAGGCAGCCTCTCAAGGCTTCACCGTGATGTCGACACGCTTTATCAAGGCTCGGCAGGAAACGGATCAAAGCCTTCCTCCGCCCAAACATCCTATCAAGCCGTTCTTGAAAGCTGCGTTACAAAGGATGAAGCAACCGCGCGCGAATGCCTCGCCAAGGAAATGAACGAGCGGCGCGATATTCTTATTACTGAAATGCTGCGCGCAAAACCGCTCGAACGTGGCGGCAAGGCACTTTACGTCAGCAATGACACGCCGTTTGTCAGCACAGGTTCTGATACTCCAGCGCTTGCGCCGATTTTAGCCGCGTCTTCATCATCCTATATGCTTGTTCGCAAGGACAAGGCCCGCTCGCTTAACATCCGCGCCTCGATAAGCGACGCTGGTGGCAACCGCTGCTCAGTATTTGACAATACGAAAGCCAAATCCGCAGAGGGAATTGCCATGCGCATCTGGGCGACGGGCGCTGATTTCAAAGTTGAGGAGAATAAACGCGCAAGCCAATGCGCTGCCAACGCGCAATCGGGGCCGCTTGTTCGCATTCCAGTAACCGACGCTGACTTTGACGCACTTTGGGCCGCAGCCGAGGCTGGCTAATCAACCGTCGCGATAAGCTCGCCGATGCGCCCAACCATTTCATCAATATGCCCGGTTTCAAGGATCAGCGGCGGCGACAGTGCAATCGTGTCGCCCGTCGCACGGACGAGCAGGCCAGCATCAAAGCATTTCTGGAACAGTGCAGTGCCGCGCTTGGTCGGCGCGCCGGGGCGGGGTTCAAGTTCAATCCCGGCAACCAGCCCGATGGTGCGCACATCGATCACATGGGGTTTGCCGCGCAGGCTGTGCACTGCATCCTCCCAATACCTGCCAAGCTCAGTCGCACGGTCAAACAGCCCCTCGTCCCGGTAGAGGTCAAGCGTGGCAATCGCAGCCGCAGCAGCCAGCGGGTGCCCCGAATATGTATAGCCGTGGAACAGCTCAATCCCGTCTGCCGCGCCTTCAACAATCGCATCATGAACTGAGCGGCGCACTGCGACCGCACCCATCGGCACGGCGGCATTGGTCAATCCTTTGGCCATGCAAATCATGTCAGGCTTAACGCCGAATGTACCCGCCGCGGTCGCCCCGCCAACGCGGCCAAAGGCAGTGATCACCTCGTCAAAGATCAGCAATACGCCGTGCCGATCACAAATCTCGCGCAACCGCTCAAGATAACCAACCGGCGGGATCAGCACCCCGGTCGAACCCGCCATCGGCTCAACAATCACCGCCGCAATCGTTTCAGCACCGTGTAGCGCAACAATGCGCTCAAGATCATCAGCCAGATGCGCACCCCATTTGGGCTGCCCCCGCGAAAAAGCATTATGCTCCAGATTGTGGGTGTGTGACATATGATCAACGCCAGTGAGCAGCGTGCCAAATTGCCGCCGGTTGTTCACAATCCCGCCAACCGAAATCCCGCCAAAGCCGACGCCGTGATAGCCACGCTCACGCCCAATCAACCGAGTGCGTGTCCCCTGCCCGCGCGCGCGCTGATACGCGAGTGCGATTTTGAGCGCAGTATCAACTGATTCCGACCCTGAATTGGTGAAGAAAATCCGGTCAAGCCCTTCAGGCATCAACCGCGCCAACCGCGTCGCCAATTCAAACGCGAGCGGGTGGCCAAGCTGGAAAACAGGCGCGAAATCAAGCTCACCCGCCGTCTTGCGAATTGCCTCGACAATTGGCGCGCGGCAGTGACCTGCGTTCACGCACCACAGCCCGGCCGTGCCATCGAGGATCATATCGCCTTGATCGGTCACATAATGCATATCCTTCGCACTCGCGAGCTGCCGCGGATGCGCTTTATACGCTCGGTTCGCAGTGAACGGCATCCAGAACGCCGCGAGCGGATCATTCTCAAATTTCATCTTACGCTCCCGATTTTGTGCGCTTGAGCAGCCAATAGCCGATCATGAAGCACGATGTCACGATCACGCTTGTCCATAGCTCAATCGCGTGTTTTTCTGACGTGGCCATGAGGATGAGGACAGCCGCCATCCCCGCAATTGCGGCCCAAGTACCATAAGGATGGAACCACATTTTGACCTCTAGCCGTTCAGGCGCTTCCGCCTCAAACTTCGCGCGCAACCGCAACTGCGCCACGGCGATCAGCAGATAAATGAACAGCATCACCGCGCCGCAAGCGTTGACTAGGAAATTAAACACCCGGTCAGGCGAAAACACCGAAGCGGCAAGCGCACCGTAGCTGAACAGGCTCGCGATCAGGATCGAACGCATCGGCACTTTGCTCCGGCTCAGTTGCACACAGGATTGCGGCGCTTCGCCATTTTTCGCCAGACCAAACATCGCACGCGACGTGATATAAATTCCTGAATTGAGACACGAGAGCACCGCGACAAGCACAATTGCATTCATGATCAAATCCGCCGCCGGATAGCCCATTTGCCGCAGCGTATGCGCAAAAGGCGAAACACCGGGCTGAATCTCGTTCCACGGCACGACTGACACGATCAGCAGGATCGACAGCACGAAAAAGATCAATATCCTCAGCGAGACCGAAATCGTCATCTTTGCAATCGTCTTCGATCCTTCCTCGGACTCAGCGGCGGCCAGCGTCGCAATTTCAGCGCCGCACAGTGAGAAGATCGTCGTTGAAACCCCGACCAAAATCGCAGTCACCCCGAATGGCGCGAACCCGCCGTGCACGGTAAGGTTTGAGAAAGTTGCACCCGTTGGCGAGGTAATTCCGGTTGCATAAGCGCCAACCACCAGAATAAACACGATGATCGCGATGACCTTGGTTGAGGCAAACCAGAATTCAAATTCGCCGTAGCTGCGCGCCGACATCAGGTTCACCGCCGTCAGGATCGCCATCAGGACAACGCCGACCTGCCACACCTCAAATTGCGGGAACCAGTCAACAATGATTTTCGCGCCCGCAATCGCCTCAATCGCAATCACCACCACCCAGAAATACCAATAGAGCCAACCGACCAGAAACCCCGCCCAATTGCCGACGCCAGCGCGCGCAAAATCAGGAAAAGTCTGCGTCCCCGGCATCGCAATCGCCATTTCGGACAGCATCCGCATCACCAGCAGTACGAGGAACCCAGCGAGCGCATAACTGATCACCACTGCCGGGCCGACGCTGCCAATCGCGGTTGAAGACCCAACAAACAGCCCCGCGCCAATAATCCCGCCAAACGTAATCATCGAAACATGGCGCGATTTGAGCGAACGGCTGAGCTCGCCCGCGCCAGACGCGCTTATATCGATTGGCGTGGTTGCTGACATATGCTTCTCCCAAAAGCCCGTTTTTATTCCCGCACTATCGGTGGATATGACGCAGGGTGCAAGGCGCTAATTCCTCCTCGGAACGGGGAGGGGAACCAGCAAAGCTGGTGGAGGAGCCGGTTAGTGCGAGGGGGTAAAGCCTAGGCAGTTTGCGTGCGTTGATAGCTGCCCCTCCACCCCACCCCCCCCGAAATGAGATATTGTAACTTTGCTTTACCCGTGTCATAACATCTCATCACAAAGGGAATCACACGTGCTTTCGAACGCGCTTCACCGTTATAGTCTTGATAAAATGGCGATTGGCCTTTCAGGGCTTTGCCTTGCGCACTGTCTTGCAACTGCGGTGGTGCTGACGTTTGTGGCATCGGCGGGAAGCGTGTTTCTGCACCCTGCTTTTCATGAAATCGGCTTGGTGCTGGCGATGGGATTGGCCGCGCTCGCGCTTAGTCGCGGCGTTATCGCGCACGGCTATGCCTTGCCCGCTTGGGTTGGCTCGCTCGGGCTTGGCGTGATGGCCGGCGCGCTCACGCTGCCGCATGAAGGCGGCGGAGAGGCAATCTATTCGATCCTCGGCGTGCTGATCGTAGCGCTTGGGCATGACTTAAACCGACGCGCAGTAAACTAGCTGCGCTTGCGCCCGCGCCACCAAGCGCCTAACTTCGGGTTATGGCATCTCATAATCACACCCTTCACCACGGCGAATCGCTTACTGAGGCTGCGCGAACCGCGTTATTGCGCGCGGGCGAGCAGTGGACTGAAATGCGCAGCATAGTGTTCGGCGTGCTGTCTGGCTTTGATAAACCCGCCTCGGCCTATGACATTGCTGATGCTGTTTCTAAGGCGCGCGGCAAACGCGTTGCGGCAAACAGCGTCTACCGCATCCTCGATATTTTCGTCGCAGCAAACCTTGCGCGCCGCGTTGAAACCGCCAACGCTTACATCGCCAATGCACATCCCGATTGCCTGCATGATTGCATCTTCCTCGTCTGCGATGCCTGTGGGCAGACGACGCACCTTGATGATGACGTGCTTTCCAACGGCGTTCGTGCGGCGGCGACCAACGCTGGATTTGCGCCTGTGCGCCCGGTCATTGAAGTGCGCGGCACATGCAGCGATTGCGGCTGAAACCCTAGCGTTCAGTACGATACAAACCCCCTTCTCAAATAGAGTCAAAGAGATTAGACAGTAAGCATGTCAACCAAACCGCACACTCCGCTGCTTGACACGGTCAAGTTCCCCGCTGACCTCCGCACCTTGAAACCCGAACAGCTTCGCGACTTTGCCGATGAATTGCGTGCTGAGGTGATTTCTGCGGTTTCAGTGACAGGCGGGCATTTGGGTGCCGGGCTTGGCGTGGTAGAACTCACCACCGCGATCCATTATGTCTTCAATACGCCTGATGATAAGCTTGTCTGGGATGTTGGCCATCAATGCTATCCGCACAAAGTCATCACTGGAAGGCGTGACCGTATTCGCACGATCCGCACCGGCGGCGGGCTCTCGGGCTTTACCAAGCGCACCGAAAGCGAATATGATCCGTTCGGCGCGGCACATAGTTCAACCTCAATCAGCGCGGCACTCGGCTTTGCGGTGGCAAACAAGCTTGCGGGCAAACCCGGTAAGGGCATTGCGGTAATCGGCGATGGTTCAATGAGCGCAGGCATGGCCTATGAGGCGATGAATAATGCCGCGCAGGCTGGCAATCGCCTGATCGTGATCCTCAATGACAATGACATGTCAATCGCACCGCCCGTGGGCGGGCTAAGCGCCTATCTCGCGCGGATTGTATCATCGCGGCCCTTCCTTGAACTGCGCGAAGTCGCCAAGCGGCTGGCGCGCAAAATGCCTGAACCGCTGCATATTGCCGCGCGCAAAACCGATACCTTCGCGCGCGGGATGGCGATGGGCGGCACTTTGTTTGAGGAGCTTGGCTTTTATTATGTCGGGCCGATTGACGGGCATAATCTTGATCACCTGATCCCTGTTCTCGAAAATGTCCGCGATGCCGCCGAAGGGCCGTGCCTGATTCATGTCGTTACCAAAAAAGGCCATGGTTACGCCCCCGCAGAAGCCGCAGCCGACAAATATCACGGGGTCGTCAAATTTGATGTCGTCACGGGCAAGCAGGACAAGGGGCCGGGTGGCGGGCCGCCAGCCTATCAGAATGTGTTTGGCGAAACGCTTGCCAAGCTCGCCAATACTGATGACCGGATTGTCGCGATTACCGCCGCGATGCCAAGCGGTACTGGCGTTGATAAATTCGCCGCCGCGCATCCCACCCGCGCGTTTGACGTTGGCATTGCCGAACAACATGCGGTGACGTTTGCGGCAGGATTGGCAGCGCAAGGGATGCGACCATTCTGCGCGATCTACTCAACCTTCCTCCAGCGCGCTTATGATCAGGTAGTGCATGACGTTGCGATCCAGAACCTCCCCGTCCGTTTCGCGATTGACCGCGCCGGGTTGGTTGGCGCTGACGGCAGTACCCATGCCGGGTCGTTTGACCTTGCCTATCTTTGCACGCTGCCCAACTTCGTCGTGATGGCGGCGGCCGATGAGGCTGAGCTGGCGCATATGACTTACACTGCCGCTTGCCATGACAGCGGGCCAATCGCGATGCGCTATCCGCGTGGTAACGGTACGGGCGTGGCGATACCCGAAGTGCTTGAGCGCTTGGAGATTGGCAAAGGCCGGATTGTGCGCCACGGCAAAAAAGTCGCGATCCTCTCGCTTGGCACGCGATTGGAGGAGGCACTCAAGGCGGCTGACCGTTTGGAGGCCAAGGGGCTTTCAACCACGGTCGCCGACCTGCGTTTCGCAAAGCCGCTTGATGTTGCCTTGATCCGCAAGCTGCTCACGTCGCACGAAGTCGCGGTCACCGTCGAAGAGGCAAGCATCGGCGGCTTCGGCGCGCACGTGCTGACGCTGGCAAGCGACGAAGGCCTGATCGACGGCGGCCTAAAACTCCGGACCCTGAGACTGCCCGATAAGTTCCAGGAACATGACAATCCAATCAAGCAATACGCCGACGCTGGCCTCGACGCCGACGCGATTGTTGAAAGCGTGCTGAAGGCGCTGCGGATGAATAGCGTGGGCGTTGTCGAGGAAGTTAGGGCTTAGGCCAATTCGTCACCCCGGCGGAGGCCGGGGTCGCTAGAGGATTGAGTACAACATCAAAACGACCCCGGCCTCCGCCGGGGTGACGCGCTAATCATAATTCTATTCTTCGCGCCTTTGCGTGAGCCACTTCAATGTTTCGGCGGATGACGCGTTGGAAATTTGGTTCACACGAAGGGGCAAAGATTACTTTGCGTCAATTCATTGATCAATAACAAAGCTTCAATCCATCAATCCAATCACAAACGCCAATCTCGCATCAATCTGCTGCATCATGGCCGCATCAAATTTTCCGATATGTTCGCGACAGCGTGATCGCGAGACAGCGGTTACCTTATCCACCATGACGAGCGAGTCCTTCATCAACCCGCCCTCACCGCCTGCCGTAACGGCAAAGCGCGTAGGCCCGTCAGTCTCAAGATCGCTGGTCAGTGGGCACAATATCACGCTATCCAGCTTTTCTAGTCTGTCGGACTGAATAACCAAGCAGGGGCGCGGCTTGCCATATTCGCCCGGCAGAACCGCCTTGATCACATCGCCTCGCTTCAATCGAGCCTGTCCCATACTTCTGCGGCATGAGCCTCGCAGAAGATCATCACCTCACGTTCGTCTTCAGATGTGTTGATCCGCTCGATTTGCGCATCAAGCGCCTGTTGGAACTCAGGCGCATTCACATCCGGCACCCACATCCGCACTTCGCGCAGACCGGCGGCCTTTTTGCGCGCACGGTAGGTACGGAACTTGTCGATACGCTCTGGGCTTAAATCATTCATACTCATTAGGTAGCGCGCTACCGCAAGTTTTACAACCCCAGCCGCCCTATCTCAATCTTGGGGCAACGATCCATTACCACTTTTAGCCCCGCCGCCTCAGCTCGCGTCGCAGCCGCTTCGTTGCTCACCCCCAACTGCATCCACACTGACTTCGCGCCCACCGCAATCGCTTCATCAACCACAGCACCTGCGGCTTCGCTGTTGCGGAATATATCGACCATGTCGATTGGTTTGCCGATTTCGGCGAGCGAGGCCAATACCCTCTCACCGTGGATCGTTTCCCCGGCAAGCGCTGGGTTAACCGGGATCACATGATATCCTTTGGCCAACAGAAACCCCATCACGCCGTAACTCGCACGGTCGGGTCGGTTGGATGCGCCAACCATAGCAATGGTGCGGGTCTCACGTAACAGCGTAGCGATTTCAGCGTCGATGGTCAGCGACACGGTGTTGCTCCTTTGCGTCAGTTAGCCCTTACCACCAATCTCAATCCAAAAACACTTGCATATCCGCGCGGTGCCACCCACTCTTGAACGATGCTCAGGCAATATGAACTGGTTGAACGGGTCAAGGCCTATGATCCTGACGCTGATGAGGCGCTGATCAACCGCGCCTATGTGTTTTCGATGCAGAAACACGGCTCGCAAAAACGCGCATCAGGCGATCCTTATTACAGTCACCCTATCGAAGTTGCGGGGATTTTGACTGACCTGCGGCTTGATGATCAGACGATAGCCACCGCAATCCTGCATGATACCATCGAAGACACGCTCACAACACATGAGGAAATTACGGCCAAGTTCGGCGAAAATATCGCGCGGTTAGTTGACGGGGTTACCAAGCTCTCCAAGCTTGAGGCGCTGACCGATAATGAGCGCGCAGCGGAGAATCTGCGTAAATTCTTCCTCGCGACTTCAGATGATATCCGCGTGTTGCTCGTTAAACTTGCTGATCGCCTGCATAATATGCGCACGCTGCATTATATCAAGGATGAGGCAAAGCGGCGGCGCATCGCCAAGGAAACCATGGATATTTATGCCCCGCTGGCTGAGCGGATCGGCATGTATGAATTTATGAATGAGATGCAAACGCTGGCATTTCAACAGCTTGAACCCGAAGCTTATGCCTCGATCACAAAGCGGCTTGAGCAATTACAAGACGGCGGCGGTGATCGGATCGCGCGGATCAGTTCGGGGATCAAGCTGCTGCTGTCACGCGGTGGGATTGAGGCCGATGTGATTGGTCGCGAAAAGCATCCTTATTCGATCTGGCGCAAAATGGCCGAGCGCCACATTAGTTTTGAGCAGCTTTCCGACGTGATGGCCTTC
>JAYUIX010000176.1:0-1668 GCA_043765635.1 Sphingomonadales bacterium
GTGAAGCTCCACGCAACACATCGGTGGTGGAGGCTGATGTCGTCCGGTTGCGCGGAGAAGCGATCGCGCTCAAGAAAAAATCACTTACCGACACAATCGGTATTGGCGCGTCGGCGCAATTTAGTGGCAAGCTATCCTCGCTTCTCGCAGCTAAGGCTGAACTTAATGCGGCGCGGGCGCGTGACAGGGCGCTTAGCGATCAGATTAACGGCGGGCTTGCTGCCTCGCGACGTGCCGAAAGCGCGATCTCGGTCGGGCCGGTTGGCACAAAGTTCAAGGGCTTCCTTGATGACGGCCGTAAGATTGCCAGAGATGCGGGCGTAAAAGATCAGCGCGAGATTGATCGGTTGGCCGGCCTTTACGCTGATAAGCAAATTCGGGCGGCGGGTGGCATCAAACAGCAACGCGAAGAACAGCGGGGTCTGGCCGCTGGCTCTCGTGCTGCGAGTAAGGAGGCAAGCGAAGCCGAACGCCAGCGCAAAAAGGCAGCGGCTGAACTGGCGAAAGAGACGCGCGAGGCCGAGGCGGCGGCGCGCGCGATTGAAAGCGCGCTTGGCGGGCTGGCACGCAAATATGATCCAGTGTTGGCCGCGACCAAAGATTATGAAGCGACACTGCGCGAGATTGCCGAACTCGAAAAGGCCGGGATTAAAGGCGGCGGGATTGATAAGGCGCGCGCCGATCAGTTTCGCGCTGCAGCCAAGCTTGATTTTGACGATGCCAAGCGCGCCGATCTGGACGCACTCAACCGCCAGTACGGATTGCTTGGCGACTCAGCGGCCGTTTATGCCAAGGCGCTTCGTGAGATTGCCGCACTTGAGGGCCGCTCGGTCGCGGACGGCGGGATTGCCAAATTTGAGGGTGATCGCCTGCGCGAAGCCGCCAAGCAAGAGAAGGTCGCGAGCGACATTGGCAAGATATTCGCGGGCCGATTGGAAGACGCGGGCACCAAGGGGGCCAAGGCGTTCAGGCGTTCGGGGCGTGACGCGGTTGAGGATATTGCAGCGCTCTTTGGTGACCGGATCGGGAGCAAGGCCGAAGGGTTACTGCGGCTGATCGGCAATAAAGAGGGTGAGTTTGGCAGCGGGCTGAAGGATCTCTGCAAAGACATCGTCAAGCCGCTCAAAGATTTGTTTGAGGATGTGTTTGGCGACAGTGGTAACTTTGCCAAGAGCATCAGCGGCGCGATCGATACCGTCCTCAAAGGCATCCAGTTTGGCACGGGCGTCACCAACCTGCTCGGGGTGCGCGGATCGAAAACGGGCGCTGGCATAGGATCGCTGGCGGGCAAAGGCTTGACGGCCGCAACAGCCATTCCGGGTCTTGATGCGGTCGGTTCAGTGATCGGATCATTTATCGGTGGTGCGCTCAAGAAAGCAAAAACAGGCTCATCATCGCTGAGTTTTGACGGCGGCGAACTTGGCGCTGGCAAAGCAACTGGCAATAGCGGCGCGCGCAAGCGTGCGGCGGAGTCGGCCACGGGTGATCTGGCACAGCGATTAAGCGCGATTGCCGAACAGCTTGGCGGGGTGATCACTGGTAATGCGGCGGTTTCCATCGGCTTTCGCAAAGGTAGTCCTGTCGTTGATACCGAAGGGCGCAACCGCACCAAGGGTGCTGGCGTCGTCAAATTCGGCAAGGATGATCAGGAAGGCGCATTTGCGTTCG
>JAYUIX010000177.1:0-4612 GCA_043765635.1 Sphingomonadales bacterium
TCAAACACCTGCTGCAATCGCCGTTCTGGAACCGCCCCCGCCCATTCGCCAAGACTGTCGCGGTCGATGGTGGTGATCAGGGTAACATTGGCGACTGAGGCCCGATCTAGCCCGGTATCCGCCGCTTTGAGCAGGACATTGCCCGGCATCTGCGCGAATTTGACGTTGCTGGTCAGCGGCACACAGATGATCGTGGCGATGCGGCTGCGGTTGATCGCGTCGGCCTGTATCACCAGCACGGGGCGGCGGGAGCCGGGTTCGGAACTGCGCGGCTCGCCAAGGTCTGCCCAGAGGATATCGCCCCGCCTTATCAAAGCGTGCAAGCGCGCGGCCTTACCACTCTGTTGCGGCGAACGCGCGGCGGGCGGCGGCGCGGTTGAAATCTGTGGCCTCATCGCCAGCCTCGGCAAGTGCCGCGTTCACCGCCTCAGTCAATCCGTCAGGATTTTGCCGCAACGCAAATTCACGCAGCGCGCGCGCATAAAGCTGGCTCCGCGAGGTTTTGAGCGACCGCGCCAAAGCCTCACCCTCGGCAAAAATATCATCAGGAAGCGAAATGGCGATTTTCATACTATGAGTATGACTTGATCTTCTCTTAAAGTCAATGTTACCGGGCTGCCACCTTACCCTAAAAATCCCACTTGCCAAACCCTCATGTTCATACTATGTTCTGATCATGACATACAGATCACCCCCGCTCGCCCCCGGCGAAACTATCGCCCCGACTTTCACCCCTGTGCCGATGGCGCGTAATCGCTATGATGGCTGGACGCCTGAACGACAGCGGCAATTTATCATGGCGCTAGCGGTTGTAGGATCGGTTGATGCCGCCGCAAAGATGATCCAGATTTCGCGCAATTCGGCATATAAGCTTCGCAACCGTGAAGACGCCAAAAGCTTTGCCCGCGCTTGGGATATCGCCCTCTCTTCAGGCCGTGCGCGGTTGTTTGATTATATGATGGATCGCGCGATCAACGGCGTCACGACGATCACGCTCAAACTGGGCGGCGCGGTCGAGATCGGGCACGGGATGGATGGCCAATTGGTGACCGCACAACTTAGGGGGCCAGCACCTGGAGAGGATCGGTTTAGCGGAACAGCCGCAAAGGTGACATAAGGTGACAGAAAAACCGCGTTACATGTGGTACTTTGTCACTTTAAGCGCGTTTTCGCCTCCATCCGCATTACCGCCCACCAGCCGATGAGCGCGAAGGCCATGCCCCAGAGCCAGCCGCCGATCACGTCACTCGGCCAATGCACGCCGAGCAACACGCGCGATGTGCCGATCAAAAGCGCCAGCACAACCGCCACACTGCGCCACAGCACTGGGCGCTTGGTGGCAAGGATCAGCGCCGCGAGCAGGAAGAACGCAACGGCATTCGCTGCGTGGCCACTTGGGTATGCCAGATTGCCGATGTTATCGAGGTGCGGAACGATATCGGGTCGCGCGCGGGCGAACGCTTCCTTGAGCAGGCTGTTGGTGACCCCGGCAAGGATCGGCACGACGATGATGATAAGTGCGGCGCGGCGGCGCGCTTTCCACACCAACCATGCGGCGGTGAGCAACACCATGCCAGTGCGCTGCGCCGAATCGCTGAGCCATGTGATCCACTGGAACAGGCTGATCAGCGTGCCGCTATCTCGCCCCGAACGCAGCGCCACGCTGGCGAGTATTTCGCGGTCAAGCGCCTTGCCGATGCCCATGCTCACCGCGAATCCGATGGCGAGCGCAAGCGCGGCGCAGATCAGCGCGACGATGATCAGGCGGCGGTTCCGCGCGGCCTTATTTGCCACCCTTGACCACCGCACCACCCTTGATCACGACATCAACCTTTTCGAGCGTGCGGACATCACTAAGCGGATCGCCCGAAACCGCAATCATATCGGCGTAGCGGCCAACCGCGATCGCGCCGACATCCCTTTCGCGGCCAAGCGCTTGCGCCGCGTTGCGCGTTGCGGCCTGGATCGCTTGCAAAGGCGTCATGCCATATTCAACCATATATCTGAACTGGCCAGCAGCAGTCGCGTGCGGCATCACCCCTGCGTCCGATCCGAACACCATCTTCACCCCTGCCTTGTGGCTTTTGCGGAAATTGTCACGCTGGATCTGTGCAATCTCACGGTCTTTGCGCAGATTATCGGGAAGCACGCCGTTCTTCGCGCCTTCGGCCTGCGTATAATCGGTGTTGAAAATATCCATGCTGAAATAAGTGCCGCGTTCAACCGCGAGCTTGATCCCCTCATCATCAACAAGACTGGCATGTTCAATCGTATCAATCCCGCCGCGAATGGCCGCCTTGATCCCTTCCGCCCCGTGCGCGTGTGCGGCGACTTTCAGACCCCACTGATGCGCTTCATCAGCAATTGCGGTGAGTTCCTCAACCGAAAGCTGCTGCTGACCCGGCTCGGTATTGCGCGAGAAGACGCCGCCGGTGGCGCAAACCTTGATCACTTCCGCGCCGTATTTGCGCTGTTCACGCACCCGCTGACGAAGCTGCTGAACGCCGTCGCCAACCGCTGGACTCTTGCGATTGAACGAGGGCGGCAGATACGTTTCATCGCAGTGCCCGCCCGTCGCACCCAGCGCGTAAGCGGCGGGAACAATGCGCGGGCCGACGGCGTAACCTTCATCAATGGCTTGCTTCAAACCAACATCATTGTAGCCCGACGATCCGACATTGCGAACGGTGGTGAAGCCCGCCATCAGCATCTCGCGCGCATTCTTGACCGCAGCCATCCCCCAGAAGCTATCCGTATATTGCAAGCCGTTATAGCCGCCAATCTCAGCGAGCGAATCGAGATGGACGTGCATATCGATCAGGCCGGGGAGCAGGGTTTTGCCCGCAAAGTCAGTGACGTCAGCACCCTTGGGGAGCGTGTCGCCCTGTTTGCCGATGGCCGTGATGCGCCCGTCAGTGATTATGATCAGCGGCTTTTCAACTGCCTTGCCCGTCAGGACATCAACCATCCGGTCAGCGGTAATGTAAGTCGTTTTGGCGGTGGCAGGCGTAGCGACAATCAGCGAAACGGCAATAAAAAAGCGGTACATGGATGGCTCCCCAGCAAATATGCTGGCAGCCTAACCGCAGAATGCCAAGGGTTGAAGCAATTTATGTCGCGGGCGCGCTCATCGCCTGCTATCGCTGCCTCATGAGAATCGATCTGATCCCGGCGGGGGATAATCCGCCTGACAGCCTGAACGTCGTCATCGAAGTGCCGATTGGCGGCGAGCCGGTGAAATATGAGATTGATAAGGCGAGCGGCGCGCTGTTCGTTGACCGCATCCTCCACACTTCAATGCGTTATCCCGCCAATTACGGCTTCATCCCGCATACGCTTGGTGAGGACGGCGATCCGCTTGATGCGCTTGTCATAGCGCGATCACCGATTGTGCCCGGCGCCGTCATTCGCGTGCGCCCCGTTGGCGTACTCCTGATGGATGATGATAAAGGCGGCGATGAGAAGCTGATCACTGTGCCCGTTGATACGACCTTCCCTTATTATTCCGAGGTAAATTCGACTGACGATTTGCCGCCAATTGTGACACAGCAGATTGAACATTTTTTCCAGCATTACAAGGATTTGGAACCCGGAAAATGGGCCAAACTCAAAGGCTGGGGCGACGCCGCAACCGCCAAGCGGATCATCATCGAGTGCATTGAGCGCGCAAAGACGGCGGGTTAGGCGAGCAACACAACCGGACTTGACGGATGCCAGCTAAGCGACACCTTGTCATCCCAAGTGAAATCCTCCTGATCGAACCGTGAGAGGTTCGCGCGGCTGACACGAATCATCCGGCCGCTATCGAGCATCACTTCATAAAGCGTGCAATCGCCAAGGTACGACATGCCCTTGATGACGCCGCTTGCGACATTATGCCCCTCGGGCGCGTCGCGGCCCACCGCTTCGCCGAGTTTGCAAAGCATCATTTTTTCGGGGCGAACCGCTGCCCAGACGCTTGCCTCGTGCGGGCCAGTAACACCGTGGTTGAGATAGATTTTGCCAATTTCGGGGCAGTCAACCACCGCACGCTCGGGCTCATCAACGCTCAGTTTGCCCTCGAAAATATTTACCGAGCCAATGAAATCAGCAACGAAGCGGTTGGCGGGATATTCATACAAGTCAGACGGCGTTGCGAGTTGCGCAACTTGCCCCTTGTTGATCACGCCAATCCGGCTCGCCATTGACAGCGCCTCATCCTGATCATGCGTTACGGTGATGAAGGTAATGCCAACCTTGTCTTGCAAATCGGCAAGCTCAAACTGCATCTGCGCGCGCAGCTTTGCGTCGAGCGCCGACAGCGGCTCATCTAGCAGCAGCACCTTGGGCCGCATCACAAGGCTGCGCGCGAGCGCAACGCGCTGACGCTGCCCACCTGAAAGCTGATCAGGCATTCGCGCACCAAGCCCGTCAAGCTTTACGAGCGCCAGCGACTCCTCGGCACGTTCGCGAATCTCGCTTTTGGGAACGCCCGCGATTTTCATGCCGTAACCAACATTGTCTAGCACACTCATATGCGGGAACACCGCATAGGATTGGAACACCATGTTGACCGGGCGCTTGTTTGGCGGAACCCCCGCCATATCCTGACCGTCGATCAGGATTTGCCCCT
>JAYUIX010000178.1:0-16260 GCA_043765635.1 Sphingomonadales bacterium
GCTATGCGCCAGATGCCAATGGCGCACAAGATTATATGAAACTTGCCAAAGAAGTAGTTAGTTATGATGATTAACTAATTGATAATTTTGCAATTAAAACTTCCAATTTAGAGCCGAAGCGTGCGATTTGGTGACTGATGCAATCAACGCCAAATACGGCGCTGGCACCGCAATCACTGTCCCTGCCAATATCTCGTCAAAGGAAAGTCTTCAAAACCTCGTCAATGAAACACGGCGGCAATTTGGCAAGGTTGATACGCTCGTCTGCAATGCGGCATCAAACCCATATTACGGCCCCTCTGCCGGAATCAGTGATGAACAGTTCAACAAGATACTAACCAATAATATCATCGCCAATCACTGGCTGATCAGCATGGTGGTGCCTGAAATGATCGCACGCGGCGATGGATCAATCACGATCATATCCTCAATCGGTGGACTGAAGGCGTCGACCGTGATCGGCGCTTACAGCATCTCCAAAGCGGCCGATATGCAGCTCGCGCGCAATCTCTCGGCTGAATATGGCCCACAAGGCGTGCGAGTGAACTGCATTGCACCGGGCCTCATCAAAACTGATTTTGCCAAAGCGCTGTGGGATGATCCCGAAACGCTAAAGCGCTCAACCGCTGGCGCATGTCTCAAACGCATTGGCGAGCCTGAGGAAATTGCCGGGGCCGCCGTGTTCCTCGCGTCGCGCGCGGGCGCATTCACCACCGGCCAAACCATCGTCATTGATGGCGGCGCAACAATTAGCGGAGGCGTGTGATGGGACAACTCGACGGTAAAGTCGCAATCATAACGGGCGCGGGCTCCGGCATTGGCCGCGCGTCGGCGATCCTCTTTGCAGCAGAGGGGGCCAAGCTTATCCTTGGCGACAAGACCGAGGCCGTCCATGAAACCGCGAAAATAGTGGGCGACGGTGCAACCGCGATCCAGATTGATGCGGGGCTTGAGGCCGATGTTCAAAAGATCGTCGCGCTCGCGCTTTCAACCCACGGGCAGCTTGATGTCGCCTTTGCCAATGCAGGCATTTCCGGCGGGATGGCAGGGATATTCGATCTGACGCCTGAAGAATGGACAGAGATACTGCGCGTCAACCTGATCGGGCCTTGGCTGATGGCCAAACATGCTGGCAAGGCAATGGCGGACGCGGGTCAGGGTGGATCAATCATCATGACCGCGAGTGTTGCTGGCATCCGTTCAGGCGCGGGTGGCCCGGCTTATTCAGCCTCCAAAGCAGGCGTGATCAACTTGGCGAAGGTCACCGCGCAGCAGCTAAGTGAAACGGGTGTACGCTGCAATGCAATCTGCCCCGGCCTTACCGAGACCGGCATGACCAAGCCGACCTTTGACTATGCCAAATCCAAAGACGTGATGCACAAGGTCGGGCGGCTTAATCCGCTGCGCCGCGCCGCGCAGCCAAGCGAACTGGCGAGCGTTGCGCTGTTCCTTGCCTCGGATATGGCAAGCTATGTCAACGGGCAAGCCATCGCGGTTGATGGCGGGCTTTCCTCTTCACACCCGGTGACGCGTCAGCTCACTGGCCAGACGGCGGTATAATGGCGATCGACTTACCTCTTGCCGTTCGCCCTGAGCTTGTCGAAGGGCTGTCTTTTCTTTCGGCTATCGAAGTAAAGAAGGGCAGGGCTTCGACAGGCTCAGCCCGAACGGTTTATGTGTTCGACTGGAGTTTGAAACAATGAAATATCGGCAACTTGGTGACAGTGAAATTCAGGTTTCTGAAATTTCGCTTGGCAGTTGGTTAACCTACGGCGTCGGCGTTGAGGCAGACAAAGCCCGCGCCTGCCTTGATCGTGCCTTTGAGGTCGGAATCAACTTCATCGACACTGCCAATATCTACGGGACGGGAGCGGCAGAAACCTTCCTTGGCGAAGCGCTAAAAGGGCGACCCCGCGATAGCTATGTGATGGCAACGAAGTTATTTTTCCCAATGACAGAAACTGACAAAGGCCTGTCACGCGCGCAAGTGCATAAGCAAGTCGATGCCTCGCTCACGCGGCTTCAGACCGATTATATCGATCTGTATCAGTGCCACCGCTATGATGATGACACGCCAATCGCTGAAACAATGGAGGCGCTTTCCGAAGTCGTTCGCGCAGGAAAAGTGCGCGCGATTGGCTTTTCTGAATGGTCACCGCAGAATATCCGCGATGCACTCGCCGTGCCGGGCACAGTCAAATTCGTTTCAAGCCAGCCGCAATATTCGCTGCTGTGGCGGCGGCCCGAAAAGGAAGTAATTCCGCTTTCCGCCGCGAATGGCATTTCGCAAATTGTCTGGTCACCGCTTGCGCAGGGGATGCTGACGGGCAAATATAAGCCTGGTGCCAAGCCGCCTGCGGATAGCCGTGCGGCAAGCGAAACCGAAGGCCAGTGGATTTCACGCTTCATGCAAGACGCGGTAATCGCTGCTGTTGACAAGATTGGCGGACTCGCAGCCGAGGCAGAATGCACGCTTGCTCAGTTTGCGCTCGCTTGGGTGCTGCGTGAGCCCAATATTGCGAGCGCGATCATCGGTGCAACCCGGCCTGAACAAATTAGCGAGAATGCCACAGCTTCAGGATTGGTTATTGATCCAGCCCTCTTCGCCAAAGCCGAAGCCATCGCCGCAGGGATCCCACGCCAATGACGCATCCAAACCCATCCGAACTTGGCTTCCTGCCTGACCGCCTCGCACGGATTGGCACACATATTCAGGGCAAATATCTTGATACGGGCAAACTGCCGTTCGGCGCGCTGCTGATCGGGCGCGGCGATGAGATTGCGCATCTGTGGACATCGGGCGTTGAGGAAGATGCAATCTTCCGCATCATGTCGATGACGAAGCCCATCACTTCGATTGCACTGATGCAGTTGGTTGAGCAGGGCAAAATTGCGCTGTCCGAACCAATCGCCAAATATATCCCTGAATTTAAAGACCTTGGCGTATTTGTGGCGGGTGGCGGCAATACGCCGATGATGTCACGCCCGCCGCTGACTGTGCCGCGCGTGATTGACTTGATGCGGCATACCGCTGGTTTTACTTACGGTTTTCAGGAACGTACCAATGTTGACGCGGCCTACCGCGCGCAGGAGCTCGACGGCTGGGCCAAGCATGACAATGATGAATTTGTTGCCAAGCTTGCCAAAATCCCGCTCGAATTTGATCCGGGGACATGCTGGAATTATTCAGTTTCAACCGATCTTATCGGCATAATTGTCTCGCGCGTTTCGGGGCTGTCGCTTGGAGATTATTTTCAGCAGCACATCTTCGCGCCGCTTGGGATGAACGATACTGGCTTCACCGTTGCCGCTGATAAAGCAAGCCGCATCCCTGCGGCCTATGCGTGGCACCCGACTGAAAAGATGAAGCTTACTGATAAGCCGGGCGCCGACAGCGCGTGGACGCGTCCGCATCAATTTCAATCAGGCGGCGGCGGTCTAGCCTCAACCTTGCACGACTATCACCGTTTTTGCCGGATGCTGCTAAGCGGTGGCGCGCTAGACGGCGTCCAGATCATCAGCCCGAAAACACTCGAACTCATGACCGCGAACCATTTGCCCGGCGGCAAGGATTTGACCGAACTTTCCAAATCCTTGTTTAGTGAGGCCGAAATGGCAGGTGTCGGATTTGGTCTTGGTTTTGCGTCAATCGTCGATCCAGCGGCAACGATGATGCCCTGTTCGCGCGGTGAATATTTCTGGGGCGGTATGTACTCCACTGCCTTTTTTGTTGACCAGCAAGAGGATATCATCATGATTTTCATGACGCAGCTTATGCCCTCAAGCAGCTACCCGATACGGCGCGAAATCAAGACAATGCTTTACGCGGCACTTGCCGCCTGACCCCTACGGAGAAAATCATGCAATCAGTCACTACCTACCGCGAAGGCGAAATCCTTGTCATCCTCGTCAACAATCCGCCGGTTAACGCATTAAGCTGGCATGTGCGACAGGGGTTGAAGGAGGGCGTTGAAGAGGCGCTGAATGACCCCGAGATCAAGGCCGCCATCATCCGCTGCGAAGGCACAACCTTTATTGCGGGCGCTGACATCACTGAATTCAGCCAAGCCCCCAAAGAGCCTGCGCTCGGCGCGACGCTCGACGCAATGGAAACCGCTTCAAAGCCGATTATCGCCGCAATTCATGGAACTGCGCTAGGTGGTGGCCTTGAAACAACATTATGCTGCCATTACCGGATTGCCGTCCCTTCGGCGAAACTCGGCGTGCCTGAGGTGAAGCTTGGCCTTCTCCCCGGTGCTGGCGGCACGCAGCGGCTTCCCCGCCTTGTTGGGGTTGAGGCGGCAGCGGCAATGTGTTCGGGCGGCGATCCCGTGTCAGCCGCAAAGGCGAAGGAAATGGGGCTGATTGATGCACTCGCGGGCGAAACGACGCTTGCCGAGGATGCGCTTGCCTTTGCGCGTGAGTGCATTGCCAAGGGGCCGCGCGCTACTCGCGATCTGCCCGTTAAGGGTGATGTTGGCGTGATTGAGCAACTCAAGGCTGCGAACGCCAAAAAATGGCGGGGCTTTGAAGCACCCTATGCCAATCTTGCTTGTGTTGAGGCAGCGACACGTCTGTCTTTTGACGAGGGGATGGCGTTTGAGCGCGCTGAGTTCATGAAGCTGATGATGGGCAGCCAGTCCGCCGCCCAGCGCCATATGTTTTTCGCTGAGCGTCAGGCCGCCAAGATTGATGGCCTGCCCAAGGATACGCCGCTGCGCGATGTCAAGAAGGTCGGCGTGATCGGTGCTGGCACAATGGGCGGCGGCATCACGATGAACTTTTTGGCCAAAGGGATTCCAGTCACCATAGTTGAAATGGTGCAGGATAATCTTGATCGCGGCGTCGGAGTCATCCGCAAAAACTATGAGGCATCAGCAGCTAAGGGTCGCTTCACTGCGCTCCAAGTTGAGAACATGATGGGCATCCTTACACCCTCGCTTTCGCTTGATGATCTCGCCGATTGTGATCTGGTGATCGAAGCGATTTATGAGAGCATGGACGTTAAGAAAGAGGTGTTCGGCAAGCTTGATCACATTTGCAAGGCAGGCGCGATCCTTGCCTCGAATACTTCATATCTCAATGTAGATGAAATTGCGGCCTCAACTACGCGCCCACAGGATGTGGTGGGCATGCACTTTTTCTCGCCCGCCAATGTGATGAAGCTTTTGGAAGTGGTGCGCGGCGAAAAAACGGCTGATGATGTACTTGCCACGGCAATGGCGATTGGCAAAAAAATCGGTAAGGTCGCGGTGGTCGCGGGCGTATGCCACGGCTTCATCGGCAACCGGATGCTTAGCCAGCGTCAGCAGCCCGCGATGCAGCTCCTCCTTGAAGGTGCAACGCCTGCACAGATTGATAAGGTGCATACTGATTTCGGGATGCCAATGGGTTCATTCCAGATGAGTGATCTCGCCGGGCTTGATATTGGCTGGCACCGCGATCCTGCGCGGATTGAAAGCATCCGCGATGCGCTGTGCGCGGCGGGGCGCTGGGGCCAAAAGAACGGCAAGGGCTTTTACGATTATGATGCCAAGCGTGTGGGCAGTGAAAGTGCCGAGGTGCTTGCGATTATTGAAGAATTTCGTTCAACCTCAAACCTGCCCAAGCGCGATATCACGACGCAGGAGATTATCGAACGCACACTCTATCCAATGGTCAATGAGGGCTATCTGATTCTTGAAGAGGGTAAGGCACAGCGGGCGTCCGACATCGATGTGGTCTGGATTTATGGTTACGGTTGGCCAGTCTATCGCGGCGGGCCGATGTTCTGGGGTGATCTTGAGGGTGCAGGCAAAATTGTTGAAGCGCTCGAACGCCACGGGGTAAAAGTCGCTGAGAGCCTGAAAGCCAAAGCATAACCCAAAAAAAGCGCCCGGCGGCTCCTTATTCAGGAAACGCCGGGCGTAAAGGGGTGCGTCTTGGGAGGAGATCGCATTTGGGTAATGGATAAACTCGCCAAGTATAGAATAGTTCCAAGCAATTCATCCTAAAGCTGGTGCGGCCTATCGATCATCGCTTGGCTGTGCGCAAAGTCACAGGCAGGGCGACTTTCAACAAAAGCAAATTTGGGTTGAAAGTCCTCACATGAACCGCATCATTTCGCAGCTTAGCGCTGCCATACTGACCTTGTTGCTTTTTCTTCCGGCCGTTGCCGAGGCGCGTTCGGTTCTCCAATGCGTGCCATTTGCGAGGCAGATTTCAGGCGTTGACATCCGCGGCAATGCCAAAACATGGTGGCATCAGGCTGAGGGCCGCTACGAGCGCGGCCAAACCCCGCGCGAAGGCTCAGTTCTCGCAATGCCGGGTTCAGGCAAAATGCGGCTTGGCCATGTTGCGATGGTAAGTAAAATAGTCGGCGACCGCGAAATACTTTTGACCCATGCCAACTGGTCAACGCGTGGTGGCATCGAACGCGACGTTCGGGCAATTGACGTTTCGGACAAGGGCGATTGGAGCCGGGTACGCATCTGGTATGCCAGAAATGGCGATCTCGGCACTTCAAGCTATCCGGCTTACGGTTTTATTTATCCAGGCGCTTCGCTGACTCAATCAGAAGTGCGCACCGCGTTACTTCTCCCCACTGACATAATTGAACTCGCAGCCCAAGGTAGCTGAGCTACTTTCCTTTCCATTCTGGTTTACGCTTTTGCGCAAATGCCGCAGCACCTTCGCGGGCATCCTCTGTCATGAACAGATTGCCGAGCGTTTCGCTCTGCTTTTTCCACATATCCGCCTCGCTCCATTCGCGGGACTCTACAATCACTTGCTTTGACCGCGCAACTGCAAGCGGGCCATTGGCGGTGATACTTGCGGCAAGTTCAAGAGCGCCGTCAAGCGCATCACCCTCGGTTACGCGATTAATAAGTCCCATTTCGTAAGCGCGAGCAGCCGTCACAAAGTCACCTGTAAGCGCAAGCTCCATCGCAAGGCGCGGCGGTATCTGACGTGGCAGCCGAACAAGTCCACCTGCCGCTGCCGCAAGCCCGCGTTTCGCCTCAGGAATACCGAATTTTGCGTCCCTGTTGGCCACTACTAAATCACACGCAAGCATGATTTCAAAGCCGCCAGCCAAAGCATAGCCATTGACTGCTGCAATTATAGGTTTCTTGGGCGGCGCTTCAGTCAGACCGGCAAAGCCACGCCCAGCAACAAAGGGCAATTCTCCCATTAAAAAGCCTTTGAGATCCATCCCTGAACAGAATGTTCCGCCAGCACCAGTAATAATGCCAACGCGCAAATCATCTTCTGCGTCGAGCCGGTCAAGTGCTGCTGCAACGCCGTCAGAAAGCGCTTTATTCGCGGCATTTTTGGCTTCGGGACGGTTAAGCGTGATGATGAGTATTCCATCGCGCACTTCAGTAAGGACTTCATTCGACATTGCAGGCTCCTTGTCTCAGTCCAATATCACTGCGACAAGTTGACGTTTACGTCAAGTGGCGAAAGCTATGCCGAACGGCGTTGCTTTTCAGGCGCTGGACTTGGTGTCATTTTGGATTTGGGCAGCGCCACTATTTTTGCGGTAGAGATAGCAGCCTCCACGGTGCGGTTCTTAATCTGATCAACAGGCACTGGCCGGCTGAAATAATAACCCTGTACCTCAGTACAGCCTTCGCGGCGCAACTCTTCAAGCTGATCAGCACGTTCAACGCCTTCAGCCGTGGTTACCATGCCAAGCGTTGTCGCAAGACCAGTTACGGCTCGGACAATTGCGCGGTTATCATCCCGGCTGTCTACCTCGTCTACAAAGCAGCGGTCAATCTTGATCTTATCAAACGGGAAGCTCCGCAGATAGTTTAGCGACGAATAACCTGTCCCGAAATCATCAAGCGCAATCCGGATTCCCAGCGCACGGAGCTGATGAAGCACCGCCAAGTTGGCCTGCGTATCGTGCATCAGCACGGTCTCGGTAATTTCGAGTTCTAGCCGACTGGCATCAACTCCACTCGCGGCAAGCGCATTGATTACGGCTGGTAACAGGTTGGCACTGCGCATTTGCGCAGGAGAAAGGTTAACCGAAACGCACAAATGTTCTTGCCAGCGCGCAGCCTCCATTAAGGCGCTGCGGATCACCCACTCGCCAAGTTGGACAATATGGCCGGTTTCTTCAGCAATCGGAATGAATATCATTGGCATGATCATCCCCTTTTCAGGGTGATTCCAGCGGAGCAGCGCTTCATAGCTGGTAATTTCGCCGCTCTCGATATTGAGTAATGGCTGGTAATAAAGCTCAAGTTGATTGCGGGCCAGCGCAGCGCGCAAATCCATTTCGATCAAACGTTTGGCCTGCATTGCTTCGTGCATCCCAATTTCGAAAACGGCATGGCGATGACGACCGTTTTCTTTCGCACTGTAAAGCGCAAGATCGGCATTTTTGATGAGTTCGGAAGCAGTCAGTCCATCATCAGGAGCAAAGGCGATACCAATGCTGACGCCGCTGTTCACCTCATGGTTTTCGAGCGCTATTGTCTCGCCCATGAGCATGACAATTTTGTCAGCAATTTTTTGTGCTTGTTCTTTGGATCTAATATCAGTCAGCAAAATCGCGAATTCATCACCGCCGAGCCGGGCAACCATATCATGAAGGCCAAGGCAGGACTCAATTCGTTTTGCAGCAATTTTGAGAACCTCATCGCCAACGACATGACCAAGCGTATCATTGATTGTCTTAAACTGATCAAGATCAAGATAAAGAATGCCGAGCAGCGTATCTTCAGGACGGCGGCTCAGGGCGCGGGCAAGCGTTTCGTTAAATAGCGTGCGGTTGGGCAAATCAGTAAGGCCGTCATAATGCGCCATGTAGGCGACTTTGGCTTCGGCGCGTTTGGCAGCACTGACATCGGTTGCCACGCCGCGCATTCCTTTGAACACACTGTCGCTATTAATTACAGCACGCCCCGAAAGCGACCACCAATGCTCTTCGCCTGCGATAGTAAGATTAACGACGACATTACGGAACGACTGACCCTTTTCAATCAATCGTTCCAAAATTGCGCGGTCATGCCCACCATCAAAAAGATCGACCAGAACCGTATTCCAGAGTATATTCGCGGTACGCCCCGAAATCTCGGCAAAGCGCGCTGATGGATTGATAATCCGGCCGTCCGACGATAGCTCCCATAGCCAGTCAGCACCGTGTTCTTCATAATCATTGAGTAGCAGTTGCACTGTTTCTGATGACTCGCTTACTGCCTTGGCGCGCAGCAGACGGACGGCGTAGCTGTTAAAAGAAATTCGGACATGCACCATAAAGGCCAACGCATATAGCAACAAAATTCCAAGTGTCGCATATGCCACCGCCGTCCCGAGAAAAACGAAACCAATTGCACAAACCGCCGTCAACCCGCCAATAAATTTTATAGCCGCGCGGGGCACCATATCAATGCTCCAACTGCCAACAAACATTACTGCAATAATGATCAGTGCAGCCAAGTCTGGCCGGTTTTGTGCCGGAAGAATGATTGTCAATACTGCCGCGATTGCAAACATGATACCTGCGATCAACCCATGGTTTTCAATCCATTTAATTTCTGCATCAAGATTGCGGTGTGCAGGATCGCCTTGTTTTGTAAGGCGCGATTTAATAGCCCGCTGCGCCGTTAAGCTCATAACGGCAAATACCGTGATCGCTTGCATCCAATCAATTCCGGTAAGGCTTGCAATTGTTAGCATAAGGCACGCGACAACCAGATTTCCCATGCCTGTCATCACAGAAAGACGGTGGAAATCTTTTATTTGTTTGGCAACAAACCAGTCATGATCAGCATCGGATATATTTACCCACGACCACCATATTGCTGCACGTTCCGCACCCTGCTCGTTCATTTTTGCCACGCCCTATGTCTGGACGATAGCCCAGTTGATTAGAAAGTAACGCAAAAGTCTTACTTTTTGATTTATTGTCAGTAGCATTATAGCTGGTCACGCAACTCGCGTTTAAGGATTTTGCCGATCACGCTGCGTGGCAATTCGTTGGCCGCAACCAGCCGATTGATCCGCTGTGTTTTGCCGAGCTTTGCGTTAGTTTCGGCAAGCACCGCCGCGATATCAGCGCCGTCGCGCAGCACGACAAAGCCAACCGGGGTTTCGCCCCATTCTTCACTCGGCGCGCCGACTACCGCGCATTCAACGACACCAGAATGTTGGGCAAGAACGCTTTCAAGATCGCTTGGGTATATGTTAAACCCGCCTGAAATAATCATATCCTTGGCGCGGTCCATCAGAATCAGGAAGCCGTCTTCATCAAAATAGCCAATGTCGCCGTGGCGGTAGAACAGGTTACCGTCGCTGTCATGCCAGTGCATCGCCTTGGTTGCATCGGGGCGGTTGTTATAGCCTGTCATCATCGCCGGGCTGCGGCCGACAATTTCACCGACTGACCCTTGCGGCAGTTCGCTGCCGTTCTCGTCAATCACGCGCATGTCATGCCCAGGCGAAGGTTGGCCAACGGTGTGATGCTTATCGATATATTTATGAGCCTCCAGTAGGCAAACGCCGCCACCTTCGGTAAGTCCGTAAATCTCGACAAGCCCGCCGGGCCAGCGTTTGACGACATCGCCTTTGAGTTCAGCCGAGAAGGGTGCGCTCGTGCAATATTTCATTATAAAAGATGACAGATCAAACTGGTCAAAATCGGGCAGCGCCATGATCCGTCGATACTGCACAGGCACAAGCATAATGTTGGTTGCGCGTTCATGCTGTGCCAGTTCAAGAAAGCGCCGCGCATCGAATTTCTTCATGAAAACTGACGTGCCTCCCGAAGCAAGCGTGGGGAGGAAACAAGCCATCGTCGTGTTTGAATAAAGCGGGGTAGACAAGATCGTCACTGCCTGCGGCCCATAAGCCGGGAGACCCCGCTGAATATGCTGCCAGCGCATCGCATGACTGTGGACAATGCCCTTGGGCATTCCTGTCGTGCCGGACGAGTAAATGATGTTGAAACCGCTTTTGGGATTGAGTGGAGCAGGCATGGGAACGGCACCGTCGCCGTCCATCCATTCATTAAGCGGTTCGCCAACGTCACTACCATCCATTGCGATGCGGATTACATCACCACAGTCTTGGCCCTCAAGTGACTCTGCTGCACCCCGATCAAGAAATAAATGCGCGGCTCCGGTATCGCGGAGCATCGCCGCCATCGCCTCCCCCGTCGCCGAATTGGTCAGCAGACCTGCAATCGCGCCGACCCTTAGTGTCGCAATAAATACAGCGACTTGTTCAATACTATTCAGCCCAGCAATCGCAGTACTGCCGCCAACGCCGACGCCGGCATACTGAAGCCGCACGGCGATCCAGTTCGCCATGCTGTCCAGTTCAGCCCAGCTAATCCGCTTATCCTCATCGGCAACCGCAATTGCTTCAGGGCGTTCGCGCGCATGCGCCGAAACAATATCGGCAAGATAGGCAAAATCGGATGTTAGAAGGGTCTGGCTGCTAGTCATATCACTTCCTATCAAAACCCGTGCAAGAGTCGATAGCGCGGCGTGTCACGCGACTGTCATCAAAACGCAATCAACACGTCACCAACCCAACGCAGGACATATTTTATTAACGGCATTTTAAGGGGGATTCATCATGCGCGCTATGATCGCTACATTATTAACAACGGTTGGTCTTGCCGCCACGACGCCAGCAAGCGCTGTTACCTTCGTTAACGCAATTCAGATCAGTGGATCAGCAACTGACCTTTCGCGGATTGGCAGTGGCCCCAATCTTAATCGTCTTGGTTTTGGCTCTGATCTTGTTTTTGATCAGCGCACCAACCAATTTTTCGCGATTTCTGATCGCGGCCCAGGGGGCGGGCTGATTGATTTCGCACCGCGTATCCAAGCTTTCCGGCTCGGCATTGATCGCACCACGGGCGCAATCAGCAATTTCCGTTTGACTGGCACGACTTTGCTCCAAACCACTACAGGCGCAAACTTCACTGGCCTCAATCCTTTGCTTGCCAATGGCAATGCGTCGGTGCTTGGCAATTCGCTTGATCCAGAGGGCTTGGTGCGTCTCAGCAATGGTAACTATCTGATTTCGGACGAATACGGCCCGTCAGTGATTGAATTTAACGCGGCTGGACGTGAACTCCGCCGCTTCGCGCCGCCCGCCAATTTGTTGCCGCGCACTGCCACGGGCGCGCTTGATTTTACGAGCGGCCGGCCAACAATCGTTAATGGTCGTCAGGATAATCGCGGCTTTGAAGGGCTGACACTCTCGTCAGATGGCAAAACCGCTTTTGCAATCCTGCAAGATCCGCTGGTTAATGAAGGCGCGCAAAATGATGGTCGCCGCAGCCGCAACTTGCGTATCGTGTCTTATGATGTCGCGACTGGCCAGCCCGGCGCGCAATATATTTATGAGCTTGAATCGATTGCCTCAATCAATGCGAACCTGCCAGCAGGGCAGACCTTTTCAGCAACCAACCAAGGCCGCTCAATTGGGGTGTCCTCAATCCACGCGCTTGCCGATGGCCGCTTCGTCGTTATCGAGCGCGATAATCGCGGGCTCGGCGTTGATGATCCAACGCTTGCCAATGCGGTTGGGCTGAAATCGGCCTTTGTCATTGATCTTGCAAACGCAACCAATGTCGCAAACATCAGTCTTGCAGGCACCAACACTTTGCCAACAGGTGTCCGTGCTGCCGCCAAAACACCGTTCCTTGATATCCGTGCAAAGCTGCTCGCGGCAGGCATCGCGCTCCCTGAAAAGCTTGAAGGCTTGGCATTCGGCCCGCGTCTTGCGAACGGTGGGGTATCACTCATCTTGATCACCGATAATGATTTTTCAGTGACGCAGACGGGTTCTGGAACTCAGCTTGATGTCTGCACCTCAGGCGCAGGAGGCGTAACCAGCCAGATTACGCTAGGCGCGATATGTGCCGCAGGCCAGTCATTAATTCCAACCAATATTTACAGCTTCTCGCTTGATGCAGCAGAAGCGCGCGCGCTTGGTTTCGCGGCAATCCCGGAACCTGCGACATGGGCGCAGCTTGTGATTGGGTTTGGCATAGGCGGCGCTGCCATTCGCCGTCGTCGGCGTAAAGCTGTTACGGTTGCTGCTTAATCCTTTAGTAGCCATGTTCTGCCATAGGTGCGTCTTTCGATTGGGGAGGACGCCCTTTGCTCTTGTTCGCTGTTGCTTTGTCGCTTTCGGCGACCATCGATGAAGCAATCCCGGCGCATGTCGAATGCGTGCCAATTGCGCGGGCGCAGTCTGGCATTGCGATCTACGGCGATGCGCATACATGGTGGGGGCAGGCAGGAGGCCGCTACGCGCGCGGCAACATGCCGAAGAAGGGCGCGGTGCTTGCCTTCAAACCCCACGGCGCGATGACGCTTGGCCATGTGGCTGCGGTCAGCAAAATCATTGATGATCGCACGATCCTTGTCACCCATGCCAATTGGTCACTGATCAATGGGCGACGCGGGCAGGTCGAACGTAACGTCCGCATGATTGACGTTTCACAAGCGGGCGACTGGAGCCAAGTCCGCGTCTGGTATGCCCCGCTTGAGGATTTAGGAACAGCACATTGGCCAGTGCACGGATTTATTTATCCAGGCCAAGCTACGCCAAAGCCCATTATGCCAAAACTTGATTATGCGTCACTCGACAAGCTTGATGAGAAAGTCACTCCACGCCCAACTGGGCGGCTGGCTTATCTAGGGAAGATGTTAGACCGTCTTAAATAGTTTCGATTGCAAGCGGCACATCGGCACCCGCATCAGTAACAAGCGTTTTATCAAATGTTGCAAATACCGTCGCACTGACAGTGTTCAACAAATGAAGCATGTCAGCAAAGTCAGCACCTGCACTATAGCGTGATACCGCCCAACGAACGCCAGCTTCATTGTCAAAGTGAAAATTTGCGCCGCCAATAAGCGTCTCGAATGTCTGACTAATCGTTGCCCGATCCATCTGATAGCGTGAACGAAGCACCCACTCGGCTTCAAGCGCAACGGTAAGCGGGACAATCACTCCTTCAGCACAAAGCGCCGCCGCTGCTGCCGTTTGGGCGGGATCATCCTGAATCACCAGCCGCACCAAAATATTTGTATCAATCGCCCTCAAACCGGATGCTTCACATAATGTTGACGCAGCGCCTCTTCAGGAACGCTGCTTATCATCTCTAGTGAGAGCGGCTCAGCCGGGCGAAATGGCTTGGAGAGCGCTGCCAAACTTGACATTACGTCGTCAAGCGCAGCCCCTTCCTTACTCAGATCGCGCCGAAGCAGAAGATTTGCTTCTTGGCGAACGATCTCAAACGCAGCCCCAACCGGAAGCCCCATTTGCTCGCGCACCGCCTTAGGTATGACGATCTGACCTTTGCTTGACATACGTGTATGAGCGTTCATCATCTCAATCCTTCGCCGTAAGATTACGACTTACGGTAACGATCGGCAAGTCCATTCACCCCAAGCTCTTCGACGCTTGCTCAAACACATCCTTGCTCAGGCCCGGCGTATTCACAATCCGCCTCAGTTCGCCACGCATCAATGTCTGGCGTGCCTCGTCAAAGCGCCGCCAGCGGCCAAGCGGCGGGGCAAGTTTTGCGGCGGTCTGCGGATTGATCGGATCAAGCGCAATGACGATGTCCGCGAGGAAGCGATATCCCTCGCCACTCGCGACATGAAACTGCTGCTGATTGACCGAAAATGCGCCAACGAGTGATCGCACCCGGTTAGGATTGTTGAGCGTGAAATCTGCATGGCGCTCAAGTTCGCGCACCGCTGCCCATGTATCGTCGCGCATTGCCAGCGCCTGCGTCGTGAACCACTTGTCAAGCACCAGCGCATCGTCGCGGTAGCGGTTGTAGAAAATATCAAACGCTGCCACCCGCTCCGGCGCGTCACTATTGGACAATACCCCAAGGGCGGCCTGCCGGTCAGTCATATTGTCCGCCGCTTCAAACTGCTTGAAGGCAAGCTTTGCCGCGTCGCTCGCCTTGCCCGAAGCAATAAAACCAAGCGCCACGTTGCGCAGGCGGCGCGCGCCCTTGGCTGCGGGCGAATATTCAAACGCTTTGCCTGCGTGCGCCTCATAAGCCGCGCGCCAATGCTCCTCAAGCGCCTTGCCCAGATCAGCACGAAGCGCATCACGCGCGGCGTGGATCGCATCAGGATCAACCACCAGCATCTGATCGCCGATGAAGGCCTCGCTCGGCACCATGATCGCCTCGGCGACAAAGGCGGGATCAAGCGCATTGCTTATCAGCGTATTTTTGATCGCATCGATGACGGGGCCGTGGTCGGCTTCCCCCGTTGCCACCACGCCGACGAGCGTATCGACCATCAACTGCTGCATCGCCTCATAACGGCCAAACGGATCATCATCATGCGCCGAAAGAAAAGCGAGATCGGCCGCACTGCGGTCTGCCATAATCACCACGGGTGCGGAAAAACTGCGGTTGATCGAAAGCACGGGCGGGCGGGTGAAGCCGCTTGCCTCAATCCGCGTCACGCCCTCACTCAGGACGACAAGCTGTTCGCCGCCATGTGCGCCGCTTTCACGGTCAAACAGCGCAAGTTTGATCGGAATTGCCATTGGCGCCTTGCCGCTTTGTCCCGGCGTATCAGGCACTGACTGGGTGAGCGTCAGCACCGCCCTTCCGTCACCAGCATCATGCGCCATCTCGGCCTTGACGCGCGGCGTTCCCGCTTGCGCGTACCACAGCCGGAACTGTGTCAGATCAACCCCGCTCGCCGCCTCCATCGCGAGGACAAAATCCTCACACGTCACGGCTTGGCCATCATGGCGCTCAAAATAGAGATCACTGCCAGCGCGGAATTTTTCCGCCCCGAGCAACGTGTGCATCATTCGGATGACTTCGGCACCCTTGTTATAGATGGTTGAGGTGTAGAAATTACCAATCTCCAGATAGGATTCAGGGCGCACCGGATGTGCGAGCGGGCCGCTATCCTCCTGAAACTGGCTGCCGCGCAGGATGCGGACATCCTCGATCCGTTTGACCGCCGCCGAACCCTGATCCGCCGAAAAGCATTGATCGCGAAAGACGGTGAAGCCTTCTTTCAACGAAAGCTGAAACCAATCACGGCAGGTAACGCGGTTGCCCGACCAATTGTGGAAATATTCATGCGCGACGACGCCCAACACCCCGTCATAATCAAGGTCAGTCGCGGTGTCCGGATCAGCCAATATGTAGCGCGAGTTAAAGATGTTGAGGCCCTTATTCTCCATCGCGCCAAAGTTGAAATCATCAACCGCAACGATATTAAAAATCGCCAGATCATATTCGCGGCCATAGACGGT
>JAYUIX010000179.1:0-16188 GCA_043765635.1 Sphingomonadales bacterium
ACGCCCAGAAAATGCCTCGGCTTCCAAACCCCAGCCGAAATCTTCAACCCGTTGCACTTCAAATGTGAATCCACACCCGCATCAAGTGCGGGGCGACGATAAATGGCGAGTAATGGTGGCTTTTGGCAGAAGCTTAGTCGTCTCGATTCGACCGATTATTATATCGCAACCAGACAAAACCCACCGACCCCCCCCCCCTAAGCCCCAGCTGGAGCCATCGTCCCCGATGCCGCGATCACTCTTGGCGCGGCCATGTAGCGTTTCGGCGTGTCAGTCACGCCAAGCTCTCTTCGCACTTCGTCAAGCGGGCGCGGCAGCAGTTTTTCCCAATCGACCCCGATCAGCCAGGTGATGCGCTTGCCGCGCCGGTAGCCTTCCCACATCGCCGAACGGATTGGCTCGCCGGGGAAGGCCTTGGCATAATTATGCGCGCCTGCAATCGCGAGGATCATCATGCCGATGTTCTTTGAATGCGGGTAGGAAAAGGCAAGGTTGCACACTTCACCAAAGCCGTCGCAGCCATAGCCGCCGATCACATGCCACAGATCATGCTGCACACGGAGACGCCCGGCATAGCGCACCAGGTCTTCGGAGAAATGTTCATCTTTGAGGCCCGCCTCATGCGCGGCATCGTTCAGCCCTTGTGGGGATATCCCGCAACCATCGAGAAACGTGATGAACGCATGGCCAAGGCTTCCTTTGGGTAAGCCTTCGAGATAGGGGCGGTCGCTCAGCACATCGACCAGATTTTCTTTATTGGCGAGAACGCGCGCACCAACGGGGGAGGCCTCAAACCGCTTGAAATTGCGCGCGAAGGATTTGCCGCGCAACGCCACAAGTAAGCGAAACACTTGCGCCGTATCCTCCTTATTGCGGATCAGATTGCGGATGGCATCAACCGCGATGAGCGGGCTGAACCGGGGGGCGAGCGGGTTTTCGTTGATATCCATATCAGTAGCGGCTGAGCTCCACAGGCATTGATCGGTAACCGTTGACGAAGCTTTGCGCTACGCGAACAGGCTCTTCGATTACGTTAACGCGCATACGCCGTTTGGCCATTTCTTCAAGCAGGATTGTCACTTGCAGTTCGGCCAGCCGCGCACCGACGCAGCGGTGGATGCCGTAACCGAATGACAAATGCCGCCGCGCATTTTCGCGCGTGATGATGAACTCATCGGCGTCGGGAAACACACTCTCATCGCGGTTGGCCGAGATGTACCAGAGCACGACTTTATCGCCTTTCTTGATCTGGTGCCCCTCAAGCTCAGTATCCTGTATGCAAGTGCGCCGCATGTGCGCGAGCGGAGTTTGCCAGCGGATGATTTCGCTCACTGTGCCGGGGATCAGGTTTGGGTCAGCCTCAAGCGCCGCGCGCTGATCAGGGAATTTATCAAGCGCATAGGCCAGCCCCGACATCGTGTTGCGCGTCGTATCATTGCCGCCAACGATCAGCAGGATCAGATTGCCCATAAATTCCTGCGCGTTCATCCCGCGCATCGCCTCACTGCGGATCATCATTGAGAGGAGGTCAGTGCCATCGGGGTTGGCCGAGCGCGCGTCCCACAGTTTTTTGAAATAAGCGCCCATGTCATGGAGATGGCCGATGCGTTCGGCATTTTTTGCAGGGTCTTTGATGATTTCAACATCGCCCGCCCAATCCGACCAGAAAGTGAGCAAGCGGCGGTCAGCCCACGGAAAATCAAACAGGATCGCGAGCATCTGCGTCGTTAGCTCAATCGCGACGCGGTCAACCCAGTCAAAGCGTTCCTCAAACGGTAACGTGTCGAGAATTTCGGCGGTGCGCAGGCGTATGTCAGTGCTGAGCCGCACCATTTCGCTTGGGGTGAAGGCTGGTGATACGCTGCGCCGTTCGTCAGTATGTTTGGGGCGATCCATGCTGATGAAGCTTGGCATTGGCTTGTCGCCGGGGTTGCGGTCAGCAATGCTGACGCCGCCGCCGTTCGTCCATGACGAGGAATAGATATCGGGCAGTGCCTCAACATGGACGATGGGTTTGTAGGTCGAGACTGACCAATACGGCCCAAATTCGCTGTTTGCGCAGTAGTAAACTGGCGCTTCTGCACGCAGGCGGCGGAAAGGCTCGTGCCAGCGGTGTTCGGCGTAAAGTTCGGCACGGCTGACGTCGAAGGGGTCGATGACTTCTGGTTTTGGCAATGTGGCCATCATGTTGCCCCCTTCGGCATTTCCGTTCGGGCTGAGCCTGTCGAAGCCTTGTCCTTTTTCTCCACGCGGCGGAAGAAGAAGGGCAGTCCTTCGACAGGCTCAGGACGAACGGGTGTGCGTTAAAGCCTAATATCTGCTCAGTTCAACCTGCATTGACTTATACCCATTCACGAAGCTTTGCGCCACGCGGACTGGCTCGCCGATTACATTGACGCGCATCCGGCGCTTGGCCATTTCTTCAAGCAATATCGCAACTTGCATTTCGGCAAGCCGTGCGCCGACGCAGCGGTGAATGCCATAGCCAAACGCCAGATGCCGCCGCGCATTCTCGCGCTTGAGGATCAGTTTGTCAGCATCAGGAAACACGCTTTCATCGCGGTTGCCCGAGATATACCACATGATGACCTTATCGCCTTTCTTGATCTTTTGGCCTTCAAGCTCGGTATCTTGCGTCGCGGTGCGGCGCATGTGCGCGAGCGGGGTTTGCCAGCGGATGAACTCACTTGCCGCGGTCGCGATGATTGAGGGGTCATTCTCAAGCAGTTCGCGCTGATCAGGGAATTTATCAAGGCTGTAGGCAATGCCCGACATTGTGTTGCGCGTCGTATCATTGCCGCCGACAATCAGCAGGACGAGGTTGCCCATAAACTCTAGCTCACCCATGTCTTTCATGGCTTCGCTATGGATCATCATCGAGATCAGGTCAGGCGTCGGCTCCTTATTGACGCGCTCATCCCATAGCCTTTTGAAATAGCCCCCCATTTCGTACAAATGGCCAAGTCGCTCCTCAAGGCGCGCTGGATCATTGGCAAGTTCAATATCGCCCGCCCAATCCGACCAGAAGGTCAGCTTACGGCGATCCTCCCAAGGGAAATCAAACAGCAGCGCGAGCATCCCCGTGGTCAGCTCAATCGAAACCTTGTCAACCCAATCAAACTGTTCGCCGTAGGGCAGGGTATCAAGCAATTCGCCGGTGCGCCGCCGGATATCATCCGACATTCGCACCATTTCGCTCGGCGTGAAGGCGGGCGCGACGGTACGGCGTTGATCAGTATGTTTGGGGCGATCCATCGCGATGAACATCGGCAATTGAATGTCAGCCGCGTTGTCGAGGCGATCGGCAATCGTAATTCCGCCAGCTTCCCAATCGGAGGAATAAATGTCAGGCAATGCCTCAACATGCTGGATCGCTTTGTAAGATGAGACTGACCAATATGCGCCGAATTTGCTATCCGCGCACCAGTACACTGGCGCGGTTTCGCGCAGCGTGCGGAACGGCTCATGCCACTTATGCTCAGTGTAAAGTTCAGCACGGCTGACGTCGAGCGGGTTGACCGTCTCGACTTCGGGTCTAAGCATGGTCGCCATATGTCATTCTCCTTACGCGGTCGGTTGGGCGACTCATTATTATCGATTGATATTGCCCCTAATAGCGGCTGAGTTCCACCATCATCTTGCGGTAGCCGTGGACGAAGCAGCCGCTTACCCGCTCAGGCTCGCTCAGCACATTGACGCGCAGGCGGCGCTTGGCCATTTCCTCGATCAGTATCAGTAACTGAAGTTCGGCGACACGCGCGCCGACGCAGCGGTGAATGCCGTAACCGAACGCCAGATGCCGCCGCGCATTTTCGCGGTCAATGATGATCTTGTCCGCGTCAGGGAACACGCTTTCATCACGGTTCGCCGAAAGATACCAGAGCGCGATCTTATCGCCCTTCTTGATCATCTGCCCCTCAACCTCGGCATCCTCAAGTGCGGTGCGCCGCATGTGCGCAAGCGGGGTTTGCCAGCGGAGCAGTTCGCTCAGCGCATTGCTCGCCAGCCCCGGATTGGCCTCAAGCTTGGCGCGCTCATCAGGAAATTGGTTGAGGCCGTAGGCAAGCGCGCTCATCGTGTTGCGCGTCGTATCATTGCCACCAATGATGAGGAGGATGAGGTTCCCCATAAATTCGCCCTCATCCATTTCGGCCATCGCATCCGAATTGAGCATGATCGAAATGAGATCATTCGAGGGCGGTTGATCTTTCTTTGAGTCCCATAGCTGGCGGAAGGCCATGCCCATTTCAAACGCGTTTTGCAGCCGGAACTGGCGCTTTTCGAGCGTCTCAAACATGCGGATATCGCCAAGCACATCCGACCAGCGGGTGAGATTTTCACGGTTTGCCCACGGAAAATCAAACAGTTTGGCAAGCATTCCGGTCGCGAGTTCGATTGAGACTTTATCAACCCAGTCAAACGCCTCACCAACGGGCAGCGAGTCGAGCACTGCGCCCGTGCGTTCGCGCACTTCGCTGCGCATCCGGTCAATCTCGCTCGGCGTGAAGGCGGGGGCGACGGTGCGGCGCTGTGCCTGATGCTTTGGCGGATCCATCGCGATGAACATTGGCATCCGCACTTCGGCTTCTTGTACGGTGGTTACGTCACCCGCAACAGTGATGCCGCCATATTCCCAGCTTGAGGAAAACACCTTGGGCAGTGCCTCGATCTGGACAATCGGTTTGTAGGTAGAGATTGACCAGTAAGACCCGAACGGCGAATTTTCACAGTAATAGACCGGAGCTTTGGCGCGAAGCTCTCGGAACGGCGCGTGCCAGACGTCATCATGATAGAGATGTGGCCGGGTTACATCGAGCAGATCAACCGCAGCCACCACTTCATTTTCCACCTGAAACGCCGTCGCCATAATCGAATCTCTCAATAGCTATCAAAACAAGGTTGCAGAATGCTACTATTCACAGCAATGTCAATGGCGCTTCGATCAAGCGGGACTTTTTACAAGCCGCGTTGCAGGTTTCCGGGCAAAGACCGCCCAAAAACCGCCACCTGAATTGAGGACGCCCGCGCGGAACAATCGCGCGGCAAACCAGATCGTTAGCGCAACCCACAGTGCCTGCCAGCCAAGCGCCAGCAGGTGCGGCCAAAGTGCGGGATCAGTCGCGCCGCGCGCCGCCATCGCAAAAGGCGAACTGAACGGAAAGATTTCTGCGACACGGGCAATCGTTGAGCCGGGGTTGCTCGCCGCCGCTGTGGCAAGGCCAAACATCGCCATCTGAATGATCGTGATGGGCAGCGAAAGCATCTGGATTTCGCGCATCGTTGAGGCCTGCGCACCAATCCCGAGGAACACCGCGCCGAGCAGCATAAAGGCCATGGTGAAATAACAGGCACCAAGAATCACGAAGGGTACCAGACCGATAGTCGGTGCAAAAGCCGAAAGGCCAAGGCTTGCAGGTACAAAGCTAGCGCCAAAGGCTGCCAAAGTTCCCCAGAATGCAACGAACAGCATCGCAACCCCGAACAGGCCGATCAACTTACCAAAGAATACGGCCTCAAGTGGCACAGCAGCAGCAAGAATTTCGAGAACTTTATTGCTTTTTTCTTCGGCCATCATCCCAACCGCTTGACTGGCAAGCATTAAGGTTAGCAAGAAAATACCAATAACCGCGCCAGATCCAGTTTTCTGCTGGCGGCTTTTGGTTGGCACATTCTGAACGATTTCAGTAATTTTTGCCCCGCTCAGCCGCGTTTCGGGTGATCCGCCAAGTCGTTGTGCACGAAGTGTTTCCTCGGCGAGTGTAGCCAGAAAACGTGCGCTGCGATCCTCACCTTTTTGATGCGTGATAATAGGCGCGCTGAGTGGCCCGCGCAGAATAGCGGTTACGTCGATATCTTTACTCGCAAATAGCGCCGATTGCTGCGCCGTAACGTCGCCTTCAGGAGCAATTACACGTAAATCGGAGAGGCTGTTTTCGGGGCCATAAAGTCGGTTGCGCACTGCTGGATTATTCGCGGTTAATAGTGCGCCATCGGTGGTCGTTGCGATCACCACCATCTGGCGTTTGCTCACCGATGATTTGGCGAGATACGCGCCGCCAAATCCGCTCCCGACGCTAATGGCGAGCAAAAAGAAAGGCGCAAATAAAAACAGCAGGAAGGTTGGCGTTGCCACCACCGCCATGAAATCGCGCCGGGCAATTACGATGATTTGGTTGAGTGTATGGTTCATACCAGCGCCTCCGCTGCTTCAGTGGCGCTCATACCAACGATTTTGACGAAGGCATCGTGCAGGCTTGGCCGCTCCATCGTCAGCCCGGCAATGCCGTGACCGTTCTGGATCAGCTTCAAGAGAAGTGTTTCTGCGCCGCCATCGGGCACAGTAAAGCGCCAGCCGCTTTCGCTGCGTTCAGCCCCAACGGGCAGCAGCGCGCCGACCGCCTCAATGCCAGAGCATGGCACATAATGCGCGCGCATCGGCAGGGTGCTACGCGCATCATCGACTGTGCCTTCAAACCGCACCTGCCCCTTGGCGATGATCGACAAGCGGTCACACATGCGCTCGGCATGACCCATGACGTGAGTGGAAAAAAGGATCGTCGCCCCGCGCGCGCGTTCGTTCAGGATCAGCTTCTCAAGATTTTCCTGATTAACTGGATCAAGCCCTGAAAACGGTTCATCAAGCACGATCAGTTCGGGCTGGTGGACGATTGAGCCAAGCAATTGCACCAACTGCGCCATGCCTTTGGAAAGCTTGCGGATTTTGTTGTGCGCGGCGTGGCCAAGCCCTGCGGTTTCGAGCATCGTGTCAGCCCGCGTCCGACCGACATTCCAATCAAGCCCGCGCAGTGCGCCCATGAACGCAATCGCCTCACGCGCCTTCATCGCTGGATATAGCCCGCGCTCTTCGGGCAAATAGCCAACGCGGTTGCCGGCCTCACGCGGTTTGCTGTGGCCGAGCAAGGTGCGCTCGCCTGCGTCGGGATCAAGAATCCCTAGCAGCATCCTCAGTGTTGTCGTTTTGCCTGCACCATTGGGGCCCAGCACACCGTAAATGCTGCCCCTCGGCACGGAAAGCGAAACGCCGTTGACCGCGCGGGCATTCCCAAAATATTTGATCAGTCCTGTGGCCCGGACGGGCGTATCATCAATCACGCTGCGACTATTCCCAACTATGGATACCGCGTGGTAGCGGTTATCCATGGCGCATAACAAGAGCAGTTTCACCAAAACGTTAAAAAGCAAGGCGGCAGAGCTTGGTTTTGTAAGCGTGGGCGTGATGCGGGCGGATGTATCGTCACAACAGGGTGAGCGGTTGCAGCTCTGGCTTGAGCGCGGCAACCACGGCGCAATGGAGTGGATGGAGGCGCGCAAAGAACAGCGCGGCCATCCGCAGACACTTTGGGATGGTGCGTATTCAGTGATTGCTCTCGGGATGAGCTATGCCCCCGCAACCAATCCGCTGGCCCTTGCTGAAGCGAAGGCGCGCGGGCGGATTTCAGTTTATGCTCAAGGCGCTGATTATCATGATGTCGTCAAGAAAGCGCTCAAGGCGCTTGCCCGCTGGATGATTGATCAGGCGGGCGGCGAGTTAAAGGTGTTTGTCGATACCGCCCCGGTCATGGAAAAACCTCTTGGCGCAGCGGCGGGGCTTGGATGGCAGGGCAAGCATACCAATCTGGTAAGCGCCGAGCATGGCAGTTGGCTGTTCCTCGGGAGCATTTTTACGACGCTTGATCTGGAAGAAGATGCCCCGCACCGCGATCAGTGTGGCAGTTGCACCGCTTGTCAAACCGCGTGCCCGACCAACGCTTTCCCTGCACCTTACCAACTCGACGCGCGGCGCTGCATTTCTTATCTGACGATTGAGCATAAAGGGCCAATTCCGCATGAGTTCCGCCGCGCCATCGGCAACCGCATTTACGGCTGCGATGATTGCCTTGCGGTCTGCCCGTGGAATAAATTCGCAAGCGCTGCGGCGGCAAACAAAGCCTTTGCGCCGCGCGCTGAACTGACGGCGCCTGCTTTGGCTGATTTGCTCGCACTTGATGATGATGGTTTTCGCCAAGTGTTTTCAGGTTCACCGATCAAGCGGATTGGGCGCGACCGGATGGTGCGCAATGCCGCAATTGCAGCGGGCAATAGTGGAGCAGTGGAACTGGTGGAGCCACTCAAGGCGTTATGTGCTGATCCGTCGGAGGTTGTGCGCGACGCGGCGGAATGGGGGCTAACCGAACTTAACGCGCTTCTTTACGCCGGGTAAGGGCTGCAACACAGGACGCCTTGTCAATTGATCCGCCGTCGGGCTGGCGCGCATCGACATAGCTGACGAGCGGTTCCTTGCCCTTGGCCGGAGTGTAAAGATAGGCATCAAGGATGCAGATGCCGCTGCTAAACTGTAGTTTGCGGCTGTTATCCTCACGCACATCCTGGTCAGCATTGCCGAACAGCGAAATAAGCGAAGACGCGTTGCGGCCGATCACGCGGTCAAGCCCAGCAGGGGCAACGAGTGGCGGTGAAACTTGAACGGATGATGCAACCTTTACAGGCCTCGGCGTTGCGGCGCAGGCCGAAAGGATCAGCGCGCCAAATATGACAGAAAGGCTGCGATAACTCATCATATTACCCTGCCGTGCTGATCACAGCCTTGTCAATCACCGTCTGCACCTCTAGGCGAGCGGCCACTTCTCACCAATTCAGGAATTATGCCTCGTGACCCAAGCCAGCCTCGATATTGTCGCCATCGGAAATGCCATTGTAGACGTAATCGCCACCACTGACGACGCATTTCTGGCGCGCGAAGGCATGGCCAAGGGATCAATGCAGTTGCTTGATGCTGACGCGGCGAACGCGCTTTACGCCAAAATGGGGCCGGGCAAGGAAATCAGTGGCGGATCGGCTGCAAATACCATTGCCGGAATGGCAGCACTTGGCCAGCGCTGCGGCTTTATCGGGCAGGTGGCGCAGGATCAGCTTGGCAACGTTTTCAGCCATGATATCCGCGCGATCGGCGTGGCGTTTGACACGCCTGCGCGCGTCGCAGAGCCCCCAACGGCGCAGTGCCTGATCCTTGTGACGCCCGATGGGCAACGGACGATGAACACCTTCCTCGGCGCGTCGCAATATCTGCCTGCTACAGCGATTGACCGTGACATGATTGCAAGCGCTGCGATCCTCTATCTCGAAGGCTATCTCTGGGATCCCGCCGAACCGCGCGCGGCGATGCAAGCGGCGATTGCATGTGCCAAGGATGCCGGACGCAAGGTGGCCTTCACCTTGTCCGACGCGTTCGTGATTGACCGTTACCGTGCTGATTTCAATGCGCTGATTGATGCCGGGCAGATTGACATTCTGTTCGCCAACGAAGTCGAAATCCGCTCGCTGACCCAGATTGAAGATTTTGACGCGGCGGTCGCGGCGGTTTCGGGCAAGGTGCCGCTCCTCGTCGTCACACGCGGCGAACATGGCGCAATTGCAGAAACGGGCGGCGTCCGCACGGCGGTTAGTGCTGAACCAGTGATCAAGGTCGTTGATACCACAGGTGCTGGTGATTTGTTCGCGGCGGGTTTCCTCTCAGGCCAGGCGCAGGGTCGCTCAGTCGCTGACAGCCTGACGATGGGATCAGTCTGCGCCGCCGAAGTGATCTCACACTTCGGGCCAAGGCCTGAGGCAGATTTGGCGGCGCTGGTGAGTGCACGGTTGGGGTAGGCCGAACAGGTCACCAAAAGAAACCCGTCATTCCCGCGAAGGCGGGAATCCATAAACTCCCAAAGCCTGAGATTATGGATTCCCGCCTGCGCGGGAATGACGAGCTTGTGTGTTGATGGATCAATCTAAAATCAGAATGAGTCTAAACAATATCCTCAACCGACGATTAAGGCAGGTCTGGGTCAGCCTCATGAACCTCGACAAGGCCGCGCCCGACATGGCTCGTGCGGTAACCGTAAAGGTAGTAGATCACCATCCCGACCGCGCCCCATGCGGGCAGCACGATCATCGCCTCAAACGGAAGGTTGAGGAATAGGAAGATACAGCCAGCAATCGTCGCAGGCCCGACCAGCCAAAGTGCGGGAGTGCGGAAGCTACGCTCGCGGTTCGGTTCGGTCTTGCGGAGCATCATTACTGCGATGGCGACCATCATGAACGCATAAAGCGTGCCAGCGTTCGCAATATCAGCAAGCTGACCAACCGGCAGGAACGCCGCTGCAAACGCAACGACTGCGCCGGTAATTGCGGTAACGACATAAGGCGTTTTCCACTTGGGATGGATCTTCGACAGGCCTTCAGGGAGCAGACCGTCACGTGACATCACGAAGAAGATGCGAGTCTGGCCAAACAGCAGGATCAGGATCACCGATGGCAGCGCAACGAACGCCGCGATGCCGAGCATGTTGCCGATCTGGCTAAACCCGATCTGGCGAAGCACATGCGCGAGCGCTTCGTTTGAACAGACCAGCATATTGGCAAATTCAGGAAGCGCGCACTGCCGCGCCAGCTCTTCTGAACCAGCAGGGAAAGGTATGCCGCCCGGCCCCATGATTGGCTGGCCACCAATGGTGCCAACCGCGCCTGCCGCGACAAGAATGTAGAACACGGTACAGAAGCCAAGCGAACCGATAAGGCCGATGGGTACATTGCGCTGTGGGTCTTTGGTTTCCTCAGCCGCCGTCGAAACCGCGTCAAAACCAACATAAGCGAAGAAGATCGTTGCCGCCGCACCAACGGCACCGACGCCCGAACCAAAGCCGCCGAATACGCCAGCAGGCAGGAACGGATTGAAATTCGCCGCCTCCGCTTTAGGCAAAGTCAGGATGATGAAAGCAGTCAGCGCGGTCACCTTGATCGCGACAAGGATCGCGTTGACGCGCGCCGATTCGTTGGTGCCGATCATCAGCAGCCATGTCATCAACAGTGCGATCATGACAGCGGGCAGGTTAATCAACCCACCCTCAGCGCCGCCAAGTGCGAGCGGCCCAGCAGAGAGCGCAGCGGGCAATTGTATCCCGAAAAACTCGTTTAATATCGTGCCCGAAAAATAGCCCGACCACCCAACGGAGACCGCGCTCGCCGCAACGGCATATTCTAGCACAAGCGCCCAGCCAACCGTCCACGCGAGCACCTCACCCATAACTGAATAAGTGTATGTATAAGCAGAGCCTGCAACCGGGAGCATTGAGGCGATTTCGGCATAACAAAGCGCTGCAACGATGCAGATTGCACCAGCAATCGCAAAAGCAAGCATGAGGCCAGGGCCGGCCTTTTGCGCGCCAGCCGCTGTCAGAACGAAAATGCCCGTGCCGATAACGCAGCCTATACCGAACAAAGTGAGTTGAAAGGCACCCAATGTTCTTGTCAGCGATTTTTTCTTCGCCGCAGCAAGGATGGCGTCGATTGATTTGACGCGACTGAAATTCATAACATACTCCCGGATAATCTTTTTGTTGGCGCGAACCTAGCCGCTTCTTCGCGACGTGCAACCGTTTTAACGTCTTAGCTCTTGGGTAACATCGCCCCCATCTGTTTTCCGCCAAAGATATGGACATGGAGGTGTGCCACTTCCTGATGGCCGTGCCCGCCGATATTGGCGAGCAAGCGGTATCCAGGCGTCGGCAGCCCAGCCGTGCGCGCGACATGGCCGACCGCGCGGATATAGCCTGCAATCTCTGCCTCGCTTGCATGTCCGCTGAAATCATCCCAACTGACATAACGGCCCTTGGGGATCACGAGGATATGGATCGGCGCCTGCGGGTTGATGTCATGAAAGGCGAGCGCCCACTCATCCTCATAGACCGTCTTGTTGGGAATTTCCCCACGCAGGATGCGTGCAAAGATGTTGCTGTCATCATAAGGGGCAGTGGCATCGATTGGCATGATTACTCCTTCTTAAAGTTTGATGAGATTAAACTAAACCGTTCGCCCTGAGCCTGTCGAAGGGCTGTCCTTCTTTTCCAATGCGCGTATAAGAAAGGACAAGGCTTCGACAAGCTCAGCCCGAACGGTTGTTTAAGTTCACGCCATGTCATTCCCCCTGCGCGCTGCCTTTTCGGCCAGCCCTGACACACCCTCACGCTGGTCAAGTTCGGCGGTTACGTCAGCGAGGGTGACGCCGCCGTCTGCAAGGAGCATGAGCAAATGGAAAATCAGGTCTGCCGCTTCGGCGGTGAGCTTGGCTGGATCGCCCGAGAGAGCCGCGATGACGGTTTCCACCGCTTCCTCGCCAACCTTCTGCGCAATTTTCTCTCGGCCAGTGGCGGAGAGTCTGGCAACATAGGATGTCGCGGGATCAGCAGCGCGGCGCGCGGCGATTGTGGCTTCCAATCGGGAGAGGCTGTCATTCATGGCGAGCCTTTTGGCGCGGGCTCTGCCTCAAGGTCAAGCGCGCGCCATTATTCCTGACGACGCTTGCGCGCTTTTGATGTCCAGCGGCCAACGACAAGTCCGGCAACGCCAATCAGGAACAGCGCGAAATCGCCGGGTTCGGGAATTTCGGTGCTTGTTTGTGGCGGTAGCGGCGGCGCAGCCACCTTGCTGCTATTCTGCGCAATTGCAGCGCCGGGAATGGCGGCGATTATCGCCAATGCCAATAATGACGTCCGTCCTAATTTCATGATAGCCCCTGATACCCTTTTACGCGTCGACTGCCCCCAGCCAACTTGACCAACAATTAAAAGCAAGAACCCTGCCAATTACTGTACGACTCGGTTTATAGCTGATTTTTTTGGTAAATGATGTGACAAAGACGACGGTTAATGTAAAATAAATCGACGATTCTGTACCTAAATAGTACGTACTGGTAATCCAGCCGCTGCAAGCGCGCCGTGTGCCTGAGCAATTGTTGCTTCACCAAAATGGAAAATTGATGCGGCAAGGACTGCGCTGGCATGGCCTTTGATGATGCCGTCGACGAGATGTTGAAGATTACCGACGCCGCCACTCGCGACAACGGGCACTGAAACCGCGTCGGCAATAGTGCGGGTTAGCTCAAGATCATAGCCGTCGCGCGTCCCGTCACGGTCCATCGAGGTGACGAGCAATTCGCCCGCGCCAAGCTCTGCCAAGCGGATCGCATGGGCAATCGCGTCAATCCCTGTCGCTGTGCGCCCGCCGTGAGTGAATACTTCCCAACCCTTGTCAGTGCGCCGCGCATCAACACTGGCAACAACGCACTGGCTGCCGAAACGGTCAGCAATTTCGGCAACAAGTTCGGGTCGTGCGACTGCTGCGCTGTTAACGCCGACCTTGTCAGCCCCGGCGAGCAGCAGCGCGCGCGCGTCCTCTGCACTGCGCACGCCGCCGCCGACGGTGAGCGGCATGAAGCAGACCTCAGCCGTCCGCGCGACAATATTGAGCAACGTGCCGCGCCCTTCATGGCTTGCGCTGATATCAAGAAAGCATAGCTCATCAGCACCAGCCGCGTCATAAGCGCGCGCGGCCTCAACCGGATCACCCGCGTCGCGCAGATCGACGAAGTTCACGCCCTTGACGACGCGGCCATCCTTGACGTCGAGGCAGGGGATGACGCGGATGCGGACGGTCATGCCGCCGCCGCAACCGCGAGTGCCGCCGCCAGATCAAGCCGCCCATCATAAAGCGCGCGGCCCGTGATGACGCCCTCAATACCGTCTTTGGCGAACAGTGACAGCATCCGGATATCGCCAATCCCGGCCACACCGCCGCTCGCGATCACCGGAATTTTGGTGGCGCGGGCGAGGTCAACCGTGGCCTCAACATTGCAGCCCTTGAGCATCCCGTCACGACCGACATCAGTATAAAGAAGCGCCGCAACGCCAGCGTCTTCAAACCGTTCAGCCATTTCTTCGATCCGCACATCGGAGACATCGGCCCAGCCTTTGGTGGCGACCATGCCGTCTTTCGCGTCAACCGCGACGACGATGCCTCCGGGGAAATCGCGTGCTGCTTCGCGCACAAGCTCTGGATTATCAAGCGCCGCCGTACCAATCACGACGCGCGAAACGCCCAGATCAAACCAGCGCTCGATACTTACGCGGGTGCGGATGCCGCCGCCAAGCTGAACATGGCCGGGGAAGGCTTTGACGATGCTTTCAACCGCCGCCGCATTGACCGCCTGGCCCGCAAACGCGCCGTCAAGATCCACGACATGCAGAAACTCCGCTCCTGCCTCGGCAAACAGCAGCGCCTGAGCCGCAGGATCATCGCCGTAAACCGTTGCACGGTCCATATCGCCCTCGGCAAGGCGGACGATTTGGCCAGCCTTCAAATCAATCGCGGGGAAGATTATTAAAGCCATGAAATTCTTCTTTTTCTTTGCGTCTTTGCGTCTTCGCGCGCGCAAAAAAAGAGAGTTTCGCGCGAAGACGCGAAGGCGCGAAGCGTGCGTTTCAAGGCTTCCACTCCAAGAACCTTGCAAGCATGTCTAATCCATATTTTTGGCTTTTTTCGGGGTGAAACTGCACCCCAATCCGGTTGTCGCGGCCAATCGCGGCAACGACGGAGCCACCATGTTCAGTTGTCGCGATCACATCATCACCGTCATAGGCAAAGCTGTGGAGAAAATACGCCTCGCCCGGCTTGATCAGCGGATGGTGCTGCACTGGCACGACATCATTCCACCCCATATGCGGGATTTTAACGCTGGTACTGCCGTCCATCATTCGCACCCGGCCATTGACCCAGCCAAGCCCGGCGTGCGTGCCGTGCTCCTCACCCGCCTGCGCCATCAACTGCATTCCAACGCAAATGCCGAGGAAGGGTTTCGCTGCTGGGCCGGTTGCTTCATTCAACGCATCAACCATCCCGTCGATGCTTGAAAGTGCGCCCATGCAGTGCGCGAATGCGCCAACGCCGGGGAGGACAATCCGGTCAGCCGCGCGCACCGCATCCGGATCAGCGGTCACGAGGATATTTTCCGCACCAGCTGCTTTCAGCGCATTCCTGACTGACTGGAGATTTCCCGCGCCGTAATCGACGAGTGCAACACGCACGGCTAGAGCGTCCCCTTAGTCGAGGGAATGCTGTCGGCTTTGCGCGGATCAATCTCAACCGCGACACGCAGCGCGCGAGCAAGCGCCTTGTAACAGCTCTCAACAATATGATGATTGTTGCTCCCGTAAAGATTTTCGATATGGAGCGTAATCCCGGCAGCGGTTGCAAAACTGTGGAACCAATGTTCGATCAGCTCAGTGTCCCATTCTCCAAGCCGGGGATTGCTCAGCGCCACTTTCCACACAAAATAGGGTCGCCCGGAGATATCAAGCGCGCAGCGGGTCAGCGTCTCATCCATCGGCGCATAAGCGCTGCCATAGCGGGTGATGCCGCGCTTATCGCCGAGCGCTTGTAGCAGCGCTTCACCGATCGCGATCCCTGTGTCCTCGGTGGTGTGATGCTGATCGATATGGAGATCGCCGACCGCCTTCACACGCAAATCAATCAGCGAATGGCGCGATAATTGTTCAAGCATATGATCAAGAAAACCTATGCCAGTCGTAACGTCATACACGCCGCTACCATCAAGATTGAGGATAACATCAATCGAGGTTTCATTGGTTTTGCGATGAATCGAGCCTGTTCGCATGACGGTGCGCTATAACGTCTTTGCGATGCCGCGCAACGCATCTTAGAGGTTGCGCAATCAAAGCCGCGCAACGCATCTTGACCGCGCCTGCGCTAACGTTCACCTGTGCGCCATGAGCGAAGATATGCCCGACAGCCTGATTCCCTATGATGAAATCGTTCAGGAGGCACTGCGTGCGGTGGTCAGCAGGGTGCTTGGCAATGTTGCGACATCGGGCTTGCCGGGAAACCATCATTTTTACATCAGTTTCAAGACGCAAGTGCCGGGTGTTTCAATCCCGCGCAACTTGATCGAGCGGTTTCCCGATGAAATGACAATCGTCATTCAGAACAAATATTGGGATTTGAAGGTGGATGATGGCGGGTTCGAGGTTGGGTTGACCTTTAACCAAATCCCCTCGCATCTGACGATTCCTTTTTCCTCAATCGTCAGCTTTGTTGATCCGGCGGTGAATTTCGCGCTCCAGTTTCAGGCACAAATTGAAGATTTACCTGATAGCCCGCATGAGCCTGCCGAAAATGACCGGCCCGCTGCCGTGCCGGTCGAGGAGGGCTCCAACGTTGTCGCTGTGGATTTCGGTCGCAAAAAATGAGCGCGTTCCGCTCCGAGACAGATAGTTTCGGTGCAATCGATGTTCCAGCGACTGCCTATTGGGGGGCGCAGACCCAGCGTAGCCT
>JAYUIX010000180.1:0-4590 GCA_043765635.1 Sphingomonadales bacterium
GTGCTCGACCAGCCCCCGGCTGGTCTGCGCTTCCTCGCCCTTTGGCTCCCTGACCAACCCGGTCAGCCAGCGTCGCGACCGACTTCACCGCGCCTGAGAGGATGAAAAAAACGTCAGAAATCTCAGGAAGTTTACACTGAATCGCTAAATGGATTTGCTTCAGCTTTCGGATAAAACCTCACCCACCACATCTTCGGTAGACGTCGTAGGCTGGCACAAAGCAAGGCTTGTAGGACAGCGAAAAGTGAAGGGGGAGCGAAACAGTCTGCGCCGCCGCGTTAGCGGCGGCGTTTTTGGTCAGTCGGACATTGGTTCCGGGAGTTGGGCCTCTTCCCGGCCAAGCCCGGTGCAGCGGTTCATCGCCTCGCGCAGCGCAGCGCCGATGTCTGCGGCGGGGCTGGCGAAGGGGAGGCGGACGGGTTCGACTTCATTGTGGATGAAGGAGGTCCAGCGATTGGTTTCTTCATGATTATTGGGGTAGATAATTATGTCATTTACGAGAACATCAACCGAGCATAACATCTGGTAGCGGCGCAGATCGCGAAGCAGTGTGGTCTTGCTTTCGCGCAATTGCCACTTCTCATACTCTTTCCAGCGTCGATCAGCATCGCGCCAGTCGAAAAACGCCTTATGCTCTGGAATAGGAACCAACCGGCTCTCGGAGAGGCATTCGAGCAAAGACTCGCCCAGCGTTCGGTTCGAAGCATCGCGCGGCAGAAAACGCCGCGCGCCATCATCATCAAGCGCTGTGATCCGATAACCTGACCGCGTGACCATGAAAATGCCTTTGTCATTGTAACAGACCTCAGCCCATTTATGCGGCAATATTTCGTCTTCGCTCACTGGCCTTTGTCTTTCACGGTAATGATCTGGATCGGTAGCCCGCGTCCCTTGGCATAGTCAACCGCGCGTTGAATTTGCGCAGTCTGGGCCTTGCTGCCACCGCCCTCAACCGCGATAACAATCGCTTTGGATTTGATTTGCGCGGCCCTCACATCAATCCCGCGTCCATTGTCCTTATAGTCCACCGCCTGATCAATATAGCGCGCCAACGTGCTGTAAATCTGCCTGGGGTTACGCAGACGCGGGTCGGTGAGCAGTTCAAGCGTCTTTGCGCTAGTCGCGTTACCAGTTACCGGATCAAAGAAATCGAATGTCTTTGAGTTGACATGCAACCGCTGGCCAAAATCACCGCTCGCCTCAAGCGCATCTTCGAATGCTTTGCCTTGGAGGTTGATGCCTTTGCCAAAGGTGATTTCGATATCGCCCAGCCCGCCGGGATCGGGAAGCCCGCCTTTTACGATCCCCGGCACACCTCCGGTGAGTATCCCCGCGATCAACTTGCTGCCTCCGGTTGCTGCCTTCACTACGAGGTCTGCACCTGCTTCGGTTGCAGTGGCGGTGCCTTCGAATGTCTGGCCTGCATCCAGTTGATCGCGCGCCTTTGTGAACGGCGCGACGAACCCTTCGCCGAGCTTGATGCCAGTACCGACTGGGTCTTTGCGCAACGCATTGCCCAGCGCAATCGCGCCGTCGATGCGCCCGTCAGTGCGCTGGGCTTGTGCCTTGAACGCGGTGCCGAATGTCGCGAGGTTCAGGAGCTTGCCGCCTGCATCAGTGACAAGCTGAGCTGTATCCTTGGCTTGATTGAGAAGCCCCGTGCCCGTGCCCTTGACCGTGCCGCCTGCAACCTCACCGACCTTGGGGATCGGGCGGATCAGTTCAGACGCGCGACCAACCAGCGTACTGTCCGCCGCGTCAATTTTAGCTGATGGCGGCTATCGCCTTTTCTATAATAATTGCCATTTCACTATAATCAAATTCCCAAAAATCATGGGTGGTGGGAGAAAAAATAGCGATATTAATTTTCTGATTATCTTTGTGAATTTCAGCAAATTGCTCATCACCGAAAAAAATCTCAGAACAAATAATATCTCGTTGAACGTCACTTGCAATTTGGATACGAAAACTCATCTTTTTGGCTCCAATAAACCGATCAATTTTCCGTCTGCACTGAATCGTAATCCGCGTCCATCCGGTGCAAATACCTCAATGACCTTACCAAATCGACCACGAATTGCCGTTGTAACGGTAGAACCAGGGTCATTTATGATACCATCAACAATGGCTTGTGCCTGCAAATTAATGGATTCAGGATTGCCCTTCACTTCGGGGAAAGCAGAGCCTTCACGACTACCATGTTTTTGAAGCGCGCGACCGCCTAACGTTAAACCTCCTCGGTCAGGTAAGTTAGCTCCACGTGCCAGATCGTCAAGGGATGGCACATCAGGCAAATCAACCTTCTTAATAATCCCCGGCACACCTCCGGTGAGTATCCCCGCGATCAACTTGCTGCCTCCGGTTGCGGCTTTGACGACGAGGTCTGCACCTGCTTCGGTTGCAGTGGCGGTGCCTTCGAATGTCTGGCCTGCATCCAGTTGATCGCGCGCCTTTGTGAACGGCGCGACGAACTCTTCACCGAGCTTGATGCCAGTGCCGACCGGGTCTTTCTTGAGCGCAGCGCCCAGTGCAAGCGCGCCGTCGATGCGGCCATCGGTGCGTTCGGCTTGTGCCTTGAACGTGGTGCCGAACGTGGCAAGATTGAGGAGTTTTCCGCCTGCATCGGTGACAAGCTGTGCCGTATCCTTGGCTTGGTTGAGCAGGCCCGTGCCCGTGCCCTTGACCGTGCCGCCTGCAACCTCACCGACCTTGGGGATCGGGCGGATCAGTTCAGACGCGCGACCAACAAGTGTCGTGTCAGCGGCGTTGAGAAGCGATTTATCAAGCGCACCAAGCGGGTTACCGATAACGACGATTTCAGTAACTTCAGGCGTATTACCCTCGCCTTGCGCAGGCTTTGGCGGCGCAAAATTATCGCGGACAAAGGCGGTGCGTTCGCGTTCGCCGCCAGTTAGTTTTCGCCCGTCGGCCTTGTCACGCAATCGTGCGGTTTCGCCTTGGGCGACGACCAGTTCAAGCGGGGCGCGGATTTTTGGATCAGCAAGCTGTTCATCGGTCAAGCCATTGAACTTGCCAATGGCATCAGTGCGCAGCTTGAACGCGTCCTCCGCACTTCCGCCCGCTTCAATTTTGCGATCAATCTCGTTGAGTGTGGCCGTGAGCGCAAGGCGGCGCTGGACTTGCTGGACTTCGCCTGCAAGATTTGAGGCGGTGTCGCGGTTGCCGTCAAAGTCAGCCTTGATTTGGCCTACAGCGTTAAGGATTGTTGAGTTGTCCCTGTCACCGCGTGCGAGCGCCACAACCTCGCGGATCGCGGCTTCGTCGATGTAAGCGGTGAACCCTGTTGATTTGTTTTTGGTGACAACCTGTGATGCGTCCACGTCGCGGTTGATGGTGACGCTACTATCGGGAACGCCCACGGTAAGCGTGCCTTGGCCGATGGTGGCCTTGCTATCCTGCTTGAACGTTGAAGACGCGAATGATGCATCAATAGTTGGTGTTCCGGCGCCTTTGACGCCTTCCTTTAGCGGATCATTGATATTGACCGAGACGCCAATGCCGATGCTCTTCGATTTGGCGCTGTCTTTGATGTCCGACGCACTGAGTGTGCTAGTCGTCAGATTGAGCTTGCCGGTATCTTTGCTCGCATCATCAACTGCAGCGATAACTCCGCCCTTGAGGCCAGTGTTGCCGATTACGGTAGCACTCAGATTACCGCCACGTGCGATAAGTGCGGATTGGGTTTCGACGATGCTGGAGTTGGCGTTGGATTTCGACGCCGAGAGGCTAGCCGAGACGCCCGCACTACCAATCGTGCCGCTATTGCTATCAGCAGTGGCGTTGCCCGCAAGTCCTGTGCGACCGATGCCCGCCGCATCGGCCAGTCCTTTGCCATTGAGGCTCTTGCCGCTGATGCTGAGTGATCCGCCTATGCTCTTTGACTTGGCAGTGCTGGTGTCTTGCAGGCTCTCGATGCTGAGATCGCGGCCAATGCTGGCGACGACAGTCTGCCCTTGTGCGACTGCGCCTTTCAGCGTGGCGTCGCGGCCAGTCGTTAGATTGAGCGTACCGCCAGCGGTGACGTTTGTGTTGACCTGCGTCACTTCATTCGACGACGCGCTACTCTTTGATCCCGAGATGCCCGCACTCGGCGTCCCGCGAATGCCTGTGACGCCCACCGCAACGGTAAAGCTGATCCCGCCGCCAACGCTTGAGGACTTGCTCTGCGTGGCAAGCGTGTTTTGCGCAGCTTCGAGGATGACATCGCGTGCGGCATTCAAGTTTGTATCGCCTGACGACGTGATGCTTGAGCCGCGCACGTTGATGTCGGTTTCACGCGCGGTGACGTTGACCGTGCCGCCCGCGATGGTGCTACCAACGACGGCGCTTTCTTGGGTTGCGGTGGTGGATTTGGATTTGGAGAAGCCGATGCTTGCCGTCACCCCTGCCGTGTTGGTCAGCGCGTTCGTGACAGCAGCGACCGTGCGCAGCGTTTCTGAGGCGGCGGTGATGCCGGTGGCGGCGGCGCTCGGTGCTCGACCAGCCCCCGGCTGGTCTGCGCTTCCTCGCCCTTTGGCTCCCTGACCAACCCGGTCAGCCAGCGTCGCGACCGACTTCACCGCGCCTGAG
>JAYUIX010000181.1:0-16066 GCA_043765635.1 Sphingomonadales bacterium
GGCGCTAATTCCGGCTGATCAAATGGCTGACAGCAGCGTGCGCGGCCTTGAGTTCACCGTCCTTGGCAACGCTTTCATGCTCAAGTTCGTGCCGGATCAACTCAAGCTGATGATCGGTCAAATGCTCAATCCCGATAAATTCATTGCGCGCGGTTTTGAGCGCCCGGATCAGCTCATCAAGCTTGGCTTGGATGGCGGCGGCATCGCGGTTCTGCGAATTCTGGATCAGGAACACAATCAGGAAGGTGACGATCGTCGTCGATGTATTGACCACCAACTGCCACGTATCCGAATAACCGAACAGTGGGCCTGTCATCGCCCAAAGCAGGATCGAAAACAGCGCCATGACAAATGCGGCGGGCCGCCCGATAAAGGCTGCGGTGCGATTGGCGATAGTAGTGAAAAAACGATCCATGCGCGGTCTCCAAAGATTGCCGCAAAGCGGGGTGCAATTCGGGCACGCTGGCCCTATATGCGCTGACATGCAAATCCCCGGCCATATTGACCCTGTTCCCGTGCCCCGTGCCGCCACCCCGCGCGATGATGGTCGCACTGACCTTATCGGCCTGCCCAAAGTCGAAATCCGCGTCGCGCTTGAAACCGCTGGTATGGAGCCAAAGCAGGCCAAGCTGCGTGCGAAACAGCTTTGGCATTGGATGTATAATCGCGGCGTGACTGAGTTTGCGCTGATGACTGACATTGCCAAAACGATGCACCCGTGGCTTGCGCAGCATTTCATCATCAGCCGCCCCGAAGTGGTTGAGGCGCAAGTTTCGTCCGACGGCACACGCAAATGGTTGCTGCGTTCGCCCGACGCTCAGGATTATGAAATGGTGTTCATTCCTGACGCTGATCGCGGGACGCTGTGCGTTTCAAGTCAGGTTGGCTGTACGCTAAACTGTCGTTTTTGCCACACAGGAACTATGCGTCTCGTCCGCAACCTGACAGCGGGAGAAATCGTCGGGCAAGTGATGCTTGCGCGCGATTCGCTTGGCGAATGGCCGTCCGCACAGGATGGCCGCATGCTCACCAACATCGTGATGATGGGGATGGGTGAGCCGCTCTATAATTTTGACAATGTCCGCGACGCGCTCAGGCTGGTGATGGACGGCGATGGCCTCGCACTTTCAAAACGGCGGATTACGCTTAGCACGAGCGGCGTCGTTCCGATGATGGCGCGCGCTGGCGCAGAGATTGGCGTCAACCTTGCGGTCTCGCTCCATGCCGTGACCAAAGAAGTGCGTGATGAGATTGTGCCGATCAACCGAAAATACGGGATCGAAGAACTGCTTCAGGCCTGTGCCGATTATCCCGGCGCGAACAATGCACGGCGGATCACCTTTGAATATGTGATGCTCAAGGACAAGAATGACAGTGATGCCGATGCGCGCGAACTTGTCCGCCTGATCATGGCGTATAAGCTGCCCGCCAAGGTCAACCTGATTCCGTTCAACCCGTGGCCCGGCGCAGCTTACGAATGTTCGGAGCCAGAGCGCATCCGCAGCTTCTCAAACATCATCTTCCGCGCAGGCATTTCAGCGCCCATCCGCACCCCGCGCGGCCGCGATATTGATGCCGCCTGCGGGCAATTAAAAACATCAAGTGAACGCAAATCACGCGCAGAGTTAGATGCGCTTGCCGAGGAAAAACAGGCGGCGTTGGGTTAGGCGGTGCGCAATTTCACAATTGCGTACCGCCCATCGCATTTAAGCAAGGACTAGTTGCTGCCGACGCAGCGCAGAGCGGCTGCGCAATCCACCACCGATAAGACCGAAACCAACTAACATCATTGCCCAGCTTGCAGGTTCAGGCACTGCTGAGATCAAACCAGGAACTAAGTTTCGTTCAAAATTCAGTCGTTCGCCAGCAGTTAGATCATCACCAAGGCGGACACCGAACGATGCGTCCTCAACAAACCCACCACGATTGGTAACGGTTAGTAAGCCAGCAATCAGGATAAACTGCTGTCCAGGCGATAAGGTCAACGAAGTTGGGGCACATGCGCTTAGGCTGGTTGTGACCAGTTGCGCACTGCCGGTAAACGAGCCTTGAGCAAAGCCGTCTCCAAGCACTCCAGCGCTGCCACAAAACCCGGATCTCAAATCGTTGAATAGATCAAATACGGAGCCATCCGTATCGAAGAAGTCAGGTTGCACAATATTGAAAAACTGATTGAAGCCACCTCCACTGGGTAAATCGCCGCTCGATGGATTAACTGATGAATTAAAAGCAGAGAATTCACCAGTTAGCGAGAAACGCGCTGGTGAAGTACCTTTGTAGGTAAATGCTTGAAATCCGAGTGCAGTTATACCGATTCGTTCGTTAATAGCCGAATTATTATTGATACTAATGCCAGGAAAATTGGTCGGAAAAAATGTTCCTACAGAGCCACGAATGATCGAGCCGCCTCCAAAATTGACATTGAGCGATCCGTTTACACCTGATCCACCGCCAAAAAGGCTGCGGATTGCCCCTTGCCCAGGCCCACGACCATCACACAGCTCGGTCGCCGATACCTGTGAACAACTTCTTTGTGATGTGAATAAAGCGGAGCCAAATTCCGCTGCTTCAGCATGTGAACCTGGGATTAATGAGTAGAGTGCTGCTGCGGATAGAAAAATATATTTGTTGACCATATTTTATACTCCTACTTAACCTAAATTTAAGATATTATGATTCTATTTTCATGTCAATTGTGTCTGTTTAGATGATTGATTTCATTTTTTCCTGATTTGGGACTAGTAATTATGAATATTTGTTCATAAAGTATGACAGTATAACGAGATGGCCGATCTGGTGCGCGCTTAACTCAGCACACAGCGCCAATCGCATTTTGCGACATAACGACTGGTTGCGCCTCGCTTACCGCTTATTCTGAATCGACCCGGTGGCGATCAAGGGGTATCGTAACCGTACTCAATAATTCAGCGAACCAAGCCATGGAGGCGAAGTGAATGAGCGAGAGCGTTATCATGACACAATCAGCGATTGGGCGCGGCGCGCTCGTTTTCCGCCACCGCCTTTCAGTGCGGATTTGGCACTGGGTCAATGCAATTACGATCTTTGTGATGATGATGAGCGGGCTTGGCATCTTTAACGCCCATCCAATGCTGTATTGGGGGCAGTACGGCGCGAACACTGATCATGCGTGGCTCAAGTTGGATCGCTTCCCCGGTTGGGCCACGATCCCGACCGATTATAATCTCGCGCTGTCACGGCAGTGGCATTTGGCGTTTGCGTGGGTGCTGGCGTTTGGCTTGCTTTTCTATTTCATCCGCAGTCTGATCAACCGCCACTTGCAAAAGGATTTGGCGCTGAGCCGTAGTGAAGTCGCGCCGGGGCATCTCTGGGCGGATATAAAGAAGCACGCGCGGTTTGATTTTAGCGAGAGCGAGCCTCGTTATAACCCCTTACAAAAAATCACTTACTCGCTGATCCTGTTTGTCATCATGCCAGTGCTGATCCTGACGGGCCTTTGCATGTCCCCCGGATTTGGCGGGGTGCTGCCGTGGTTGACGGACATCTTCGGCGGGCGGGCTTCGGCGCGGTCGATCCATTTCATTTGTACAGCAGCGATGGCGGGGTTCATCCTGCTCCACATTGTTCTCGTCATTCTTGCCGGGCCGTACAATGAAATGCGTTCGATGATTACAGGTAAGTTTCGCCTTTCGCCGGAGAAAACATCATGAGCAAGATCATCACGCGACGTGCACTTGTTGGCGGGTTAGTTGCAGGCAGCGGAGCGCTGCTTTCGGGCTGTGATCGGCTGAGCAATAGCCCGGCCTTTGTTGAAAAGCTGCGCGTTGCCGAAACGCTCAACCTCAATTTTCACCGTTTGCTTCAGCCGCGCGAAGGGCTTGCGCGCGAATTTTCGCCCGAGGATATGTCGCCGATATTCCGCGCCAATGGCACAAGACGGCCTGTCGGCATTGCATATGAAGCGCACGCCGCGAGCAATTTTGCCGATTGGCGTTTGAAGGTTGAAGGGCTTGTCGCAAAACCGATGTCGCTCAGCCTTGCCGATATCAAGACGATGCCAATGCGCACCCAAATCACCCGGCATGACTGTGTTGAGGGGTGGAGCGCGATTGGCAAATGGCACGGGGTGCCGTTGAAGGTGCTGCTTGAGGCGGCGGGTATGAAATCGTCGGCACGCTACATCGTGTTCCACTGTGCCGATGTGTATGGCAGCAGCGGCAAGCTTTATTATGAAAGCATTGATTTGCTCGACGCCTTCCACCCGCAGACGATCATTGCGTGGGGGATGAATAACAAGCTGATCCCCATCGGCAATGGCGCGCCGCTGCGCCTGCGCGTTGAGCGGCAGTTGGGCTATAAACATGCCAAATATATTGATCGGATCGAGGCTGTGTCCGATCTGTCGGGCGTTTACGGCGGCAAGGGTGGCTTCTGGGAAGATTATGCTGGCTATGAATGGTATGGCGGAATCTGATTTGCGCAGGTAGACCGCGCCTATGGCAAGCGCTCCAATTGATTATCAGGCAATCGCACAGGCGGGCGTTGCGGCGTGGCAGCGCGGGGATGCTGCGGCGGCACGCGGGGCGTTTGATCAAGTGGCAGCAGCAGGGCGCGCTTCGCCACAACTTTGGCTGCTTCTGGCGCAGGCTTGTGAAGCGCTTGGTGATTTGGGCGCAAGCGATCAGGCGCTTGACGGCGTTCTCAAGGGCGATTCGCGTAATCCTTATGCGCTGCTGATGAAGGGTGATCATCAGGCGGCACGCGGCGATGACCGTGCCGCGAATAGCTGGTACAATATGGCGCTTTCAAGTGCAGCGCAGATCGACAATCTCCCACAAGACCTGATCACTCGGCTTGATCACGCGCAAGCCGCAGTCAATGCTGCGACCGGGCGATTTGAGGCGCATCTAAACGGCGCGCTTGCCAATAGTGGAATTGATCCTGCCGCAATTGCGCCTCGATTTGGCGAGGCAATTGATATTATCGCAGGGCGGCGTGAGGTGTTCCTCCAACAGCCGACGAGCTTTTTCTACCCCGGATTGGCAAACATCCAGTTTTTCGAAAATGGCGATTTCGCATGGGTTGCAGCCTTAGAGGCGGCGGCCCCCGCGATGCGCAAGGAGGTTGAGGCGATCCTTAGCAAAGAGTCTGGTTTAGCCCCCTATGTCGTCGGCGATAAAAACCGTCCGATGCGCGAACATGCGCTGCTCAATGATCCGAAATGGAGCGCGTTTTACCTCTGGGAAAATGGCGCGCTGGTGGCCGACAATGCCGCGCGTTGCCCCAATAGTATGGCGGCGCTGATAGGGGTGCCAATCCCGCACATTGCTGCGCGTTCACCGATGGTGCTGTTTTCAGTGCTGCGCCCGCACACTCATATCCCGGCGCATAATGGGATGCTCAATACACGGCTGATCTGCCATATCCCGCTGATCGTACCGCCTGATTGCCGCCTGCGGGTTGGCAATGAAACGCGCGACGTCGAATTTGGCAAGGCGCTGATTTTTGACGATTCAATCGAGCATGAGGCGTGGAATGACAGCGATGAAACGCGTGTTATCCTGTTGTTTGAAATCTGGCGACCTGAACTCATCGAGGCCGAACGCCGCGCGCTGACCGTAATGTATGAGGCGATTAACGCTTATCCGGGTGCACCAGCGCCTTAAGCGCGTAAAGCTGTTCTAGCGCATCGCGCGGGCTGAGCGCATCGACATCCAGTACAGCCAAAGCCGCATGGAGTGGATCGGGTGGAAGCACTTCGGGCAGTGTTGCCGCAAACAGCGGCAGATCATCAAGCCCTGCCGCAAGCCCGCCTGTCTTGGCGCGCCCCGCCTCAAGCTTGGCGAGCACCGCCTTGGCGCGTGCGAGCACTGGCGGCGGCAGGCCAGCAAGCCGCCCGACCGCAATCCCGTAACTGCGATCCGCTGGGCCATCGGCAACCTCGTGGAGCAGGACAAGATCGCCCTTATATTCAGTTGCGCGGACATGGTGGAGTGACAAGCTGTCAAGGCTTTCGGCTAGCCGGGTGAGTTCGTGATAATGCGTTGCGAACAGACAGCGGCAGCGATTGATCTCGTGCACCGCCTCCACCACCGCCCACGCAATTGCAAGGCCGTCATAGGTTGAGGTGCCGCGACCAACCTCATCAAGGATGACGAGACTGTTCGGCGTCGCTTGGGCTAGGATCGCGGCAGTCTCCACCATCTCCACCATGAAGGTTGATCGCCCGCGCGCGAGATTGTCTGACGCGCCAACCCGGCTGAACAGCCGGTCAACGAGACCAAGCGTTGCTGACGTGGCAGGCACATAACTTCCTGCCTGAGCGAGTACCGCAATCAGTGCATTTTGGCGCAGGAAGGTAGATTTTCCGCCCATGTTCGGGCCAGTGACCAGCCACAGCCGCGCGCTATCATTTAGCGCGCAATCATTGGCGACAAAGCGCGCGCCACTTTTGCCAAGTGCGGCCTCAACCACGGGATGCCGCCCGCCGATAATCTCAAAGCAGGGATGGTCGGCAAAGCGTGGCGCGCACCAGCCGCCCTCAACCGCGCGTTCGGCTAGGCTCGCCGCGACATCAAACCGGGCAAGCGCATCAGCAGTTTCAGCGATGGCCTGTGCGCGTGCGAGTGCTGCTGCGGTCAGATCCTCAAAATGCGCTGCCTCTGCCGCAATCGCGTGCGCGCCTGACTGGGTAACGCGCAGCGCAATATCGTGGAGGTCAGGCGCATTGAAACGGACAACGCCTGCCAATGTCTGACGGTGGGTAAAACCTGAGTCCGCCACCATCAACGGATCGGCATAGCGCGCGGCAACCTCAATATGATAACCAAGCACACCGTTGTGTTTGATTTTGAGCGCGGTAATCCCTGTCGCATCGCGGTAACGCGTTTCAAGGGCGGCAATATCGCGCCGCCCACTGCCACCAGTAGTGCGGAGGTCATCAAGTGCGGCATCATATTTTTCGGCGATATAACCGCCCTGCGCGCTGTCGATCGGCGGCGAAGCGACAAGCGCGCGACTTAGCAAGTCAACCAGCCCGCCGTGGCCATCAAGTTTGGGCAATAGCGCCAAAAACAGCGCGGGCAAATCAGGCGTGCGTCCCCATTTCTCACGCAGGGCGCGGGCTTCACACAGTCCGTCGCGCAAACTGCCAAGATCACGCGGGCCGCCTCTGCCAGCGGCGAGCCGCCCAAGCGCTCGCCCAATATCGGGAAGTGCGCGAAGTGCCGCACGCATGGCATCCCGCACGCCGCCATCTTCAACAAAATGGCGGACAAGCCCTTGCCGTGCCTCAATTGCAGTTCGGTCAAGCAAGGGCGCGCCAATATCTGCGGCGAGCAACCGCGCGCCCGCCCCAGTCACTGTCCGGTCAATGACATCAAGCAGACTGCCTATGCGGCTACCGCTTGTTGTGCGCGTCAGCTCAAGGCTTTCGCGCGTGGCAGCATCAATCATCATATGATCCTGCATCACACTGCGCACCGGCGGTTGTAGGAAGGGCAGCGTGCCCTTTCCCGCATGATCAAGATAGGCAAGCAGACCGGCCGCCGCTGAAAGCTCGGCTCGGCTAAGCTGGCCGAAACCGTCAAGCGTCATGACGCCGAATGCCGCCTTCAATCGCCGTTCGCCAGCACCCGAATCGAAATCAGCGCGCGGGCGAAGCTGGGCCCCTGCCAGTTCGTCCGCCGCGATGATTTCAGCAGCACCAAGCCGCGCGAGTTCAGCATCAAGCGAAGCCTCATCGCTTTCAATAATTTCAAATCGACCAGTTGAAATATCCGTTGCGGCCAGCGCCACCACCTCGCCGACGCGCGCAATAGCGACAAGCCAGTTCGCCGCCTTGGCTTCTAGCAGCGCATCCTCAGTCAGCGTCCCCGCCGTCACGACGCGAACGATCGCGCGCGCTACGATTGATTTGCCACCACGTGCTTTGGCAGCGGCAGGCGATTCGATTTGTTCGGCAATCGCGACCTTATGCCCGCCCTTGATTAGTCGCGCGAGGTAAGCGCCGGCGGCGTGAACGGGTACCCCGCACATTGGCACGGGTACCCCTTGATGTTCGCCGCGCGCCGTCAGTGCGATATCGAGTGTGCTAGCAGCGATCCTAGCGTCATCAAAGAACAGCTCAAAAAAATCGCCCATCCGGTAAAACAGCAAGCAATCGGGTGCTTCTGCCTTAAGCGCAAAATATTGTGCCATCATTGGAGTCGGAGGGGGAGCAGCGTCGGCCATCCGCATCCCGATAGCGAATTTGCGGCTTGGCTCAAAGCCATCTTCCCGTAAGACAAAACTATGCCTAAGGTCAGATCGTAGCGGGCGTAGCTGGTAAACCAATAATCACTGAGGGGGCATGGAATGAGCGGCGAGTCCAAAATTCAATTTTCTGATCGTGAAGCACTTTTTTATCACGCGACTGGACGCCCCGGCAAAATTGAGATTGTCGCCTCAAAGCCAATGGCAACACAGCGCGACCTTTCACTTGCCTATTCACCGGGGGTCGCAGCACCAGTACGTGCCATCGCTGAAGATCCCGCCACTGTCTATGATTATACTGCCAAAGGTAATCTAGTAGCCGTCATCTCAAACGGCACCGCGATCCTTGGCCTTGGCAATTTAGGCGCACTTGCCTCAAAACCCGTGATGGAGGGCAAGGCGGTCTTGTTCAAACGCTTTGCAGACGTTGATTCAATTGATATCGAACTTGATACCGAAGACCCGGAAGCCTTCATCAACGCGGTCGCGCTGATGGAACCAAGCTTTGGCGGGATCAATCTTGAGGATATCAAGGCACCCGAATGCTTCATTATTGAACAAGCACTGCGCGAACGGATGAAAATCCCAGTAATGCACGATGATCAGCACGGCACCGCAATCATCAGCGCAGCAGGAATTATCAACGCGTGCATCATCACCGGGCGCAAGCTGGCCGAAGTCAAGGTTGTGGTCAACGGCGCGGGCGCGGCCGCGATTGCCTGTACCTCGCTGATGAAATCAATGGGCGTATCTCCCGCCAACGTGATCATGTGTGATCGCACCGGCGTTATCTATCAAGGCCGCACAGAGAGCATGGATCAGTGGAAATCCGCCCATGCTGCCAAGACAGAATGCCGCACGCTTGAAGAAGCCCTCGATGGCGCAGATATTTTTCTCGGGCTTTCAGCCAAGGATGCGCTCAAGCCGCATATGATCGAAAAAATGGCAAAAGCACCAATCATCTTCGCGATGGCCAACCCTGATCCTGAGATTACCCCGCCCGATGCCAAGGCCGTGCGCCCTGATGCGATTATTGCAACAGGGCGTTCAGATTATCCCAATCAAGTTAACAATGTGCTTGGCTTTCCCTTCATCTTTCGCGGAGCGCTTGATGTCCGTGCGACAACGATCAACGAGGAAATGAAAATCGCAGCAGCCTATGCCATCGCCGAACTTGCGCGCCAGCAAGTGCCCGAAGAGGTCGCGGCAGCCTACGGCGGCATGACCGCAAGCTTTGGCCAAGATTATATTATCCCAGCCCCGTTTGATCCGCGCCTGATGGAGGTAGTGCCGATGGCGGTTGCCAAGGCGGCAATGGAGTCAGGCGTGGCAACCAAGCCAATCCTTGATATGGACGCGTACCGCACTTCGCTTAAATCACGGCTTAATCCAACTACATCTGTGCTCACGCTTGCTTATGATACCGCACGCGCGCATCCCAAACGGATTGTTTTTGCCGAGGCCGAAGAGGAAGTCGTCTTGCGCGCCGCAATTGCATTTCGCGAAGGCGGCTGCGGGACGCCAATTTTGGTTGGACGTGATGAGGTACGCGATCAATTAAAAGCGCTCGGCGTCGATGATCCCGACAGCTTTGAAATCGTCAACAGCCGCAATTGTGCGCTTGTTCCGCAGATGGTTGATATCCTTTATGAACGGCTCCAGCGACGGGGTTACTTGCGGCGCGAATGCGAGCGGATGGTCAATAATGACCGCAACACCTTCGCCTCGCTCCTCCTTAAAATGGGTGAAGCTGATGCGATGATCAGCGGAGCGACGCGGACATATTCGCAAACGATGCGAGAAATCCGTCGCGTGATTGATCCAGCCGAAGGAAGGACGCCATTTGGTATCCACATTCTCGTCGGGCAAACCCACACCGTGTTCATGGCGGATACCACGGTCAATGAACGACCCTCCGCGCTTGAACTCGCCGATATTGCCGAACAGACAGCGGGCGTTGCGCGGCGGATGGGGCATGAACCACGTGTCGCGTTCCTGTCATACTCAACCTTTGGCAATCCGTCGGGCAATTGGCTCGGGCCAATTCGTGAGGCAGTTGAAACGCTCGATGCGCGCGGCGTCAGCTTTGAATATGAAGGCGAAATGGCGCCTGACGTTGCACTTAATCCAAAACTGGCCGCAAGCTATCCATTCAGTCGTTTGTCTGGCCCGGCCAATGTTCTGATCATGCCGGGGCTGCAATCAGCAAACCTATCAGCCAAGTTGCTGCGCGAGCTCGGCGGCGACTCAGTCATCGGGCCAATGCTTATGGGCATGGAAAAGCCAGTGCAAATTGCCACAATGTCATCGAACGCATCTGAATTGGTGACGCTTGCAGTGCTCGCGGCTGGCGGGATCGCACGTTAGTTCGGGTTGTCGGTAGTGCTGCCACCTTGGCCAACCGCGCCAACCTGACCAATATTGCCGAACAGATCCTCAAAGAAGCCGCGATTGCGGCCAAGCGTGGGGGTTTTGTCATTCTCAGGATTAATCTTGGCAATTTTTTCAAGGCCGGTACGGTCAACGTCGGTGACATTGCCTACCGCATCGAATTTGATCCGAAGCACCGTCTGGCTAACCGCACGTGGCTGCGCAAAGGCAAGCTGCTTGGTATCGCGGCCGACATAATAATAGTCGTTGGTGCCAAATTGACCGACAACGGTTGGCCGTCCGAGCGTCTTTTCAACTGATTGCCGATTATCAACACCGGGGCGCACTGAATCAATCAGCACTGAATCGACGATAAAGCCCTGATGGCCGGGCACGCGCGCGCAGGCCGACATGATCAGGCCAGCGCCAATCAAAAGCGCGATTGACGATGACGCTCGCGCGTTGTTGCTCATACCCAAACTCCTGATCATACAAATAGAGCGCATTGGCCATTGCAACCGCCGCTTCGCGCCTCAATATGCGTTTGGAGCCGCGCGGGCAAGCGCAGTGCGGCGATTTGAGGAAAAAGCCACGTGAATCTGTTCAAGCGCCTCTTTGCACGTGACGATGATCGTGCTTCGGTTCGTTCGCTTTACGCGGCAATTGCAGCGCAAGCCCGCCAGCCGCACTGGTATGTTGAGGGCGAAGTGCCCGACACTGTCGACGGCCGATTTGAAATGGTGACGGTGATCCTTGCGCTTGTCTTGATCCGTCTGGATGCGATTGGCGATGCTGGTGCTATTCCGGCGGCGTTGTTGGCAGAGGTTTTTGTTGAGGATATGGACGGCCAATTGCGTCAGCTTGGCATGGGCGATGTCGTGGTTGGCAAACATATTGGCAAGATGATGAGTGCGCTTGGTGGGCGGTTGGGGGCATACCGGGCTGGGCTTGTGGGTGACGCGTCGATGGACGAAGCATTGGTGCGCAATCTTTACGGCGGGGCGACGCCAAGCCCCAAGGCGCTCACGCATGTTGAGGCCAGTGCACGGGCAATCCTTGATGGGCTGAGCCACAGGTCGCTTGAAACGCTGCTTGCCGGGGACATCGCGTAATGGCGCCCGAATTTTCGCGCAGCTTCGCGCTTAACACGATTGGCACCGTGCCGCGCAGCGTATCAATTATCGCTGAAGCAGGCGAGCGAGAGGCACTGGCCGCGCGCTTTGACCTTATCGCGGTTAACCGGCTTGAGGCGCACGCGACGTTGGTTGTTGAGGGCGATGCGATCCTCGGCACGGGCACATTAAATGCTGATGTGGTGCAGGAATGCGTGGCGACTGCTGCGCCCGTAGCGACGACACTCAAAACTGATTTTGCAATTCGATTCGTTGCCAGCCTTGCCGACGCGACGGCGGCGGATGAGATCGAAATCGATATTGATGATTGCGACATGATCGAACATGACGGTCAGGCGATTGATCTAGGTGAGGCCGTTGCCCAAACCCTGCTCCTCGCGCTTAATCCATTTCCGCGCGCAAAAAACGCCGCCCAAACGCTCAAAGCGGCGGGTGTGGTTGGTGAGGATGAGGTCGGAAATGCGGCCTTTGCGGGCCTCAAAAGCTTGTTCAGCAAGCCCTGAGATAAATTAGGCCAATACCGATCAAGCCAGTACGGATTTGCCCTTAACCCGGCGACCGCGCAGCGCAGCACCGATAAAGCCAAAGCCCGCAATCAACATCATCCATGTCGAAGGCTCAGGCACAGCGCCAAGCGTTACCGCCTCAGCCCTGAAATTATCAATGCCGAGGCCATCGTCAGCGCCGGTCACATCAATATCGAGAAAGCGCAGGAAAATGCTTTGTCCTGCAAGCAGTTCGAGACCAGCGATTGTGCCCGCAACAGTGCGCTGGTTTGCGACAAGATTGCCGTCAAGCACACCAACCGTGCCGCTTGTCGTCGGCGATGAGAAATCAAGCGCGGTCAAAGCGGTAAAACCTGTGCCCAAAAGGTTGGTCGCAGTCGTCGAAAATTCAAACGCCAAACGGTCAGCGCGGCCAGCAGTACCAAGCCGGTACTGCTCACCAAGGAAGCTGATATTGAGGGCCGTGATCGTGCGGCCAAGCATGTTTGTAAATTGAATGCCGAAGGTCGGGATCAGGTTACCACTGCGCAATCCACCAAGCGCGCGGTCAGTGCTGCCTGCGGCCCCAAAGCTGTAGGTATTGCCTGCATTTGAAGAACCTGTGCCAACAGCATAAGTGTTGTTCGCATTGGTGCCCGCCTCGGCGATTTCAAACCCACCGGGCAAAAGGCTGCTTGTCGTGTTGGCAGCATTAGCCAGCGTGTCAAAATTCTGGAAATAAACTGGCGTTGTCAAAAGAAACGCCGCCTGCGCCGAGTTTGCACCAAAGGCAGCGACCGCCGCAAGAATACCAACCGAAATTTTACGCACTGACATGAACTGATTCCCCATTTCGCATTTGCAATATCAATTGGCAGGTGAACTGTAGCTTTACAAGCCGTCCAAGCGCCTGATTCGCCGAAAATAGTCCATTTACGGGACATGCTCGGTGAACTCTCAGCAGTTTGATATCCAAGCTTCGTTACAGTTTTTGGTCTGACTGGTTGCGCGCTAAGCTGCCTTGTCCCCAGCGAGCGCGCGCAACATCTCGCGCCGCAGGATGGCATTCATCCGGCTTTGATAACCGGGGCCATCCGCCTTGAGCCATGCCAGCACGTCATTGTCGATTTTGGCCGTAATCTGCCCCTTGGTCGGGCGGTAAAATTTGCCGCGCACAGCCTTCTTAAAATCCTCCGCCGTCCATTCAGGGATGTCGGAAAGGTCAATCTCGCTATCGGGGCGGGCAAAGAGTGCATCAAGGCGCGCTTCATCTGCTTTCGTCAGCGGCTTAATATCGTCCAGCGTGCGCCTAATCAATTTGGTTCTCATAATCTCGCCTCTCGTGCCGTGTTACTGGCCTTGCTGAAATGATCCGTATAATTTCGTTATCATTATCGTCCCAAAAACTGTGAGCGACCAATATGATGCGATAACGGCCCATCATTCCAATCGTCTGCCACCGCGCTTCGCCATTCTCGATTCGATCCTGCCGCGTGAGACGAAGGGGATCATTGAATACTCGCAGGGCATCATCGAAACTCAGCCCATGCTTCCTCTGATTGGCAACGTCCTTCGCCTCATCCCATTCGAAGATCATGCCATTCATTTGCTGATGATAATTATGATTTGATAACTATTCAAGAGCGTTATGCTTGAAATAGCGAAGCAAAGGCTCATATTTAGAAAATGAGTAGAAAAAGCAGCTATTGTAGTTCGGAACCTTCGGCAGAGGACTTTATGGTTCCTTGTGATTTGTGCGGTAAGTAAGTTCAGTGCGGGCCACACAGATATGATAGCCACAAATGGTGCGATTATGGAATGTTCGTTTGTGGCATATGTAACGTCGTTCATGAAGATGGTATTGGGCGAATGTTCGAAGCAAAATTTGAACAACTGTTACAGAATAAGGGAATCGTACTGCCTGCGAGAAATCAAAAGGGCTGCTATCCTCGCGGCTCTTCGTTCTAAGCCCCACACGCCGCAAACAACCCCAGCGTCCTTTCCCTTGCCAAATCCGCGCTCTCGGCGTGGTAATCCTTGCGTCTGTCTGAATTAAACCCGTGGTTAGCGTCGTAGATGAATATCTGCGCAGCCGGGTGTTTTTTGGCGATGAGAGCTTCCACCCCTTCCATTGGTATGCCTTGGTCATAACGCCCAAAGTGAGCAATGGTCGCGCATTTGGGGGTTTGGTCAGCGAACATGGTTGGGATCAGGCTGCCATAATAAGCTGAGGCTCCGGCAAGATCATCGCTTTGCCCCGCAAGCGCCCAGGTGACTGAGCCGCCATAGCAATAGCCCGTCATAAACACCGGGCCTTTGCCTTTAAGCGCATCAACGCAGGTTTGCGCATCTTTGAGTGAGAGATCGAAGGGATGGAGTTCACGCGCCAATTGCACGGCGCGGTCAAAATCGGGGCCGGTGTAATCGCATTCAAATCCGGGGGCTTCACGGTCAAACAGCGCGGGGCTAAGCACCTCATAACCGTCGGCTGCATATTCATCGCACAGTTCGCGGATATGATCGGTAACGCCAAAAATTTCCTGAATAAGCACAAGCCCGCCCTTGCGCGTGCCTTCGGCTTCAACGTGATAGACGGCGATGTCCGCGCCGTCGGACATTGGCATTGTTATCATTGATCCGCGCATGTGATTCTCCTTGGCTCCAAAGCTTTCAATTAACCGCTCACACTGTCAAAACCAAAATAATGAGTGAAATTGACATGATCCTAGCGCTTAGCGCGCTTCACGAGACCGAGACATCGCCGCTGACGCGCCAGAAACTAACGCAGATGCTCGGCGAAGCATTTTATAGTGCAAGCGCAGATGGCGGGCGTGATGGCTATCTGATCAGCTTTGATCAGGATGCGCATTATGACAGCGTCAACTTCCTGTGGTTCAAAACACGCTATCCGCGCTTTGTCTATATCGACCGCGTTGTTGTCGCTCATCATGCGCGTGGCCAAGGCATTGCACGCGGCTTTTATGAAGCGCTGTTTGATCGGGCGCGCGCCGTTAGACATGATTATATTGTTTGCGAGATTAACCTAGCGCCTGCCAATCCGGGATCGCTCGCGTTTCATAACGCGCTTGGCTTTGTCGAGGTTGGTCAAGCCGACCTGACCCTAAGCAAGCGCGTCAGTTATCAGGCTTTTAGGCTCTGATCGCAAAGCGTACACCAAGCCATCTTGCACCGCAGCAAATCACATGCTAGGCGCGCCGCGACTTGGACGGGGGTTTCCACACCTTCCACATGATCCGGGGCAAAATTTCAACGTCTTAAAAGGACATATCACGCGTGGAGAATTCCGGCGGCATTCAGGCTAGTCTTAGCGGGCGCTACGCAACCGCTTTATTTGGACTAGCGCTTGAGCAAAAGAAGATTGATGCGGTTGGCGTAAGCCTCAATGGCTTTGCTAAGGCTCTTGCCGAATCGGCCGAACTCAAGGCGCTTACCACAAATCCATTGGTGTCACGCAGCGACGCGGCAAAGGGCGTGGCTGCGGTTGCCAAGGCGATAAAGCTCGACGCGCTCACAACTAATTTTCTTGGTGTTCTCGCGCAGAACAGTCGCCTTGGCCAAGTCGGCTCAGTGATTGCCGCGTTTAACACGCTTGCCGCCAATCACCGGGGTGAAGCGACCGCGCAAGTGACCAGCGCACACGCGCTTGACGCTGCACAGGTTGAGGCGCTCAAGGCCCAACTCAAGAAAAAGGTTGGCCGCGATGTTGCGGTTGAACTCAAAACCGATGCAACCATTCTCGGCGGCCTGATCGTCAAGATTGGCTCCCAGATGATCGATTCGTCGATCAAAACCCGTTTGAACACGCTCGCAGTTGCGATGAAAGGC
>JAYUIX010000182.1:0-4550 GCA_043765635.1 Sphingomonadales bacterium
GATTTGGCGCTGGCATTTTTATGCCGGGCTGTTTGTAATGCCGTTTATCCTGATCCTGTCGATCACAGGCGCGGTGTTCCTGTTCAAGCCGCAGATTGAAAGGTGGGAGGAACGGAATTTTCGCGGACTTTCCACCGCATCTGCTGTTTTGCCAAATGTGCAACTTGATGCGGCGATGACCGCGTTTCCTGAGGCGACGTTTAGCAGTTACCGCCTGCCCTTGGCGCGGGGTGATGCGGCGCTGATCCACTTAGGCCTTGCTAACGGCACGATGCGCGATGTTTTCGTTTCGCCCGAGGGGAAAGTGGTTGGCAGCCTTGATCCAGATTGGCGGATCATCGAAATCGCAGCGAGCATCCACCGCAATCTGTTGATTGGCAAGGTCGGCGGCTGGCTGGTTGAACTCGCGGCAAGCTGGGCCATCGTGATGATCCTGACGGGCCTCTATCTCTGGTGGCCAAGCGGCGGCATACTGGCGGGTGTGGTGAGGCCGCGTCTGTCGCTTGGGAAACGGGCATTCTGGCGCGACATTCACGGCGTCACGGGTTTCTGGGTGAGCAGTTTCGCGCTTATCCTGTTGGTCAGCGGCCTACCGTGGGCGAGCGTATGGGGCAATGCGTTCAAGTTCGCGCGCACTGAGCTTGGGCTGGTGCAAGGCAAGCAGGATTGGAACACCGGCGGGCAGCACACCGAACATGATCATAAGGCGATGATGGCAATGGAGGCCGCGAATATCCCGCTCGCCAATCTCACCATGATCTCCGTTAAGGCGCGCGCTGAGCTGCTTGACTTCCCCGTCATCATCACCCCGCCAGGCGAAAATATGGCATGGAGCGTCAAATCCAATACGCAAAACCGGCCCAACCGCGTGACGATCACTTATGATATGGCGAGTGGCAAACAGATCACTCGGCAAGATTTCGCGAGCCGCCATGTGATTGACCGGGTCGTCGGCTACGGCATCGCGTGGCATGAGGGCGCGCTGCTCGGCTGGTTTAATGTTGCGGTTGGGCTGTTTACAGCATTTGCGCTCATGACGCTGATGGTGAGTGGTTTTATCATGTGGCGCAAACGTCGGCCCGACGCCGTACTGGGCGCGCCGCCGCGATCATCGGTTCCGGCGCGTATGTCTAGTGTTATTGCGATCCTGCTTGGGCTTGCGGTGCTGCTGCCGTTGCTAGCGGCATCGCTGATTTTGCTATGGCTGGCGGAGCGGCTGATTTTCCCTTCTTTCCCGCGCATTTCGGCATGGTTAGGGCTGGCATCGGCGCGCGGCGTTGGTTAAAGCGGCAGGTTATGGCAAAACGTACACGATCTGATGACTGGTCATTCCCCCGCTGGCGTGCTTACGGGGCGAGCACTGAGGCAACGAAGGTGCGGATGTGTGATCGCTATGGCTGCACCAATGCGGGAGATCGGCCAGCACCTAAGTCACCGAACAGCCCCGAACGCTGGTATTTCTGCCTTGCTCACGCCACTGAATATAACAGCCGCTGGGATTATTTTGAGGGGCTGTCCGCCGAAGAGGCGGCTGAGCGCGAACGTACAGAGCGGCGCGATGCGGGCGGGTACAAAGAGGCGCAGCATTACGGCTGGGCAGGCTCTGGTGACGGCTCACGCAGCCGCGAGGAAATGCGTGCGCTTGATGTGCTTGAGGTTGAGGTAGACGCTGATTTCGATACGATCAAGCTTGCGTGGCGGCGGCTGGCGAAGTCCAATCACCCCGATGTGAAGCCCGACGATAAGGATGCCGCCAAGCGGTTTCAGGCGATCCAGACCGCCTATGAAGTGCTGCGCGCCGCCGAAGAACGACGACTGGCGCTTTAGAGGCTATCAGGCAGCGGCGGTTTGCCTGAGATTTTCTTGGCAATCACTTCGGCTTCGGTGATTGTGAACATGCCCGTAATCTGGGCAACACCGTCGATGATTGGATCGGTAACGACCGGCGCCATCAAGGTCTGCCCATCCAGCACGAAGGGCAGCGGCTTTGATTTGTTGGCCCCGCTCAGCCGCGCGAGTTTTACCCTGCCATTGTCATCGAAGGTAATCATAATAGTGGCTTTGCCCGAAAGGTCAGGTTGCGCGCGTGCATCAACAATTTCCGCTTCACCAAATGCTTCACCGGCAATGGTGAAAACACGCGCGATCTTAACGGGTTTGGCTTTCGCTTTTGTCGCAGCCAGTACACGTTTGGCATTGCCACGTCGCGGAGTAGCATCAGAAACTGATGCGAATATCAGACTAACCATGATGGCTGCCCCAACCAAACGCATCAATGCCTCCTGTCCATTCCTGCATTGCTCAACAACATGTATAGCGCCGCTGTGTGTATACTGCAATTACAACAAACATATATGTGCTCAGTCATACCGCCCTGCCGTATCCCTGATCAGCATAATCATATTGGGAATGCCTTGCGTCCGGTTTGAGCTTAACTGGTTTTTGAGGTCAAACGGCGCAAGTGCTGCCTCAATATCGGTGGCGAGGATCGCAGCGGGCGATTGACCTTGAACGCTCATCAGGACAAGCGCGATAATGCCTTTGGTAATCGCGGCGTTGCTATCGGCGAGGAAGTTGAGAGCGCCATCCTCTTTGACAGTGGGATAAACCCAGACGCTTGCCGAACAGCCGCGCACAAGCGTTGCATCGGTTTTGAGCGCAGCAGGCATATCAGGAAGCGTTTTGCCAAGATCAATCAGCAGGCGGTAACGATCATCAGCGTCAAGAAAATCATATTCTTCGCGGGTTTCGGAAAGTGTTGTCATGTGCGGCGCGGTAGCAGGGGATTAGAAATCGTAAAAGCGCTTTAGCGGATCAGCGCATAATAGATGACGTAAAACCATGAGAGGATACCGTGGATCGCGGCCCAGAGGATTGATTTGTGCAGGCTCCATGAAATGGTCACGGCGATGGCGGTGCCAAGGCCAATCCCGGCTTTCGCGGTGGACTGTGAAACAACGCGGTATTCGGCCATCAGAGGTCAACTCCGGCTGCAATCGCCTCAAGCTTGCGGATGCGTTCTTTAAGGTCGGCAATTTCGATGCGGTTGTTCGCGCTCGGGGTCGCAATATCGACATGGCGGTCACGGTCAAGCCGCGCACGCTGAAGGTCAAGCCACGCGGTGAAACCCTTGAGCCCAACCAGTGACATGAGCGTGACAGCGGCAAAAGCAGCGGTTGCCATAGTAAGAGTGATCGTCAGATTATCCATGACAGTCTCCTGTGTGAAATGCGCGGTAATCAGCGCAGTTTTTCGATTTCACGGTCAAGCGCGGTGGCGCTGCTGTTGTCGGTTGCAATCCGTTCGAGGACGGCGATGCGGTCTTTGAGCATCTTGACCTCTTCACGCATCCGCGTGTTATCGGGATTGGCCTGAATAATGTCAGTGCCGGCGTCTTTGCCACTGCGGCGGCTCGAAAATACTTTGCCGATTGTCACGATCAGGATGATCAAAACAACCATTTCAAACGGGTTCATAAAAAATCTCCTGTCAGTCTTTTTTAGTTGAGCGGGCGATCCCGCAAATCTTCTATTTCAGTCGCGAGATCAGCACCCTTGTCAGTGATAATCCGTTCAAGCACGCGCACCCGCTGTTCAAGCCGTTCGGTGTGCGCGGCGTATTGCGCACTTTTTTCCGCGGTCATCGTGCTTTGAATTCCCATCTGCTTCTCTTTCATCTTCAACCACATTTTGAACGGTGCAATGGCGATGGCGGCGAGTGGGATAAGAACCCAAATCCAACTGGCGATACTATTCATTTTAATTCCCCTTAATTAATCGGTTTGCCACGCAAATCTTCAATCTCGCGGGTCAGGCTGTGGGCCTCATCAGTGACGATCCGTTCGACGTTGCCGAGGCGATCCTTGATCGCACCAAGTTCGGCACGAAGCTGTGCATTTTCCTGTGTGAGCAGTTTGACGCGCTCAACCGTTTCAGCGTCAGTCTTTGGATAAATCGCCTTGCCCCAACTATTTTCGAGCGGGTAGCCATTCTGTATCCGCAGCCGGGTGGTGTAAATCCACCCGGCGATGGCCAAGATTGGAATGCTCAGTGCAATCGGCACAATCCACGGCAGTTGGGTGATGAGATAATCAACCGGATCCACTTTTTCTCTCCCCTATCTCAGCTTTTCGATTTCGGCGGTCAGGCGGCCCGGTGCGTCTGTGGCGATCCGTTCGAGGACGGCGATGCGCTCTTCAAGGCGGCTGACTTGGCCGTGCAGCTTGTCATTTTCCGAGGTCAGCAGTTCAATCTTGCGATTGGCCTCTGGCTCCTGCTTGCTAACGGTGCCACCCCATTCGCCTTCAAGCGGATAGCCGTGTCTGGCCCTGATCCAGCTAGTGATAACCCACGCGCCCATGCTCATTGCGATGATGGCGAGTACAAATCCTGGTCCACCCCAGCCCATAGTCTTTCTCCCTTTAAGGCGTGCTTAGCGCAGGCTGTCAATTTCGTTGGCGAGGCTTGAATTACGGCTGGTGTAGTAAGTTTCTACATCGGCCAAGCGGCGATCAATATCGCGGAGCTTGCTGCGTGTGTCGCGGGTTGTGC
>JAYUIX010000183.1:0-1635 GCA_043765635.1 Sphingomonadales bacterium
AATGCGACCGCAAAACTGCCACGCGTCGCGATTGAGGCACCGGCAAGCAGCAGCGTGATTGGCCGCACAACCGAACACCAAATGGTGATTGGTATTTACTGGGGCTATGTGGCAATGATCGAGGGATTGATTCACCGGATGAAGGCCGAGATTGCGCGGCCCGTGACGGTGATTGCAACCGGAGGGCTGGCACCGCTGTTTGAACAGCATGGCCATCTTTTTGATGCAATCGAACCTGATTTGACGTTGCGCGGGCTGGCGATACTGCACGCCCGCAGCTTGATTGTGAAAGAGTAGATTTTGACAAAACCTGGTAAAGAGCTCCTGTTTCTGGCGCTCGGTGGATCCGATGAAATCGGGATGAACGTAAACCTATATGGTTGCGATGGAAAATGGATCATGGTTGATCTGGGGATGACGTTTAGCGGCGGGCAATATCCCGGCGTCGATCTTATCCTGCCCGATCTTGATTTTATCGAGGCGCGTAAAGCCGATTTGCTCGGCATCATTCTGACGCATGGGCATGAGGATCATATCGGCGCGATCCCCTATCTTGCCGCAGACCTTGGTGTTCCGCTTTATGCGACGCCGTTTACCGGCACGCTCATCAAGGGAAAACTTGAAGAGGAAGGGATCGCCAAACAAGTTGAACTCAACATCATTCCGCAAAATGGCAGTTTTGATCTAGGGCCATTTGGCCTGCGCTATATCAGTCTTGCGCATTCGATCCCCGATATGAACGCTGTCATTATCGACACGCCTTATGGCAAAGTGTTCCATACCGGTGATTGGAAGATTGATGAAGAGCCCGTGCTGGGCACCAATGCGACGCCTGATGAACTTACCGCAATTGGCGATGAAGGCGTGCTTGCACTCGTTTGCGATTCAACCAATTCGTTCAATGAAGACGATTCAAAAAGCGAAGGCAGTGTGCGCGTTGGGCTTGAGAAAGCCGTCAAAGCCGCCAAGGGTCGCGTGCTTGTGACGAGTTTTGCGTCAAATGCCGCGCGCCTCCAGACGTTGCATGATGTGGCGAAAGCAACCAAGCGCCAGATTTGTGTTGCAGGACGCTCGCTTGATCGGATTGTGAAGGCGGCGCAAGCCAATGGCCTCCTCAAAGGGTTCCCCGGCCCAATGGATTTCGATGCGGCAATGCGGTTGGCGCGTAAGGATGTGATGATTATCGCTACAGGCGGGCAAGGTGAAGATCGCGCTGCGCTTGGCCGGATTGCGTTTGATAACCACCAGTTGAAGCTTGAAGACGGCGATACCGTGATCTTCTCGTCGAAGCAGATTCCCGGCAATGAAGTTGCGATTGGCCGCATCCAGAATGCTTTGGCGCGCAAAGAAGTGCTTATGGTCACTGAAAAGCAGGCGCATGTTCACGTATCGGGGCATCCGGGACGGCCCGAACTCAAGGCGATGTACCAGTGGATCCGGCCTGAACTCCTGCTTCCTGTACACGGTGAGCGGCGGCATATGGCCGAACAGGCGCGATTTGGCCGTGCGTGCGGCGTTCCCAACGCCCTTGTGCAGTCGAACGGTGATGTCGTGCGATTGGCGCCGGGCGCGCCCAAAATTGTCGGGCGTGAACGCACAGGGCGGCTGGTGCTTGACGGTGATGTGATCTTGCCA
>JAYUIX010000184.1:0-4511 GCA_043765635.1 Sphingomonadales bacterium
GAACTGCACAATATTGGCGCGGAATTCGTAGGCCTGCGCCTTTGAGGCAGAGAGGAAAATCTGATTGGTGCCGTCCTCGACCGCGCTTAGCAGCGCCTCAAGCGCGAAGTAATACGTCGCGCCGATCTGACGCGACTTCAGGATCATCCGCGTCCGCTTGTTGCGCACTAAATACCAGATCATCTGGTATTCGAACATTTGCTCCAACAGCTCGTGCAGCTTTTCAATCGCCTCCTCGGTAAAATGGTTGCGCTTGGCCTTTTTCTTCGGGCCAGCGTTGCGGTTTGCGACCTTTTCGTTCAGGTCACCGTTGTGGCCGTCAGGCTCCTGAAAGCGGCGGATGCGTGCGAGCGTGACGAGCTGACGCCCGAGCAGGTCAATCTCTTTGAAATCGCCGCCGCTCTTCTTCTCCTTGGCGATCAGGACGTGGTAGCGAACCGCGATTGAGTCCTCAATTTGGCGGATAACCGGCGCGTCTTCCCACTTGTCGCGGTCTTTCCACGATTGGACGGTTGATCGCTTGAGCCGCATTTCATCCGCGATCTCGGTGACTGGCCAGCCCCGCCAAAACAGGCTTCGTGCGGCGCGGCGGGGATCAACTGGCGCGGCTCCACGCGGCATGAATGGCACGGGCGGCAATTCGGTTTCATCGTCGAGGAGGGCGGCGTCGCTCACCGCCTCTGGGTAGGCAGAGATTTTCCCGCGCAGTAGCGTTCAACTTCCAATATTGCCAAGTTTGGAAGTTGCAGCCTTGCGTTTGACCTCCACCTTGCCCTTCATCCCGGCGATATTTCAATCGATTGGTACAAGGATTTTCAAATGGCGAAAAAGAGCAAAGTCTTCCGAATCTGCTTTGAAGGCCAAACCGCCAGCGATGGCCGAAAGGTCAGCGCCAAGGAATTGCGCGAGTGCGTAGAAACATTCAACCCCGAAACATACACCGCCCCGGTCAACGTTGAGCACACTCGGCCAATTGTGCCCGGTGGCCCGCTGGACATGAAGGGCCGCGTCCTAGCGCTTTCAATCAAAGAAAATGACACAATCAAGATTGGCACCGGCGAAAAGGCGATTGATCGTAAGGGGGTCGGTCTCTACGCAGAAGTCGAAGCATATGACGGGTTGATCCAGCTCAACGCAATCAAGCAAAAGCGCCACCCAAGCGCTGAAATTGCGCCCAACTTTGGCGGGACGAACAAGTTCGGGCTAATCGGTGTGGCGTTGACTGACAGCCCCGCTGTGTTGGGCGTCCACTTGATGGAATTCTCCACCAAACATCCCGACGTGCTCAACGCGCGAAAGCAGCACAGCGATAATTTCTTCACAGCTACCGTGGACTCAATCGATCTTGAACTCATTCATCAGGCCGATGTCTCAACCGAACAGGCAGGCGCGTTCGCGGCAATTACGAAATTCTTTAGCGCGATCATCCCGCCCAAAGCCGACACCAAAACCGAAGACACCACCCCAGCGAATCCAGCGGAAAACGGAGGCGAGGGCAATCTGGCCCTCGCCTCAATCGCCCAAGGCATGGTGGCCCTCACTGCGCTGCTTGAAAGCTCGGTCAAATCGCTTTCGGATGCCAACAAGGCGAATGCCGACGCCCTCGAGACCCTGAAAACCACGCTGGAAGCCGAACCAGACACCCGCCGCTTCAAACAGCGCGCGAAGGTCGACGGCACCGAATGCTCCGGCAAGTTCGTTTACTAACCCACCCAAGACACAGATTTTAAGGAGTTTCCCAATGTCAATGAAAGCCCTATCCGCCTTGGGTTACGACCGATTTTCGCGCTACCTCGAAAATGTCGCGCGCGCGAACGAACTGTCGGAAACGCTTGATCCAATGTCGCTCGTCGCGCGCAATTTTAATGTGACGCCGAGCTTGCAACAGGTTTTGGCTGACAAGCTCACCGAAGACACGAGCTGGCTCGGAAACATCAACATTGCCCTGGTCGACGAAATGAAGGGCGAAAAGCTTGGCCTTGGCCTTGATGGAAAAATTGTCTCGTCGCGCACTGACACGAATGTGGCGGATCGTGCGACCAAGAGCGTCTGGTATCTCGACAGCAATCTCTACGAAACCCGCGACACGCATTTTGACACACATCTGACTTACCACCAGATTGATTTTTGGGCGAAGTTTCCTGATTTTGAGGCGCGGATTGCGCGCCATTTGCTCGAAGCGCAACGCGCCGACCGCATCAAAATCGGTTTCAACGGCACCAGCCACGCGGCAAACACAAACCGCGACCTCAACCCGCTTGGCCAAGACGTCAACATCGGTTGGCTTGAACGGATGCGGATCAGTGCCGCAGAAAATGTTCTCGACAGTGGGGCCGATCCCGCCAAGGTGACCTTTGGCAGCCACGCGACAGCCGATTTCAAGACGCTTGACGCGCTCGTAATTTCCGCCGTGAATGAAATGATTTCCCCGTGGCACCGTCAGCGCACCGATTTGGTTGTGCTGGTCTCGAATGATCTGCTCGAAGACAAATATTTTGATCAGTACAACATTATCCAGCCGCCCTCCGAACAGCTTGCGGCGCAAGCGATTGATTTGCAGCGGCGGATTGGGCGGCATCAGGCGAAGGTTGTGCCGTGGTTCCCTGCTGGCACGGTATTTGTCACCTTCGAGAAGAATCTCTCGATCTACGAACAAAGCGGCAGCCGCCGTCGGTCAATCAAGGACGAGGCGAAGCGTTCGCGGTTCGAAAATTACGAATCCTTCAACGAGGATTATGTCGTCGAGGATTACGACGCTGCCGTCTTGATCGAAAAAATCGAAGAAAAGAATGCGGCTTAACGCCTGATCGGAGACTGAAATGGCGCGCACAAATATCTTCCGCGATCACAAGCAACGCGTTTTGGCGGAAAAGTCGGCGGCAAGTGGTGTTGCGCTCGCCGCCGCGAGCCCGAACGCGCGTCAGGCGGATGGTCTGGGCGGCATTGTGCCGCTGAACACTGGCGACAATGCCGCCGCGTTAATGCTGGTCAAGCTCACCAGTGACCGTGCACGACTGCGCGAAATCCAGTCAGTCGAGCGCAAGGTTGAGGCCAAGCGCGAAATGCTTGAGGATTATCAGGCGTGGCTTGACGGGTTGATTGAGGGGGCGGAAAACCTGCCCCTTGACGTGCGCAACGACGTTCTAACGACCTGCATGATCTGGCACATCGACACTGGCGGCTTCGCGCGCGCGCTGCACCTTGGAGCCGTCGCCGTTGATCGGTCGATCCCAATGCCAAGCTGGTTTGAACGCACGACGGCCTGTGCGCTTGCCGAAAATCTGGCGAAGGCGGCGTTTGATGCCCTTCGTGACAAGTCCGAATTCGACGTTGACCACATCACGTCGGCAATGTTGATCACTGACGAAAAAGACATGCACGACGAAGTCCGCGCAAAGCTTTTCAAGGCCCAGGCAATGCTTCTTGACCGCAATGCCGACGCTTTGTTCGCGCTTGGAGGTGCGGCGGCGGATGCGCCAGCCGGGGCTTATGCAGCGACGCTTGACGGTGCCCTTGCCGCCGCCACACGCGCGCTCCAGCTTCACGGCGAGTGCGGGGTCAAATCGCTTATCCAAAAGCTTGAACGCGCAATCAAGAAATCACAGGCGGAAGTGGCTCAGGCCAAATCCACCTGACACGCTCTAGCGCCACCGCGCTCGGGGGCGGGTGATTGGGGATCGGGTTCAGGCCCGCACCTGCCAACAATCACCCCCACCCCCGTTAATCAGGAAAGGGGTTGCGGAAATGACCGATCACGTCTCAATCATTGCCCCGCCTCTGGCACTTGCACCGCAGCCACAAAACCCTGAAACTGACACGGTTGACGCGGACGGCTGGTGGCCCTCTGTGTCGATTGCTGAATTTCGGGCGATGTACCGCGTCACCCCGGAGACAACAGCGGAGCGCGTCCGTGCCGCGATCCGCACCGCAATGCAAACCGCGCTGATTGACCTGGGCGAATGGGGCGTTCTCAAGCGCGCCGAGGGCCACGCAAGTCTTGAGTCTGTGCCCGCTGTGCAAATTGACCGGGTCAGCCACTTCGTCCTGTGCTGGCACCGCGCCATTGGTGCGCTTGCTAAGGCTGAACTCAGCGAAACCCACAGAGATTACGACGCGACGGCCTCTGGTGAGCGCAAAAATGACGGGCTTGACGACAGCATCATTCAGCTTCGCCGCGACGCGCAACACGCAATTCGAGACCTTAAGGGTGTGCGCCGCACCGTGGCGGAGTTGATTTGATGCGCAGCAACCGATTGATCGCGCACGACGGAGACACGCTTGATGAATTGATCTGGCGTGAGGCACGGCTGGGGCCAGCCGCTTTGCCGGGTGTGTTCGCCGCAAATCTCGGGATCTGTGAACGCCTTGTCTTAAGTGCTGGAGACCTAGTGAATTTGCCCGACGCTGTGCTGGCAGGCGAAACAGCAAAAACCGTAACCACGCGCGTTGCGCTTTGGGATTAGCCGCATGGAAGCCTCAATCATTTCCGAAATCATCACTGGCTTTGGCCC
>JAYUIX010000185.1:0-4467 GCA_043765635.1 Sphingomonadales bacterium
AAGTGATACATTAAAAATGCGCATTTGCAACACGGAAAAATTTACAATGTCTGCTATCAAGTTTCTTTTGATCTCAAAAAAGCAACACTTCGTCGTCACAGCCCTCATATTGACTCTTTTGGGTTCATTATTGACCGTACAGGCCTCCAGTAACGTGCCAACCTCCGCCAGTCACGTATCTTACGCTCCATGTAGCGCTGATTTGATCATTAACAATAAAGAAATCGATTGCACCGTTATTGAAGGAGGTGTTGTAGTTTCGCCAAAAAAATACTCATTCCAATCTGTAACAGACTTTCGATCAGCGCATACACGTTTTGAGCACATTGTTGCTGATGTCGATGGGCCAATTGCTCTGATTGTTGGTCTCAGTCAATCGAGTGAGATTAAGGCATTATTTGATAAAAATAATATTCTGACACTTAATATGCCAACAAACGTCGAAAGACAAGATATGATTGGTACTGGTATCAGAAAGGCAATCAAACAGATTAATCCTAATCTCGCACCTGAGCAAATCGAAAAATTTGTCAAACAAGCGCTCGAACGCTCGATCGGAGAGACCGTCACGAGCAGTTTTTCGGAAAGCGGTTTGATGCAGCATGAGCTTTGCCACACTTGGTTGAATAGCTACGTCAACAGGCTTGCCAAGGGCCATCAACCACTTCCGCAAACCCACGCGGCCTATGGCACAGTATTGCCCGACTGGCTTGATGAAGCTGTCGCGGTTTCTTGTGAAAACGAAAGTGACACAGATCGTCGCATGAATGATCTTCGCCGCGCACTAGCAGCAGATATGATAGTGCCTCTAGCAAGCTTTCTTGAATCGCAACATCCACGAAACAGTCGCCAAGCCACGTCCGAAGAGCAGGCCACCACTAAGTCACAAAGTGAGGTTACGGTAAGCGTGAAAATCAGCGCGCCGGGCAGTGTCAGCCCGACAATTGCATTTTATGCCCAAGCTTATGGCGTCCTCAATTTTCTAAAGGAGATATCAGGACGGCCCGATATCGCCGGACAGATTATCAAAGTGTTTATGAAGGGCGGAGATGCACGCGCTGCGGTGCTTAACAGTGTCACACAGCAACGGCGACTAAGCCTTGCTGAACTTGAACAGCTTTGGGCGCAGTGGGTGACGTCGAACGCGCGCCCGGCATCGACTCGCTAACGATGAAGCCGAAATCCGCCGCGCCACCGCGCAAAGCCTGAGCCTCGCGGGCCTTGAAGCGATCACATTTGACAGCGGGGAGGCTGCGCTTGCCGCGATTGGCAGCGATTTTGACGGGATCGTGATTTCCGACATTCGAATGCCGGGGATTGATGGGCTAGAGCTATTTCGCCGCCTGTCCGAACGTGACCCTGATTTGCCAGTGATTTTGATATCAGGGCACAGCGATATCGCGACCGCTGTGGCGGCGGTGCAGCGCGGGGCATATGATTTTCTCGCCAAGCCGTTCCAGCCGGATCGCTTGATCGCCACCGCCAAGCGCGCGCTGGAGAAGCGCCAGCTAGTGCTTGAGAACCGCCACTTGCGCGCGCAAGCGGGGGCATTGCTTGAAGCGGGGCCGCTGCTTGGCAATTCCCCCGCGATTGATCAGTTGCGGCGCACGATCAAGCAAATCGCGCGCCTTGATGTTGACGTTTTGATTGAGGGCGAAACCGGCACAGGCAAAAGCCTGATCGCATCAATGCTCCATGATTTGAGCGAGCGCCGCGCGCGTGCGATGGTGACGCTTGATTGCGGCGCGCTGCCCGATGTGCTGGTTGAAAGTGAGCTATTCGGGCATGTCAGCGGCGCATTCGCGGGCGCGCATCACCTGCGCACCGGGCGGATCGAGCAGGCCAATCGCAGCACCTTGTTTCTTGACGAGATCGAAACGATGCCAGCGACTGTGCAGCAAAAACTGCAACGCGCGCTCGAAACCCGCCAGATTACGCCGATGGGCGGCGATGTGCCGCGCGCGCTCGATTTCCGCACTGTGACTGCGAGCAAGGTTGATCTCGCCGCACTCGCGCAACAGGGGCAGTTTTCGGCGTCACTGTTTTACCGGCTCAACGGCATCACCCTGCACGTGCCGCCGTTGCGCGAACGGCGGGGTGATATCCCGATGTTGTTCATGGTTTTTATCGGTCGTGCAGCCGAGCGGCTCAAACGCGCTGAACCAGCGCTGACACCCGCAATCTGGCGTCGTCTCAAAGACCATGATTGGCCGGGCAATGTCCGTGAGTTGCAGCAGTTTGCTGAAACTGTGGTGCTCGGGCTTGACGCTGGCGGTCAGCAAAATCCCCCAATCGGCGCGGCGATTGATCTTAAATCGCAAATGGCACTGTATGAGGCCGCGTTGATCGAAAATGCGCTGACGATTGCGCAAGGCGATGTCCGCTGCGCCATCGCCGCGCTCGATCTGCCGCGCAAGACATTTTATGATAAGGTCAAGCGGCTGGGAATTGATCTCGCCCGCTTCAAAAATGGTGCGCGCTAAGCCGACCAGAATAGCCAGAGTGTGAGTGCGATCGTTTCAATCAAATCACTTGGTGCTCAGGCGGCTCATCAGGATGGCGGCGCGTTTGGCTTGGCGGCGGATGCTGGTGAGGCTGACGGTTTCGCCCGGCGCATGATCGCCCCGGCTTGCGGTGCCAAGGCCGACCAGCCCGTCAACATCGCCGGCCACGAACGAAATGTCACCTGCACCGCGTTTGAGCGGGTCAAGCGGCGCCATTTCGGGCAGGCCGAGGTCGATGTTGATCAGGTTGAGCCTGGCGAGCAGCGCGCGGTTGCCATCGGTTGGGGCCATCGCCGGATAGCCGCCGGGGTCAAAGCTGATTGTCGCCGAGGTTCCGGGGGCATGGGCGGCGACGATGGCTGTCATCCTGGCGCGTACGCGCTTGGTCTGTTCATCAGAGAGTGTGCGGAAATCGCCGCGCGCGGTGGCGGTGCCGGGGATGATATTGCTCTTGCCGCTCGCGCTCGCGCGGATGCTTTGCGGATCAAGCGTCGCAATCGTTCCGCCCGCAATCAGCCCCGTGTTGAAGGTCAAGTTGGTTTCAGGAAGCTCGCTGCGGAAACGCGCGAGGATGCGGACGATTTCATTGATCGCGCCGTCGCCGTATTCGCTGCCAAAAATGAGCGAGGAATGACCGGTTTTGCCAGTCGCGGTGAGTGTCCAACTGTTCGACGAACGCCGCGCGATTGATCCCATGTCGCGGCCAGCGTCGATCACCAGCCCCTCAAAATCAAGCGCAACATCAGCGCGTTTGCCTGCCGCAATCAGGTCTGCGCGTGCAATCTCGACTGGATCGCCTGCATCTTCCTCATCGCCTGTCAGGATGATTTCGATATTGGCGGTTTTGAGCGTACCCGCCGCTTTCATTGCGCGCAGTGCGGCAACCATGACGACCATGCCGCCCTTGTCATCGCCAGCGCCCGGCCCTTCGGCCTCTTCGCCTTTGCGGATGAATTTCTGGAACGGCGAATCTTTTTCAAACACCGTATCGAGATGCCCGATCAGCAGCAGCCGCTTGTTGCCCGCCTTGCCTTTATGCGTTGCGATCAAATGCCCCGCACGGTTGGTGGCGCTCATCGGCTTCCACACCACGGTAAAACCAAGCGGTTCAAGCTCGGCACGCATCATCACGCCAACAGCTTCAACGCCGGCAAAATTCATCGTGCCGCTGTTTTGATCAACCATTTTGGCGAGTAGCGAAACCGAACGCTCAAATTCGCTATCAACCACATCCGCCATGCGCTTTTCAGGAGTTGAGAGTTGCGCATTTGCTGGTGCCGCTGCCAATGATGTTGCCAACACAGCAACTGCCAAAAATGATTTTATTGTCCGCAACATTATTCGCTAAGTCCGTTCAATTCGCATCAACGTCGAGCTGCAGATTCGCGTACATCAGGATCGCCTTCACCAAAAGATAAACCGCTTTGCGCGCATCTTCTACTGAAAGATTCTGGTCTTCGCGCAAACGCTGCCATGCATCCACGCTAAGTGCCAGATCAAGCGTTTCAAATAACATTGCCTGATTTGTAAATTCTTCGGGTAAAACCGATTTGAGCCGCGATCGCATCAGCGCGTTAAGGCGATCAAATTCCGATCCAATCGCGGATGATTTAAGGCGGCGCACTTCGGCAGCACGTTTGAATGGCAATGTTTCTTCATAAGCCGAGGCGCGCCGGGATATCAACTGCTTGAGTTGATCGCGCCAATCATCGCCTTCAAACGGTGTAAACCATTTCATGTAGGTTTGCGCGACTTGCCCGACCATTTCACTGCGGAGCATTTCCATATCCGCAAAATGGCGGAATACGCTGCGCAGGCCGATATCGGCACGTGCGGCAACTTCTTCAGCGGTTGGTACAATTTTACCTTCTCTCACCAAAGAAAGCATCGCTTCAACAATTTTTGCACGACTTTGTTCTGATCGGCGACGTCTGCCATCGCTTGATGCGCCTGGCGCAATTCT
>JAYUIX010000186.1:0-15481 GCA_043765635.1 Sphingomonadales bacterium
GGTTCAGGCGACGATTGAGAGCGAGCTTATGGAAAATGCCAATGCGCTGGTTGAGCGCGCGCTGGCCTCGCTTGATAATGCGCTTGGCCACGCGCCGGGGTTTTCGGTTCGGCAGGGTGATGCTGTGGCGATTATTCATGAAACGCTTGGCCAGAATGAGAAAATTGCAGCACTTGTGCTCGGGGCAGCGGCGGTCGGATCGCCGGGGCCGCTGGTCAGCCATTTTGCAGGCGCAGACTCAGGGCGGCTCCCCTGCCCCGTCATGATCGTGCCGGGATCCCTCTCAAACGAAGCATTGGATCGATTAAGCTAATGATTGCGCTCTTCCTCGCCGCCGCAGCGGCCTCGTCCACGCCTTCCACCAAACCAAGCCCGGCCATCCTCAAGGCTAACGTCGAAAAGTTGGTGAGCTTTGGCACGCGCCATACGCTGTCATCGCCGACTGATCCAAAACGCGGCATTGGTGCCGCGCGAGCTTGGGCGGCATCCGAATTTGAAGCGCTCGGCAAGGCGTGCGGAGGGTGCATTGTCGTCGATCAACCAGAACGCCGTTTTGAAGGGCCACGCGCGCCAAACGGGGTTAATATCGTCAACGTTATGGGCATCCAAAAAGGCACTGGCGACCCTGATGATGTTGTTATTGTTGCAGGCCACATCGATAGCCGTGTGACCGATATCATGAACAGCACAGCCGACGCGCCCGGCGCGAATGACGACGGATCGGGGGTGGCGCTTGTGCTTGAGGCGGCGCGGATACTCTCCAAGGAAAAGCACCGTGCGACGTTTGTTTACGCAATCCTTTCGGGTGAGGAGCAAGGCCTGTTCGGCGGGCGTCTGCTTGCCGCGACTGCAACCGCGCGCGGCTGGAATGTGCTGGCAATGCTCAACAATGATATTGTTGGCAATACCAAAGGGCAGGATGGCCGTATCGTGGCCGACCGTGTGCGAATCTTCAGCGAAGGCTTGCGCTTCTCCGAAGGCGAAGTCGCCCAGCGAGAGCGCCGCGCGGCGGGGGGTGAGGATGACGGGCCGTCGCGCACGCTGGCGAAAGCCGTTGCGCGGATTGCGCCCAAATCAAAGGCGGGGCTGAAGGCATTTCTCGTGCGCCGTCCAGACCGGTTCAGCCGGGGCGGGGATCATCTGCCAATGCTTGAGGCTGGCTATCCCGCGATCCGATTCTCAGTGGGCGTCGAAAATTATGATGCCCAACATCAGGATGTCCGCACCGATGGCAAGCGCACCTACGGCGATACGGTTGACCGGATGGACTTCGCCTATCTTGCAAAGGTGACGGCGCTCAATGTGGCAGTCATGCGTGAATTAGCGGATGCGCCGCCGCCGCCGAAATCGGTCACAGCGGCTGGCGCAGTCGCGACTGACACGACCATTTCATGGCCTCAGGTCAGCGGGGCCGCTGGCTACCGCATCCGCTGGCGCCGCGCCGATGCTCTCGATTGGCAGTTCAGCCGCGATGTAACCACCGCCGCGCCCTACACGCTTAAAGGCGTGATCATTGATGATCATTTCGTCGGCGTGTCATCGCTCTCAGCAGGTGGACAGGAGAGTGTTGTTACATTTGGTGTAGCTGCGCCGCGCCCTTGACGCACTCCCCGTTCGTCCTGAGCTTGTCGAAGGACTGTCCTTTTCTTTTCGATACACGGAGAAAAAAGGCAAGGCTTCGACAGGCTCAGCCCGAACGGTGCGCAATGTCTACCTATGACACCTGCACTGGTGCGGGCGGTGCTTGAGCGGACGCTTTGGATAATAAGTTGAGCTGCCCGTAGTGATGGTTTCGTAATATACCTTGGTCGTTGTGGTTGTCGTCGTGATCGGCACTACGGGGATGTAATTGACCGTCGTGAAGGTTTCATAGCCGCCGTGGCCGTGATGCCCGTTCCAGCCGCCGTGGCTCCAGTGCGGGCCGCGAGGCGGGTAACGGTGGCCGCCACCATGACGCCCCTTGCCGCCGCGCGTTGCCTCACCAATCGCCAGACCAGCCAGCGCGCCAACTCCGCCACCGATCAGCGATCCGGCGAGCCGTTCGCCCTTGCCCGCGATCAGATTGCCCGCGACCGCACCAACTGCGCCGCCGATGAGTGCGCCACCGATGCTGCCAATTGCACGGCCAACGCCGCCGCGTTTGCGGTCAAGGTTTCGGTCAAAATCGCGATCAAAGTCGCGCGCATCGGGTCGGCGGCGATCAAATTCGCCGTCGTCAAACGAAGTGCCAGGGCCGCTTGCAAACTGCCCCTGATCAAAACGGTTCCAATCAACACCCTTTACAACATCGGCAACGCGGCCAGTGCTGTCAGTCAAAACGGCATCATCATAATAGCGTGACCAGCCATATCCGTCCTGCGGCGCGGCGAAACCATAGCGCGCAAAATCATCGATGTAGAAATTGGGCTGCATCCAATATTCTGAAAGGGCAAACCCGCGAACTGGCGCGCGGTAAGCCTGCCAACCACCGGGTGCCAAATCACCGCCTGACCACCGACCTTGCTGAACAACCGGACTGGCAGGGAGTACGCCAACTGACGGAGTTGAAACTACGGTCTTCGTTGCAGACATTATTTTGCCCGACTCGCCTGCGGCAAATGCCGTGCCCGAAGTCGCCATCAGCGCCACCATCGCCACCGAAAAACCCAAACTTCTCATTATGATACTCCCCAAAAAACAATCCGCCGCTGGCAGAATCTGCCACAAAGTCGAATGATGTTTAACAGTTTCGTAACCATCTGAAAACGTCTGTAAGTGGTTAATCGCGTCCCAGCTTGGCGCACAGGCGCGGCGCGAGTAGTTTTACTAAAGCCTCACACCCGGCGGCGTCTTCAGCATCGAACCGCGCGAGCGTCGGACTATCGAGATCAAGCACGCCGAACAGTGCGCCGTCATAGACAATCGGCACGACAAGTTCGGAGAGGCTCGCCCCGTCGCAAGCGATGTGGCCGGGGAAGGCGTGGACGTCATCAATCAACTGCGTCTGCCGCGCCTGCGCCGCTGTGCCGCACACGCCTTTGCCCACTGGAATGCGAATGCACGCGGCCTTCCCCTGAAACGGGCCGAGGACAAGCTCACCCTCCACCATCCGGTAAAAGCCCGCCCAGTTAATATCAGGCAGATATTCCCAAATCAGTGCTGCCCCATTGGCCATGTTGGCAATCGGATCAGGCTCGCCTGCTGTCAGCGCGTCCATCGCGGCGTGGAGATCATGATAAAGCTCAGCCTTGCAGGCGTCGCGGACATTAAATTGGTGCATCAGTCCATACTCACTTTCCCGCGTCCTTTTTTAACGTCGCCGCGAATGATTTTGCCGGTTAGCCGCTTTTCCTTGGCGGCTTTGGAGGGCTTGGTTTTGATCCGCCTCACAGGAACGATATGGGCCTTGGCAATCATCTCGGCAAGGCGCGCGCGCGCGTCGGCGCGGTTGGCCTCCTGCGTGCGGAAACTCCGCGCGGTGAGAACGATCTCACCATCATTCGTCCATTTGCTGCCCGCAATCACTTTAAGGCGCGCATAAACTGATGCGACAAGGCGCAGCGCAAAAACATCAACCCTGATCTGCACTGCGGTCGCGACCTTGTTAACATTCTGGCCGCCGGGGCCGGTAGCCGCGAGGAACCGCTCCTCAAGCGCATCTTCAGGAAGGATATAGGGTTCGGGCATATCAGTGTCTTAGCGGCTCAGGCCGTGTGCTTCAACTTGACCAGTGCTTGATCAAGCGCCTGCAAAAATGCCGAGCGATCTGCCTTTGAAAATGGCGCAGGCCCACCAATCGCATCGCCGCCCGCGCGCAAATCAGCCATGATCGCGCGAGTCGCGATGGCCGCGCCGATTGAGTTGGCGGTGAAGGGCTTACCCGTAGGCGCGATTACGGTTGCACCTAGCTTCAAGCACCTGTCAGCAAGCAAAATATCTGTGGTGATCACGACGGTCTTCGCATTTGCTGCTTCGGCGATCCAATCATCGGCGGCGTCGAACGCATCGCTCACCACCGTTCGCGAGATCAGCGGGTGATCTGGAATGCGAAAATGGCTGTTGCTGACGATCATCACGGGCACTTCGTGGCGATAGGCCGTTCGATAAATCTCCTCCTTCACCGGGCACGCGTCACCGTCGACGAGGATTTGCAGGCTCATTTGGGTGCGCTGAACCCAGCCAGCGCAAACCGTTCTGGCAGAGGCGCGCGCGCTTCAACTGGCGGCTTGCCATCGCGCGGCAGTGAGAGGAACGCACTGTGAAGCAGCATCGGCTCGCCAGCTTTGCCGTAAACCGGATCGCCAACGATGGCGGCGCGCAGGCCATACGCCGCGTGCGCACGAATTTGGTGCGTTCGCCCGGTTTCAGGGATGAAGCGGATCAGCGCGCGGCCACCGATTTCGGCAAGCTTTTCCCAGCGCGTGATTGCACTTTTGCCGCCCTTATCAACCACCATCCGCCAGCCACTTTTTTGTGTGCTGAACTTGCCAAGCGGCAGATCAATGATCCCTGACGCCTCTTCAGGAACACCTTCAACCACAGCCAAATATTGCTTAGTGACTGACTTCGCCTCAAATGCCTGAGCAAAGCGCGCGTGCGCCTTTGGATTGCGCGCGAGCAGCAAGCATCCGCTGGTATCACGGTCAAGCCGGTGCACCGCCGTCGGCCAGCGGCGAAAACCGAACTTTAACCCTTCAACGTGGTTTTCAAGGCTAATCGAGCCGTCACGCGGGCGATCAACCGGCAGGCCTTGCGGCTTGTCGAGGATGATGGCTTCACCATCGATAAAAATGACACAATCTGAAAGAAGCATGGCCGCGCCATTGCCACGGCGCGCGGCATCACACAATCAGTTACTGGGCGCGAGCTTTGTATTCAGCACCCAGCCGGTATTGTCATTTTCGTCGGCGACTTCCCAGAACAAACCATTCTTATTACCTGTTGGATACACAATTGCACCCACTGGCAGCATACGAATGACAGCCCCACCTGGCGCAGCGGTTCTGCGCATGGCAACGGGCGTTTGGGCTGTGAAGGTCTTGGCAGGAGCAGCCTCAGCCGTACCAACTGCACCCGGCGTGACGAGGCCAAGGTCTGTCACCATCTTTGAATAGGCCTGAATGAAGGATAGCGTGACGATGCGGCCGATGTCGGTATTTTCGTATCCACCGCCGACCGCGCCAGCACCGACATTGCCGACACCAAAGAAGCCGCCAGCGCCAAAGCTGGTATCCTTCTTAACGGCATAGCCATCAACCACCGCAAGCGTTTCGGTCGTCCGCACATTGGTGAGTGAAAGAACGGTGTTTGCCTCAAGCTTTTTGGTTTTGAGGCCGCCAAGCAAGCCGCCAAGACGTCCGCCAACAACAGCGCCTAAGCCGCCGCCAACCGCACTGCCGCTCGCATTGCTGTTCGCGCCCTGAATTTCAGCAACCAGAACATAGTCAGCCGCCTTAATCTGTCCCTGACCAACATTTGATTTTCGCTGAAGACCAAGATTACCGCCGATATCGCGTTCACGCTGTGCCGCGTTAAGCCCGGTGCCACGATCAACCAGATTGAAGCAGCCCGAACGTTGTACCAGCACTTTGAGCAACTTGGCTGGCGGTTGCAGGCTGAACTGTGTCCAACCGTAGGAGTCATCACCATCAGCGATTGACAGCGTACCAAGCTTACGTGTGCAGCGCGGGACATCGGTGACAGCCGCATCCTGAAGCTTTTGACCTTTGGTCGCCTTGGCCTGTTTGGGTTCCTTCGCCGCAAGTGGCGAAACGCCGCCTGCAAGCAAAGCCACCCCTGCTGCGATTGTGATGATCTTTTGCACTAAATTTCCCCCAAAACTGCGAATCAAATAAAATTTACATTTGCGCATAGCTAATTAAACATCAATGAAATGGATCACAAGCCACGCGTTTCTACCATCACAAGTTCTGCGCCATTGGTAGTATTGATTACATAGTTACCTTGGTCGAGCGCTACGCCATCTCGTGTGTTGATATTAACCCCGTTGATTTCAACCGCGCCTTCTGAGACGACAAGATAAGCGCTATTTTCATCTCTAATCTCGTGATTGATAGCGCCGCCTGCTGCCAGTGTTGCCCCGTACACGCGCGCATCGGCATTGATGTGGAGCGCACCTGCATCGCCGTAGCCGCTAGCCAGCACGGCCCACGCCCCGGCGCGGTCATCCTTGGGGAATTTCTGCATCCCCCAATGCGGTGCGCCGCCCGGCGTGCGCGGGTGTACCCAAATCTGGAAGAGAGTCGTTTCCTGCGTTTCAAGATTATATTCGCTGTGCCTCACACCGCTGCCAGCACCCATCACTTGCACATCGCCCGCCTCTGTCCGGCCAATATTGCCAAGACTATCCTTGTGCGTAATCGCGCCGCTGCGGACGTAAGTGATAATTTCCATATCGTTATGGCTGTGCGGCACAAAGCCACTTTCCGACGCGATGGCATCATCATTCCAGACACGGATTTTGCCCCATCCCATCCGCGCGGGATCATGATATCCTGCAAAACTAAAATGGTGGCGGGCATCAAGCCAGCCGTGGTTCGCCGCGCCAAGCGTGTCGAATTTACGAATATCGATCATGATTTTTCTCACATCAGCGGATCAGAAAAAAATATGGCCGCCGGACACAAGATATGGGAGTCAGCCTTCTGTATTACAACAAGTGGATGTGGCAAAATCCTGTTGACTCGATGCGACTCGTGGAATTAGGCCGATTAATCAGAAATTAACCTTTTACGTTCAGAGATTATGTGGTTAATAGAAATCATCCGGACGCAACCGAAGTTGCGGATGGGCCGATAACTGACAGGGGTTATTCCATGCGCGTATTGCTGATCGAAGACGAACCAAGCACGGCCAAGGCCATTGAGTTGATGCTGAGCAACGAAGGCTTCAACGTTTACAACACCGATTTGGGCGAAGAGGGGCTCGATCTCGGTAAACTCTATGATTATGACATTATCTGTCTTGATCTTAACCTTCCCGATATGCACGGTTATGACGTGCTCAAAAAACTGCGCGTCGCCAAGGTGCAGACACCGGTGCTCATTCTCTCGGGCATTAGTGAGATGGACAGCAAAGTCCGCTCGTTTGGCTTTGGTGCCGATGATTATGTGACTAAGCCCTTCCACCGCGAAGAGCTGGTTGCGCGCATTCACGCTGTGGTTCGGCGCTCAAAAGGCCACTCACAGTCGGTTATCCGCACTGGCAAGCTCGCGGTCAATCTTGACGCGAAAACGGTTGAAGTCGATGGCAGCCGCGTGCATTTAACTGGCAAAGAATATGCGATGCTTGAGCTGCTTTCGCTGCGCAAGGGCACCACGCTCACCAAAGAAATGTTCCTCAACCACCTTTACGGTGGGATGGACGAACCCGAGCTCAAGATTATCGACGTTTTCATCTGCAAGCTGCGCAAGAAATTGTCGCTGGCCTGCATGGGGGAAAATTACATCGAAACCGTCTGGGGGCGTGGCTATGTACTGCGTGAAGCCGACGAGATGGAAGCGCTGGCAGCCGTTGCCTGATAAAGATTCTACCAGCAAATAAAAAGGGCCGGTGGAGCACATGCTTCACCGGCCCTTTTTGTTACGCGATTAGCAATTATGCTGTGACAGCGACACTCCGCTGACGACGGCGAGCAGCCGCGCCAATAGCGCCAAATCCAATTACCATCATTGCCCAGGTTGCTGGTTCGGGAACGGCAAGCCCATTATTATCAAACAAACGAAATGCCGTCGCGGTGTTGTTGTTAAACGAAAATTGTACAGCGTCACCGCTCAATTGAAATAATCCGTTAGAACCGGGACGATTGAATTGAAGCTCAAGACCAATTTCACTTACACCGGCAAAGCCGAAAAAATAGGTGCCCGCAGCAAATGCGGTTGGCGCAAAATCAGCATGAAGGCGACTAATTGACGGGTTTGATGAAGCCCCATCGGTATCGACTGTGTTTATCGTTGTATTAAACGAAAACAGGTTGGCTAAAGCTGGCGCATTGGCAACGCTATTACGGAATCTAATCACAACGTTTTGACCAAGCAATGGAGTAGAGTTTGCAAAACTCGAATAAATGTCCGCACCCGTGAGCGTGGTCGCCGAATTCAGTGTGAATTGAACGAGAAAATTTTGCCCGCCAACATTGTTCGATGCGTTGAACCCAGGCTGGAGTGCAATTGCATCCACGCTGCGATCAACGATGATTGCAGCCTGCGCTGGCGCAATAAAAGTGCCCAACGACAGAAAAGTCCCGAGCATAAATTTTGTAATAGCCGTCTTCATAATATAATCCCCTTTGCACAGCCCCGTTCAAAACGTCCTACAACCCAAAGCGATTTATGCCATTCGTTAAATTTTGGTTAATATTACCAAAATGTTAAATTTAGCGTCATTTCAGGACATAAGCTTTAATCATGTGGTCAAAAACTGAACCATCGCCTGCCCCAAATCGGGTCTCACCACCGCGCTCATATGATTGCCGGGGACAACTGAAAGCGTTGCATTGCTCATCTCATTTGCCAGCGCTAGCCCTGAACCATTATCATCATCATCAACGCCGATCAGCACTTGCATCGGCATTTTCCAACCCCTTATCGCGTCGATTGGTGTATCAACAAAAGTATCAAGGATCTGCGCCAGCGCAACGGGATCACCACCTGTTGTTTTGAGAAACGCCTCGGCCATCCATTCAGGCGTACCGCGCGGGTGCGTGCCCAATCCTGCAAAAATATTGCGAAAATGCGCGGCCCGCGTGCCCGTGTTGGTCAGCCCATCAAGCCCCATGCCGGAGATAATGACCCGCCCCGGCGTTGCTCCTTTAATGAGCATTCGCGCCACTGTCCGCGCGCCGAGCGAGTAACCGCCAAGATCATAATCAGTCAGCCCAAGCTGCGCGATCAGTGACAGCGCGTCGTCGGCAAGAACGTCTTTGGGATAAGCCACTGCATCATGGGGCTTATCGCTCTGCCCGTGCGCGCGCAGATCGGGCATGATCACACGGAAGCCCGCACCGGCGAGCAGCGCTGCGTGGCCGTATTTGACCCAGTTGGTCGCTGCATCCGAGAAATAACCGTGAAGCAGGATCAGCGCCCTGCCCTCACCCACTTCATGCACTGCGAGCTTGGTGCCGTCTGCAACCGTGAAATATGACACGCGCGGATCAGACATCGGTATTTTTCCATCGTTCGACGAGCGGCGCATATTCATCGGCCCGGTCACGCCGCAGCGCGCTTGTATCAATCCACGCTTCATGAATTGACTCTGCGCCGAAATGTGCAACGGGAGCGAAGCCAGACGGATCGTCAAAACTACCAATCGTCAAGTCAAGCTTATCACTATCCAAATATTTAAACCCCAGCGGCGTTCCGCATGTGGCACAAAAAGGTCTCCGCGCGATGGGGGAGCTTTGATACCAATCGGGCTCATGCACCCATTCGACATCAACCGCCTTAAACCCCTTGAACGCAATCGAAACTCCGCCCGTTGCGCGCTGACACATACGGCAATAGCACAGATAGGCGTCATTATTTGAAACTTGAACAGTGTATCGGATACGCTCGCATTGGCAGCCGCCGGACATTATCTTGGTCATTTAAGTCCCTCACGCCACCGTGCCAAATTTTCAGGCTGAGTATCAAACGCTGGTACACCTGGGTCAAGGCTGATGCCCGCCTGTTTTTTGCTCACCCACAAATGCGCATGTGGCGCTATGTTTGCGCTATTATCAAGCGTACCAACCTTAAGCGTTACGATATCAGGTGAAGCGCTTGATCCGTGCCACAGTCTCGTACCGCATTTGGGACAAAAATAGCAGGTCTTAGTTGCACCACTATATGCCACAGTTTCAAATGAAGCTGATATACCTGCCATTTTTAGCCGATCAGACGCTACCGCAACTGACAGTGAAAACGCGCTAGCTGACTGTTTCTTGCATTCACCGCAGTGGCAGGCATAGGCAGGCGGCAGTGCGCCTGAGAGTGCATAGCGAATCCGCCCGCATTGGCAGCCGCCATGATAATCTTCGTTCATATTCATCTAACTCCTTCGACATTTAGTCGAATACAGATTTTATTATGGTTGGATTGATTATCCTATGTATTGGTCAATCTATCTAAATCTAGCGCGGAGTTCACCCAAATGAAAAATCTCGTTCTCACAGGCTTACTTGCGGCAACTGCGTTATCTTTGCCAATGCCCACACTCGCAAACAATGCGCCACTAATTGAACGCACCAAATTATTTGGCAACCCGAGCAAGACTCAGGCGCAGCTTTCGCCTGATGGCAAGTATCTTTCATGGATTGCGCCGCGTGACGGCGTACTTAACGTCTGGTTTGCCCCGCAATCAAATCTGGCAGCAGCAAAGCCACTCACTAATGAGCGAAAACGCCCTATTCCGCAACATTTTTGGTCACCCGATGGCAGCCAGATCATGTTTATCCAAGATAAGGGCGGCGATGAAAATTTCCTGCTTTATGCCGTTAACGTTGCCACAGGCGTTGAGCGAAATCTGACGCCATTTGAAAAAACGCGTGTCCGAGTCGTTGGCACCAGCCGAATTGTACCAGACCGGATCCTTGTTGGTCTCAATAACAGTGATCCGCGCTGGCATGATATTTACAGCCTTGATCTCGCTACTGGCAAGTTGACTGAAGTGATCAAAGGTGATGGCTATGCTGGTTTTCAAGCCGATGAGACGCTTAACCTGCGGATTGCACTCAAACCCAACGAAGCCGGAGGGAATGATTTTTTCCGGATTACAGACGGAAAGGTTGAAGAAAAATCATTCAGCAGCACTGCGCTTGCGGACTCATTGACGACATCTCCGGCTGGTTTCACGACCGACGGGAAAACGCTTTATTGGATTGACTCGCGTGATCGTGACACATCGGCTCTGCTTGCCCAAGATGTTGCTTCGGGCAAGAAAACCATCATCGCCGAAAATGCCAAGGCTGATATCGGTGGCGTAATGGCTGATCCCAAAACGGGCGTTGTTCAGGCTTGGTCGGCCAATTATATGCGCAATGAATGGACAGCAATTGATCCAGTAATCGGAAAAGATCTGGCCTTTCTCCGTTCAAAACTGAAAGGCGATGTCAACGTTACCTCGCGCACTGACAATGATGATTTGTGGGTTGTATCAGTTGATCCAGTGACTGCCCCACCCTCAACGCATCTGTACAACCGCAAGGCGAAGACAGTGACGCTGCTGTATGTCGGACGTCCTGAACTTGAGGGCGCACCGCTTGTTGCCATGCACCCGCGTGAGATTAAATCACGTGATGGACTAACGATGGTGTCATATCTGAGCTTGCCCCTAGGAAGCGATAAGGACGGCGATGGTCGCCCTGAAAAAGCGGTGCCGATGGTGCTGCTTGTTCACGGCGGCCCATGGGCGCGCGATAATTACGGGTATAATGGCAGCCATCAATGGCTTGCCAATCGCGGCTATGCCGTCCTTTCAGTTAATTTCCGTGGATCCACCGGCTTTGGCAAGAAATATACCTCGGCTGGTGATCAGCAGTGGGGACTAAAAATGCACGATGACTTGATCGATGGTGTCGATTGGGCCGTAAAGCAGGGCGTTACCACGCCAGACAAGGTTGCGATTATGGGCGGCTCCTACGGCGGCTATGCAACGCTCGCGGGATTGACCGTTACGCCCGAAAAATTTGCGTGTGGCGTCGATATCGTTGGCCCGTCAAACCTTGAAACCTTGCTCAAAACCATCCCGCCTTATTGGACGGCTGGTATTGAGCAATTCCATCAGCGCATGGGCAATCCTAACACTGCTGACGGGCTTGCACTGCTCAAGGCCGCCTCGCCGCTTTACAAGGCCGATAAAATCGTCAAGCCGCTCTTGATTGGCCAAGGTGCGAATGACCCCCGCGTCAATCAAGCCGAAAGCGATCAGATTGTGACGGCGATGAAAGCGAAGAATATTCCTGTCACTTATGTGTTGTTCCCCGATGAAGGCCACGGCTTTGCGCGCCCTGCCAACAGGATTGCATTCAATGCCGTAACCGAAGGCTTTTTGAGTACATGCTTGGGTGGCCGAGCCGAACCGATTGGCGGCGCGATCACACAATCCTCGGCAAAGGTGCCTCACGGCGCTGAATTTACGCCGGGACTTGCTGCGGCGCTGAAATAGGCGATGGTTTAAAGACGTACAATTAAACCCGTTCGTCCTGAGCCTGTCGAAGGACTGTTCTTTCTTCTCTCCGCGTTCGAAGAAGAAAAGACAAGGCTTCGACAAGCTCAGCCCGAACGGGATGGATGTGAACCTTTATCCCTTCTTCAAATGCTTCCGCCCGAGCAGTTCTGCTATCTGAACTGCGTTGAGCGCCGCACCCTTTCTCAGATTGTCAGACACGCACCACAGCGCGAGCCCATTATCAACGGTTGAATCCTCGCGAATGCGGCTGACATAAGTCGCGAAATCGCCAACGCATTCGACGGGCGTGATATAGCCTCCGTCCTCACGCTTATCGACAAGCATGACGCCGGGGGATTCGCGTAGGATGCTTTGCGCTTTTTTCGCCGAAATCTCATTCTCAAATTCGATATGCACCGCTTCGGAATGGCCAACGAACACCGGCACACGCACGCAGGTTGCAATCACCTTGATCTTGGGGTCGAGAATTTTCTTGGTTTCAACAACCAACTTCCACTCTTCACTCGTCGAGCCGTCATCAAGGAAATCGCCGCAATGGGGGATGACGTTGAACGCGATTTGCTTGGTGAATTTCTTCGCCTCTGCACTGTCACCCACGAAGATATTGCGCGACTGTTCAAACAGTTCGTCCATGCCTTCTTTGCCAGCACCTGAAACCGACTGGTACGTCGCCATACTGACGCGGAGAATTTTAGCATAATCATGCAGCGGCTTAAGCACGACCATCAACTGCGCAGTCGAGCAATTGGGATTGGCGATGATGTTCTTGCGCTTATACCCGGCAATCGCGTCAGGGTTGACCTCTGGCACGATTAACGGAACATCAGGATCCATCCGGTAAAGCGAGCTATTGTCGATGACCACACAGCCAGCCGCTGCTGCGATTGGCGCATATTTGAGCGTTGCCTCTGATCCAATAGCGAACAGCGCCATATCCCAGCCATTCCAGTCAAAATTTTCAATATTCTGAACCTTGAGCTTGCGGTCAGTATCGCCAAATTCAACATGCACACCTTGGCTGCGCGACGACGCAACCACTGCAATTTCATCAATTGGAAATTCGCGCTCAGCCAAAATGTTGAGCATTTCACGCCCGACATTTCCAGTGGCTCCTGCGACGACGACTTTATAACCCATGATAATACTCCATTGATAATCTGATCAGGCTGGGACAGCGTCAAACGCCATCGTCAGCCGGTGGGACTGGCTTTCAAACGGCACCGTGCCGTGCCAGAAATAAGATGGAAACAGAACGAGCCGACCCGCGCGCGGTATCTCGACCCGGCGCGGTTCAAGATCAAGCCCGAACGCGGCGTCAGGCACACCAAACGTCAATGCACCTGCTTGCGAAGTGCCGACTTCGGGCGGAAGTGTAAGGTAAAATGCGCTGCTGAGCCAACCCGATTGATGAATATGGTTGGTGTGGAACCCGCTACTCGCTAGCCGCACCGACCATGAACCTGCAAATTTTATCTGGCCTGTATTGCGGCGAAGGAAAGGGTGTGTTGCATCTTGCGGCAGGCGGGGCAACATTGATGCAACAGCCTGACGGACATGATCAGCAAAACCGCGCATATCGGGATTGCGCTTCTCAAAAATATTGCCGCGCGTCTGGGTGCCGCCGCGCAGCGACTGTTCGGCCGGATGCGCCATTGTGGTATGAAGCTGCTCAACCGAAGCACGCAGCGGCGTGAACCACGCATCAGCCTCAACCGCGTCTTCGGGATCGAGATCAACCGTCATCACCAGCCGATCATAATCAGCAAGCCACGCCTCACGCGGATCATTCAGCAGACGCCAGATAATCGTGAGATATGACCAGCCAAATTGATCAAGCGGCGCAAGCTCGGTTGCGCGCATGGCATGGGCTTCGGCCTTCTTGGGATCGCCGAGCATCAGCAGAGTATGGCACAAATGCGCGTGGATCGGGGCGTTGTCCGGCGATGTCATTGCTAACCTTTGGAGCAGCGCAAGCGCGCCCTTTGGGTCGCCACTACGGCTGAGCGCAGTTGCTTTGGCAAGTGTAAATTCCGGCTGTACGCCAATCGCAGTTTCAGCATCATGTGCCCAGCTCAAAAGTTGCACGTTATCGCCCACATCTTTCGCCGCTGACAGCGCAGAATGCCAAAGCTCCGGCGACACCGGCCCATTGGCAAGTGCACGCTTGTAACTTTCAAGCGCAACATCAGCCACGCCGAGTTGCGGCATCAATCGCGCAAGCGTTTCATGCGCGTCAAGATGTTCGGGAACCGCCTTCACAACCTCATGATATTGGCCAACGGCTTCATGAAAACGACCAAGTTCGGCAAGCAAGTGCGCGCGGATCGTAAAGCTTTCTGGGGCCATTGAACCAAGCGCAATAGCGAGTTCAATCTGTTCCAGTGCCGCCTCGGTCTGGTCAATACTGCGCAGCGCCGCCCCTATATTATGACGGCTACGCGCATCACGCGGGTCGATCAGGATTGCCTCATGATAATGTTTGATCGCTCCGTCGGGGTAGCCGCGCTGTTGCTCAAGCAGGCCGCGCGCATTGCGAATAGCAGTGTTGGCTGGCGCGATCTTTTCCGCCCTCTCAAACGCCGAATGCGCGTGATCAAGCCATCCGGCCTTCATCGCAGCTAGCCCCAGATTGAATAACGGATCGTGCGCATTCGGATCAAGCGTTGCCGCACGTTCAAGCGCTGCAAACGCACCGTGAATATCGCCTAGATCGCCCAGCAAATTACCATAGGTCAACCAGATCGAAAATGCCTTGGGTGCCTCCTTTACGGCATATTCAAGGAAATCGCGTGCTTCGGCCGTTTCACCAAGCGCAATCATGATCAGCGCGAGCAGATGTACAACATCGGGATGCTGCAATTTTTCCTCGGGCAAGGTTGCAAGCTTTGCCTGCGCGCCTGCCACATCGCCTGATTGCAAAAGCGCATAGGCTTCTTGAAGCTGCGTTATATCAGTAAGGGAGAGCATCTATCGCGCCTTTGGCTTAGCTGTAGTGCGGTCAAGAAAATCGAGGATGCCGTTCCACAAATGGACGCTGACCTTCGGGCCGGCCACGCGGTGTGTTTGCCCCGGATAGACCATTGTTTCAAAGCTTTGTGCATTGCCCTGAAGCGCGGCCATCAACGACGTCGAATGATCGAACACAACATTATCATCGGCCATCCCGTGGATCAGCAGCAGCGGATCGACGATCTTGGCCGCATGGGGTACAACGTTTGATGCCTTATACGCCATAGGCACTTTGCGAGGGTCACCCATGTAACGCTCGGTGTAATGGGTATCGTAAAGCTCCCACTTGGTCACCGGTGCGCCGCTG
>JAYUIX010000187.1:0-1593 GCA_043765635.1 Sphingomonadales bacterium
CCGCTATCTGAAATTTGATCCAAAACGGCCGAAATGGGCGGATCGTGACCGTTTTGTGCTGTCGGCTGGGCATGGTTCGATGCTCGCTTATGCGACGCTACATTTGAGCGGTTATGCGCGACCAACGATTGATGACATTCGCAATTTCCGCCAATTGCACAGCCCATGCGCTGGGCATCCTGAGAATTTTGAGCTTGAAGGCGTTGAAACAACAACCGGACCATTGGGGCAGGGACTCGCAACGGCAGTCGGCATGGCGATTGCTGAGCGCCATTTGAATGCAGTTTTTGGCGACGCGCTGGTTGATCACCGCACTTGGGTTGTCGCTGGTGATGGTTGCCTGATGGAGGGAATCAATCATGAGGCGATTGGGCTGGCCGGGCATTTGGGGCTTGGGCGGCTGATCGTGCTGTGGGATGATAACCGGATCACGATTGATGGTGCGGTTGATTTATCCTCATCGGAAGACGTTAAGGCGCGTTATTTGGCGACAGGCTGGCATGTCGAAAGCTGTGACGGCCATGATTTTGCCGATATCGCACGCGCGGTGGAAGCGGCGATTGCCGATAATCGCCCCTCGCTTATCGCGTGCCGGACGATTATCGGCAAAGGTGCACCGAATAAGCAGGGGACATCAGCGACGCACGGCGCGGCGCTTGGGGCTGATGAAGTCGCTGCGGCGCGTGAGGCGCTTGGTTGGCACCATGCGCCGTTCGTCATTCCGGCCGATATCGCCGCCGAATGGGCCAAATCTGGCGAACGCGGGCAGTTGGCGAGTGCGGCGTGGGATGCACGTCTCGCTGGCAACGTACAAGCGGCTGAGTTCACACGGCGTGTGAACGGCGATTTGTCCGAGAAGACATCAGAAATGCGAACCTATTTTGACGGCTTGACGTCAACTCTGCCCAAGGTTGCTACGCGCAAAGCATCTGAAATGGCGCTTGAGGTGCTCACCGCTGCATTCCCCGAAATGGTTGGCGGTTCGGCTGATCTTACAGGTTCAAACAATACCAAAACAAAGTCTACTAAGTTACTGAGTAAAAATGATTATTCTGGTCGTTATGTAAATTATGGCATTCGCGAATTTGGCATGGCGGCGGCGATGAACGGGATGGCGTTACACGGCGGCATCATCCCCTATGGCGGCACATTCTTGGTGTTTAGCGATTATTGCCGCGCTGCAATCCGGCTTTCAGCGCTTCAGCGCGCCCGCGTGATCTATGTTATGACGCATGACAGCATTGGGCTTGGCGAAGATGGCCCGACGCACCAGCCGATAGAGCATGTTATGAGCCTGCGAATGATGCCCAATCTGCATGTCTTCCGCCCCGCCGATGCGATTGAAACCTCCGAATGCTGGGCGCTGGCGATCAAGAATGACACTGGCCCCTCGCTGCTCGCGCTTTCACGGCAGAATTTGCCTTCGGTGCGTAGCGATGTATCGATGAAATCAGCGCGTGGGGCCTATCGGCTTCGCGGCGCGAAAGCGGCGCGCAAGGTTGTGCTGTTGGCGACGGGTTCTGAAGTTGAAATTGCGCTTGGCGTTGCCGATTCGCTTGAAAGCCAAGGCATTGGGGCGGACGTTGTTTCAAT
>JAYUIX010000188.1:0-1584 GCA_043765635.1 Sphingomonadales bacterium
GTCGCGCTTGGGGGTGTCGGTTTTGACGGCGCCCTTCAGGATCAGGTCGGTGTAATCATCAAGGCTGCCGCTGAATTCATTGGCCTGCCCGCCGTCAACGAGCACAAGCCGGTCGGCGGTCAGTTCGATCATATGGCGGTCATGGCTGACGATCACGACCGCGCCCTCATAGGCGTTGAGCGCCTGCACCAGCGCCTCACGCGCATCGACGTCAAGATGGTTGGTCGGCTCATCAAGGATCAGCATGTGCGGCGCCTCGCGCGTGATCAGCGCAAGTGCGAGCCGTGCGCGTTCGCCGCCCGATAGTTTTCCAACCAATGTGGTTGCTTTTGCACCCGAAAAGCCGAAGCGCCCAAGCTGGCCGCGCACCGCGCCGGGCGACGCGCCCTTCATCATCCGCGTCATATGCTCAAGTGGTGTGTCAGTCGTATCAAGTTCCTCAACCTGATACTGGGTGAAATAGCCGACGCGCATTTTGCCGCTGACGGTCATACCGCCTTCCATCGCGGGCAGTTGCGCGCTGAGCAACCGCGCGAGCGTGGTCTTGCCATTGCCGTTGCGCCCGAGCAGCGCGATGCGTTCATCAGGGTCAATCCGCAGATTGAGCTTGCGCAGGATCGGCTTTTCCGCCTCATATCCGACGGCGGCCATATCAAGCGTGACAAGCGGCGGCTTCAATTCATCGGGGCTTGGGAAATCAAAGCTCAGCGTCGGGTCTTCGCTCGCCGCCGCAATCGGCTGCATTTTTTCAAGCATTTTGGCGCGGCTCTGCGCTTGCTTGGCGGTTGAGGCGCGGGCCGAATTGCGCGCGATATAATCTTGCAACTTGGCGCGCTGGGCATCTTGGGCAGCGCGGGCTGAGGCCAATTGCGCAAGCCGTTCGGCGCGCTGCCGCTCAAACGCGTCATAGCCGCCGGGGTAAAGCGTTGTTTTGCCGCCCTCAAGATGGAGGATATGATCGACGACATTGTTGAGCAAATCGCGCTCATGGCTGATCAGCACCATCGTCGCGCGCGTACCTTTGAGGAAACTTTCAAGCCACATCGTCGCTTCAAGATCGAGATGATTTGACGGCTCATCGAGCAGGAGAATGTCAGGCTCGGAAAAGAGCAACGCGGCCAGTGCAACGCGCATTTTCCAGCCGCCCGAATAGCTATCAAGCGGGCGGTGCTGCATCTCTTCATCAAAGCCAAGCCCAACCAATATCCGCGCGGCCCGCGCTGGCGCGGCATGTGCGTCAATGGCGATTAAACGCTCATGAATTTCGCCGATCCGGTGGTGATCCTGCGTGTGCGTTTCCTCATCAAGCAGTGCGGCGCGCTCCACGTCCGCCGCGAGCACTGCCTCAAACGGCGTCGTTTTGCCAGCAGGCGCTTCCTGCGCGATATAGCCGATCCGTGCGGCCTTGGGCATGTCGATGCTGCCCTCGTCAGCCTCACCGAGTTTGGCGATCACCTTCATCAGCGTCGTTTTGCCTGCGCCGTTGCGCCCGATCAGGCCAACACGCGCGCCCGTGGGCAGCGCGGCGGTCGCGCGGTCAAGAATAGTGCGCCCGCCAAGGCGCACGGTGATGCCGGAAATGTT
>JAYUIX010000189.1:0-60192 GCA_043765635.1 Sphingomonadales bacterium
AATGGATCATGATCTCGAAAGCCTGCTGCATCTGATGCTTGTTAATCGGGGAAGTCTTCTTGCGCCGTTCCATAATATGATGCTGGTTAGTCCTGTGACAGGGGTGGAAGCAGTGAACCGGTTGATTGCCAATCTTGACGATTGTGCGCAAATCTTGTCAGAACAAGCGTTATGACCAAAACATCCTCTCACCAAATCGCGCTCCCTTCCGAAGCCGAAGCATTCTTCGCGGCGCATCCTGATATCGATGCGGTTGATATCATCTTCACCAATATGTGCGGGGTGCCGCGCGGCAAGCGGTTGCGGTGTCATGAGGCTTTGGCGGTTTATAAGGCGGGGCGGTTTCTGCCCGGCTCAGCAGTGATCGTCGATATTACCGGGCGGGATACTGAGGAGACAGGGCTGGTTTGGGAGGACGGCGATGCTGATCGCCAGATTTGGCCAATTCCGGGGACGCTGGTGCCCACGCCTTGGGCGGGGCCGAATGCGGCGCAGTTCTTAACTGGCTTTTATGAACTTGACGGCACCCCCAATGATCTTGATCCGCGCCATGTGTTGGGCCGCGTGATCGACCGGATGGCGGGGCTTGGCTACACGCCCGATGTTGCGGTTGAGCTCGAATTTTATTTGGTTGATGCAAAACGCGGGCGTGACGGGCGGCCAAAGCCTGCGCGCACGCCGCACACGGGCGCTACGCCGCATGATATTCAGGTCTACGGCCTGACCGAGATGGAGGATTTCCGCGCCTTCTTCGATGATCTTTATGCCTGCGCTGACGCACAAGGCCTGCCGCTTGAGGCCGCGATTTCGGAATATGCCGCTGGCCAGTTTGAAATGACGCTGGCGCACAAGGCCGATGCGCTGCGGGCGTGCGATGATGCGATCATGCACAAGCGGATGGTCAAGGCGATTGCCGCCAAGCACGGGATGGAGGCGACTTTCATGGCCAAGCCATTTGAGGCAAGTGCTGGCAACGGGATGCACCTTCACGCCTCGCTGCTTGATACCGACGGCAAGAATGCGTTCGCGAGCGAAGACCCGGCGGGAACGCCACTGCTGCGCGAATGTATCGCAGGGATGCAGGCGACAATGGCTGATGCGTTCTTAATCTTCGCGCCTAATGCCAATAGCTACCGCCGTTTCAAGGCCAACAGCTATGCACCCGTGGCTCCGACATGGGGGGTGAATAACCGCACAGTCAGTTTCCGAGTGACTGCTGGCCCGCCAAATACGCGCCATATAGAACACCGGATAGGTGGGGCGGATGCAAACCCCTATCTCGCGATGGCAGCGATGCTTGCTGGCATGTGTCACGGGATCAAGCATAAACTTGACCCCGGTGCGGCAGTCGTTGGCAATGGCTATAAAGCCGAAAGTGACGCGCCGGGAATGCCGGGCAACTGGTTTGTAGCCGTTGAACGATTCGCGGAGTCAGATGTGATGAAAAATCATTTGGGTGAGCGCTTCGTCAAAATGTACAGCATCGTCAAGCGCACTGAGCAGGAACGCTTTTTCGCAACCGTGCCTACGCTTGATTATGATTGGTATCTAAGGACGGCCTGATTGGCGTCGTTTTGACACGCGTGGCGCAAAGAGTGTGTTGAGCAGGGTGAGGAGTGCAAAGGCACGCATTATTGTCTCGATATCATTTGTTAAATGTGCAAAAATAACAGCTGTAAAATATTGTATATGTTGCGTTGCACAAAATATCAACTAGCCATGGTAAACGTGACCATCGTCACTGACGAGAATATGGCTTATAGATATTAAAAAAATCAGGATCGCGGAAACTGCCGCAGACACTCGGTGATCGCAAAAGGCAATTTATGGCAAATCAATTGATAGATAGTGAAGTTACGCGCCTGTCCGAAACGCGAAATTCAAATGATCCGGCGCTGCCTATGGCAAGTGCTAATTTGCGCTACCATTCGGCGGATAAGGATCATTATTTCCCGATTCAACGCGTTAGTATGTGTACCATTGGCAGAAGCAGCACAAACAACATATCGCTTAATGATCGCTTGCTTTCGCGCGATCATGCAATGATTCGCTGTTCTTCGTCGGGCGTATGCGAGATTGACGATCTTGGCAGCAGCAACGGTACGAGCATAAATGGCGAATTAATCTCGGCTGCTGTAATGCTGAAGAACGGTGATGTTATCCAAGTCGGCCAACATGTTATGACATTTATTCAAAATAGTCAGACCGCGGGACTTGTTACCAATGCCGATGATGATCGGGCAGTCGATGTGTTTCCGCCAAATTCTCTAATCACAGCATTATCACTCAATATTCGGGGTTACGCCAATCTTTCCCAAATCTTGGGGGCTGACCAGCTTGGTATGCTGATGGCTGATATTGCTGCGATTGCGGGTGATGTATTTACGCGTCGGCACGGCTGGACACACCGACATGAAGGCAGCGCTGTTCATGCAGTATGGGCGCATCATGACAATTGGCTTTCGGCACGTGACCTTCTCAACATTTTTGATGCTATTGCAGAAATTCAGCTTGGCGTGCGTCCTTTGCAAAAACGATATCATTTGTTGCGTCCAATCGCATTTGGCTGTGGGGTTTCGACAGGACATGCGATGCTCGCAAATATTGCTGAAGCAGCCGAAACTGATTTTGCTGCGCTTTGCAATGTGGTTCAGCAAGCATATCAGCTTGAAATTGCAACGCATGCAATCGGCTGTGACATACTTATAAGTGAAAATGGCCTGACTTTGCTATCACCGCAGCTTGAGACTGATTATTTGCCGGCGCTCTGTTCGGTTTCTGCCAAGGATATGCCGCAGATGTCGCGCGCTTATGCACTCCGCTTTGATCAGCTTGGCGCGCTCTCTGCAGCGATTGCGGGGGCTTCAATCAAGGCCGTAAGCAGTTGCTGATTAAGCATTGGGGATATAGTCATGATCGTTAGTGCAATTGACGTTCGTGAAAGCGTTGCTACGCATATTGGGTTGGTTCGATCATCGAACCAAGATAGCTATTATTGTAATCTGGCGGCAGGCATTTGGGTTGTCGCCGATGGCATGGGAGGCCATTATGGTGGAGAAATGGCTTCGGCGGCCATTGTTGAGCACGTTGGCAATGTCCCCGAACACTGCGACTTTGCTGACCGATTAAGCGCGGTACGACAAGCCATTAACAACTCAAATCGATCCATTTTTGATGAAGCTCAAGCGCAAAGTCACCAAATGGGCTCGACCGTCGTGGCGCTCGTGATCGGCGAAGGTCGTTACGCTATTTTATGGGCTGGTGATAGCCGCGCTTATTTGAAACGCCGCGAAAGCTTCGTGCGCCTTACACGCGATCATTCGCAAGTCGAGCAGCTTATCGCAGCAGGGCTGCTTGACCAAGAAGCGGCGGCGGGCCATCCTTCTTCGCATATTTTAGTGCGAGCAGTAGGCGTTCAGCCGACTGTCGAAATTGACGAAGTAGCGGGCGAATGTGCGGAGAATGACGTCTTTCTGCTGTGCAGCGACGGCCTACATAATCTAGTTAGCGAAAGTGAAATTGCAGAAATGATTGATCGTGAGGCGTTTGGCCGCGTGAGCGAACAATTGGTCGAACTTGGACTTGAACGCGGCGCACCTGACAATATAACTATGTGCCTGGTTCAGGTGGGCGGCAATGACTCACTGACGGGCCGCTCATTGGGAAGTTTTCAGTAGTGACAATAACATCAAACCCGTCCGCGGCGCATAAGTCGTCAGTTGGAATCGGCGATGTGCTCAATGGCATTTTTCAGATTAAACGCTTCGTTGCGAGCGGTGGGATGGGTGAGGTTTTTGAGGGAGTCAACGTCAACACCGATGAAATTGTTGCCATTAAGATCATGGCACCTGCCTTTGCCCAAGACCCGCAGGTTGAGGCGATGTTCCGCAATGAAGCGCGGATTTTGACTAAACTCACGCATCCAGCGCTTGTTCAATACCGGGTACTCGCACGTGAGCCGAGCCTGAACCTGCTTTATATAGTGATGGATTATATTGATGGCGTCAGTCTGTCCGATGTGATCGATAGTATCGGCGCGACCACCAACGAAATTATCGCGCTGTGTCGCCGGTTGGCGACGGGCTTGCGTGAAGCGCATAAGCTCGGCGCAATCCACCGCGATCTCTCACCTGATAATGTCCTGCTTGAACGCGGGCGGCTTGAGCGTGCCCGGATTGTTGATTTCGGGATTGCTAAAAATTTGAACCCTGCCGAAGGACTCGTTACAATTGAGGGATTCACAGGCAAGATTGGTTTTGCCGCTCCTGAGCAATTGGGAGATTTCGGTGGCAGCGTTGGGCCGTGGACGGACGTTTACGGGCTTGGGCTACTGATCCTTTCGCTCTCGCTTGGGCGTAAATTTAACTTTGGAAGTGTCGCTGAAGAAGCCATCGCGAAGCGTCGGATACCGATTGATTTGTCACTGGTTCAGCCTGAACTACGTCCGCTGTTACAGGCAATGCTCGTTGCTGATCCCTCCGCGCGCTTGCGTTCGATGGATGCAGTGCTTGAGGCGCTTGATGAGTCTAATTATCAGAAAACATTATTTGCACTGCCTGGATCAGCATTTTTGTCGACCGGACAGTCGGCATTACCCGAAACAACCGATGAAGCCCGACCAATATCGCTTGTTCAACAGTTGACAGAATCTTCTGCAGCAGCTGAAAAAGCAAAAATTGCTCAGCGTCGGCTGGTGCTGGCTGGGGCGGTAGCAGTGATCATCGTTGGCGGTGGCTGGTGGTATTATTCGGGCGTTAACGCTGAAAAGAATAATCTTATTGCGGCCAAAACAGCACTTGCTAGTGAAAATTGCGCTTGGCTCAGCATCGAAAGCGCGACGGCTGATACGATTATGGTGAGAGGAGCGGCAAATGATCCAGCGGCTGTGCGCGCCAATGTAAGTTTGGCAATTGGTGGAAAAAGCACAGTTGATGTTGCGGCGGTTGGCCCGCTTGATCCGTCCGCATGTGATCTTGTTGATGCGGTTCGCACAATGCGCAGTAGCAGTAGCCTGCTCTCAACCGCTCAGCCCAATTATCAAATGCGGCTTGACGGTGCCCCGACAATGCCAGGCAAAATCGCGGCGAGAACATTTGAAACAATTGATATTGGTGGGGGCGGCAAGCCTTTCGCGGTTTATGCGGTCTCACCTGATGGAAGCTTGAACTGGCTGATGGATCGTAGCTTGATTCCAGCGATGGTAAAGGCTCAAAAGGTTGAGATGGTTGGGGCTGATCGGATTCGGCTTAAACTTGATATTGAGCGTGAAGGCTGGACGGGGTTGCTCGTAATCGCTGGTCAGGAAGAAACGCTGACCAAGCTTTGGACTATACCAAACGAAGGTCGCACCAAAGCTTGGTATCAAAAGCTTTCGGCTGAGGCAGCCAAAAATGGTTGGCGAGCCGACATGATCTGGTTCTTTACCAGCGGAACCACGAAAACCTGATCTTATTCGCGGAATGCGGTTTCGCTGAGCCGCGTGATTGGCGTCAATATGTAGCTCATTACTGAACGCTTGTCGCCAAGCAGATTTACGGTCGCGATCATGCCCGCACCGATGGGTAGACGGGCACCACTTCGGTCATTCAGCGCGGCTTTGTTAGTGCGAACACGCACCACATAATGCGTTTCACCAGTACGTTCGTTGAGTACGGCATCGGGCGAAATCGTCACCACTTGCCCCTCAAGTGATCCATAAACCGCCGGATCATAGGCGGTGATATCGACCTTGGCGCGCTGTCCAATCCGCACTGAGCCGATATCTTTGGGGCTGACCAGTGCCTCAACCTGCAAGGCTTCGCGTGACGGTACCAGTTCAACGAGCGGCTGTCCCGGCGAAACGCTGCCGCCAATCGTTGTCACCAGTACGCGGTTGACCCGCCCACCAACGGGCGCGCGGATTACCGTGCGGTCAACCCGGCTTGAAAGTGCAGGCAAGGTGCGTGCGCGGGTGGAGAGTTCGGCCTGTGCGGTCGCGAGTTCAGTCGCGGCACGCGCGCGCCAGTCTTGCGTTGCTTGGTTTAATCCCGCCTGCGCTTCGGCAAGAGAGGCGCGCGTGCGGGCAATCGCCGCACTTGCAGCCATTGCCTCATTGGCGGTGACTGTTGCAGCATTCTGGCTCTGCACCAGTGCAATCTGAGGCTCAATTCCGCGTTCGACCAGTGGACGGATCATATCGCGTTCTGCCGCTGCGCTGCGCTGCGCCGAGGCACGCGCGCCGTAATTGGCTTGAGCCTCGGCAAGCGCGCGCTCGGCTTGGGTAATCCGCGCGCGTGCGCCTGCGGCAAGGCTCGCGAGTTCAGCCATCCGCGCATCATGAAGTGCGCTTTCGATTGCGACCAAGCCGTCGTCCGAGGCTGGGTAAACTGGCGTTCGTCCCGCAACCTCGGCGCGCAACCGTGCAATTTTGACCGCGAGTGCCGACGAGGCGGCATTGCTGCTGCCAAACTCTGCATTGCTAAGCGTCCCGTCAAGCCGAATCAGCGGCGCCCCCGCCGCGACATCTTGCCCTGACTGGACAAGAATATCAGCAACAATACCGCCCTCAAGATTTGAGATCACTTGCAGTCGCGAACTTGGTACGACCTTGCCATCTCCCCTGACTGTCCGGTCAATCTGTGTTAGCGATGCCCAGATAATGAACAGCAGGATGAACGCGAGTATCCCCCACAATAGCAGGTTGGAGGCAGTGCGCGGTTCAAAGCGGCGGAGGCGGTCTTCAATCATCTCGCTCATCCTGTCGTCCCGCCTTTGCCAAGCACTTTGTCACGCGGGCCGTCGGCAACGACGCGGCCCTGATCAAGCAGGATTACGCGCTCAACTAGGCGCAGCATCGTTGGCCGGTGAGTGATCAGGATCAAAGTCCGGCCTTTGGTTTCGGCTTCAAGCTGATTGAGCAAGGTCGCCTCGGTTTGTGCGTCCATCGCACTGGTGGGTTCATCAAAAATCAGCACTCGTGGGCTTCCGGCAAGCGCGCGGGCAAGCGCGATTGACTGGCGCTGTCCGCCTGACAGGCTCTCGCCGCGATCAGCAAGTTGCAGGTCATAGCCATTGGCAATCCGCCCGATGAAATCATGCGTGCCCGACATTCGCGCGACGCGGAGCAGCTCATCATCGTCGATATCGCTGCGATCAAGCCGGATGTTGTCTCGGATTGATCCGCTGAGCAGGACATTGTCTTGCAGCGCGACACCGTAATGCCGCCGCATCAGGCCAAGATCAAATTGGTGTAGGTCAGTCCCGTCGAGTAACACTAGCCCGTCCTCGGGCGGATACAGCCCGAGGATTAGCCGCGCGACGGTTGATTTGCCTGAACCAACCCGGCCAAGCAGCGCCACGCGCTCACCGGGATTGATCGCAAAGCTGACGCCTGCCAGCGCTTTCTCGGATTGGCCGGGATAACGGAAATCAACGCCGCGAAATTCGATGCGTCCTTCAACCTTGGCAAGCGTCAGCGGCGTTGTCGCTTCGCCCTCGCTCGGCGTCGCCATCAGGCCGTTGATCTGGCGGTAAGCAGTGCGCGTCTGGTTGAGCCGTGAGAGCAGTTGCGCAATCTGGCCAAGCGGCGCCACCGCACGCCCGGCAAGGATTGAGCAAGCGATCAGCCCGCCCGTTGTCAGATCGCCCGAAGCAATCAAGCCAACGCCGACAATCACAACGCCCGCATATGATATGGTGTTCGCAATAACCGCTGCATTGACCGAAATCGCCGAAACCAGCCGCTGGCGCAGCGAAATTTCCGAATGGCGCGCCATTGCCGCGCTCCAACGCTGGGAAAGAAGGCCGCCAGCCCCGGTTGCCTTTACCGTTTCGAGCCCGCCGATGGTTTCGACGAGCACGGCCTGTTTTTCCATTGCCTGTGTCATTGATCCCGCCGCAAGCCGGTCAAGCGCTGGCTGCGTCGCCCAAGCAGCGATGATCACGAGCGGCAGCATCAACAGCGGCACAAACACCAGCACCCCGCCGATCATAGCAATCACGATCAGCGTCAGCACAATGAACGGCACATCAACCAGCGCGGTAAGCGTGACCGAGGCAAAGAAATCGCGCAGCGTTTCAAGCTCGCGCATCAGGCTGGCAAGTCCGCCGGTTGATCCCGTCTTGCGATCAAGCCGGAACGCAAGCAGTTTGGCAAAGACTTCGTCGCCGACATCCTGATCAATCGATGCACCTGCCACATCAGCGAAATAGGCGCGCAGCGTCCGCAACACGAAATCAAAAATGATCACAATGCCAAGCCCGATGCTCAGCGCAATCAATGAAGCGGTGGCGTTGTTCGGGATTACTCGGTCATAGACCGTCATCGTAAAGAGCGAAGTGATGATGCCGAATAAGTTGATCAGCGCCGCCGCCAGTGCAACCTTGATATAGACGCTGCGGTTCGCGCGCATCGGTTCGGCAAGCCATCGCCCGAAACGAGAATCCGGATGATCAACAACGCCCATTATTTCCCCCCTGCAGCCAGCACATCAGCAAGCCCACCAGTGCGCGCAAGCAGAACATAGCGCGCGGTATCTAGGTCAGTAATCGCTTGAAGATAGCTCGCGGCGGTTTCAAAATAGCTTTGTTCAGCAGCAAGCAAGTCAAAGAGTGATCCACGCGCAACGCGGAAACGCTCGGCAATTGTGTCGCGTGACTGGCGGCTCGCGATGTAACTAGAGCGCAGCGCGCCAAGTTGATCAAAAAGTGCGTTTACATCAGCCCAGGCAATTGCGGCATCACGGCGCGCCTCTTCACGAACGCGGTCAGCCCGTGCTTGGCCCGAACGCGCACGCGCGGCAAATTGTTCGGCACGCGCGTCGCCGCCACCGAATAAGCGGTAACGCAAAGTGAGGCGTGCGCGGATATCGTAATCATTCTCGGTTTCAAACACGCCGTATCGCCCGGCATCAATGCCAGCGGTCACCGTCGGCAATATGTCTGCGCGTGCGGCTTTCGCCTCGCGCTGGCCAGCGGTGGCATCGGCATCGGCCGCGCGGACAATCGCGGCGCTCGCCGCGCGCAGTTCAGTGGCGTCGCGGCTCAGTGCGGGCAGATTGGGATAGGGCGCACGGCGCAGATCAGCGGGCGGAGTAACACCGAAAAGTTCAGTAAACCGCGCCTCGGCACTCGCGAGTGACCTGGCGATGCGCGCACGCTGGCTGTCGGCGGACGCCACGAAACTGGTGACGCGTGCCCGGTCACTGCGCGGTGAGAGGCCTTGGGTGATACGCGCCTCAACTGACTGGCCCAGCTGTTCCTGATCAGCGGAAAAACTTGCGCCAAGTTCAGCAAGCGCGCGGAATGCAAAGACATCATACCAGCTTGCGACAGCACGCAGCCCGATTTCATCGACGGTGGCATCAACGCGCGCGGTGGCGGCATTAATCCGCGCTTTAGCTGCTGACGTGCGCAGCGCACTCGCCCCGAAATCAAAGAGCGGCTGCTGAATTGAGGCAATCGCATCGGTGCGCTGTTTGCGGCGTGATCGTTCGATGATATTGTCGGGATCACTTGAGAAATCCCGTGCTAGCGTCCGTGTGCTGCCGAACGAGACATCACCCGATGGCAGTTGTGCTGCCCGAGCAAGATCGCGCGCTGCGTCAGCCTCGTCTGCGCCGGCCTTGGCCTCGCTGATCGCTGGGTGACGTTCAAGCGCTGCGGCCATAAGCGACCGGAATGTCTCAACCGCCGTCTCCTCGCGTTCAACCGCAATGATTGGATCGGTATCAAGGTCAATCGCCATCGGATCGCCACTTGGACGCGGTAGACTCGCCTTGGACGGAACTGCCTGTGCCAATAGCGCAACCGAGATTAGCAGGGTTTCGATCATGATAGAGGGACTAAGCTTGCTCGCATCGCGCCCTTTGGTGTCGATTTTGAAGCGGAGTCAAGGAAGCCAATGCAAAGGTGACCCAACTTCGCACATTATCCCCAGAAATCAATGCACATCAGGCTTGTAATAAATTCTTAACCATGCTGTCATGAACAATAATTAGTGGATCGACGGGGTTACTAATCAATCGAGCAAATGCGGCGCGCCGGGCTACCAATGGCAGTCTTAGGCGCTCATGTTTGCGCACAAAATCAATTTTACAGACTTAGAGGAATGAGACATGACGACCAATTATTTTGCACTTTCCGGCGGAAACTTCGGTCAAGATTGGTCAAACACTGGCCTCATCACGGTCGACGATAACTGGGACGGCGTCCCAAGCATCGTGGGCTATCGCGGTGATGATCTCACTTCGGCTACGGGTGTCGATCCCCGCACGCTGACTGCCAATGTCGTCGCTCAAGTCATTGATGTAATTGCAAATGCAAATGCGACCAATACGACTGGCGGGATCATAGAGGTCGGCGGCGCTAACCCGACGATTGCCTTTCAGGGTTCGGGTACTGCGGACGCGCCCTATCTCGTGCTTTTCCTTGACTCGCGGGGGCGTCAAGACATTGACTTGAGCCTGAACCTGCGTGACCTTGATGCCAGCGCCGATAATGCTACTCAGCAGGTCGCTATTCAATACCGGATCAGCGGCACGAGCAGTTGGACAAACATCTTTTATGTTCCCGACGCGACGACGGCTGGTTCTGCGACGCAGGTTACGCCGGTTTCTGTGCGTCTTCCTGCTGAAGCCAATAATCAGGCGACGCTTGAAATCCGCGTGATCACGACCAACGCGGTGGGTAACGATGAGTTAGTCGGCATTGACGACATCGTCGTCGCGAGCCAGCCGCAGGTTGTTGTCAATCCAGGCGTGCTTTCAATTGCCGATGCGACCGTGATTGAAGGCAATAGCGGGGCAACCCCGATCAGCTTCGTCGTCAGCCGCACGGGTGGCAGCGCAGGTGCAGTGAGTGCAAGCTACACTGTAAACTTCCTGCCACCCGGTGCTGACGCAGGTGATTTTGCGGCTGGCACAAGCTTTACGGGCACAGTGAATTTTGCCGCTGGCGAAACCAGCCAGACAATCATTTTCAACGTTGCCGGTGATACAATCGTTGAGGGCGATGAAACATTCACAGTGTTGCTGATGAATGCCACAGGCGGAGCATCCATCGGTGACGGCGTTGCAAGTGGCACAATCACCAATGATGATGCCGCCCCCGTTGGCCCGGCCAATATCTTCATCAACGAATTCCATTATGACAATAGTGGTGCTGACGCGAACGAAGCGATTGAGGTTGCAGGCACGGCGGGACTTGACCTCACGGGATATCGGCTCGTGCTTTACAATGGCTCGAACACTCCGGGTGCGGCGGTGGTATATGCCACGATCAACCTTAGCGGTGTCATTGATGACGAAGGCCAGGGCTTTGGGGCCGTATCATTCCCCGCAGTTGGCCTGCAGAACGGCGTGGCTGACGGGATCGCGCTAATCGCGCCAAATGGTTCAGTGGTTCAGTTGCTTTCCTATGAAGGCGTGTTCACCGCTGCGGCTAGTACGCCTGCGGCCGGCATCACCAGCACTGATGTGGGCGTTTCTGAAGACGGTACGGGTGCTGCGACTAGCTCGCTGCAAGTGACTGGCACAGGCGGCGGTGCGGCGGACTTTATCTTCCAGCCAAGCGCGCCTGCCAGCTTTGGTCGCCTTAATGACGGCCAGATTTTCATCGGCCCCAACGGCACGGGCCAAGTCTCAATCGGTGATGCGAGTGTTATCGAGGGTGATAGCGGTGTCCAGCAGATCATTTTCACTGTCCGTCGTGGCGGCGGCTCCGGCCAGACAGCAAGCGTTGATTTTGCTATCAATTTCGATGGTACCGCAACCACTGATGATTTCGCGATGGGCCTTATTACGACTGGCACAGTTACCTTCGGAGTCGGTGAAAGTGTCAAGCAGATCATCGTTGGCGTAAACGGTGATACGCTGCCTGAAGGCAATGAAACCTTCAGCGTTGCACTCTCAAACCCGGTTGGCAATATCATTATCACTGATGGCAACGCGACTGGCACGATCACCAACGATGATCCAATCGCGCTCGCAGTTTTCCAGATTCAGGGCGAAAGCCACCGGTCAACCGTTGCAGGGCAAACAGTGATTACGAACGGCATCGTCACGGCGGTTGATAGCAATGGCTTCTACATTCAGGATGCTATGGGCGATGGCAATGCCCGCACATCGGACGGTATTTTCGTTCTGACCACGACAGCTCCCGCCGTTGCAGTTGGTGATGCTGTTACCGTGCGTGGCCGGGTTGATGAATTCCTACCCGGCAATAATCCCGACAATTTGACGACAACGCAAATCGCTTCGCAAGCAATCATGATTAATTCAAGCGGCAATCCGCTGCCTGCGGCGACATTGATCGGCACAGGCGGCGTCCTGCCACCGAGCACGGTGTTTGAGGATGACGGCTTCACCAGCTTCGATCCGCTGACTGATGCCGCCGATTTCTACGAATCGCTTGAAGGGATGCGCGTCACGATTGATGCGCCGCTGGTCACCAGTGGCACCAACAGCTTTGGCGAAACCCAAGTCGTTGCCTCGGGCGGGGTTGGCGCAACGGGCGTTAACGCGCGCGGCGGCATTACTGTTGGCAGTGACTTCCGCGATTTCAATCCTGAGCGTATTCAGATTGATGATGATGCGGGCATTTTTGCTGGCTTCGTTCCCAATTTCGGTCAAGGCGACCGCCTCAGCAGTGTGACCGGGATCGTCAATTACAATTTCAGCAATTATGAAGTGTTGGTGACTGAGGCGGTTACCGTGACGCTCGATGCACCGGCCCCCACGCGTGAAGTTACCGGGATAACGGGCACCGCCGATCGTCTTTCGATTGCGACGTATAATCTTGAAAATATTGATCCAACTGACAATCTCAACAGCGATAAGTTCAACATTCTTGCGCGTGATATCGTCCTCAATCTGCGCGCGCCCGACATTTTGGGTGTTCAGGAAATTCAGGATGCCGACGGCGCGGGCACTGGCTCCAACCTGTCGGGCACTGTCACAGCGAACCTGCTGATCACGGCAATTCAGGCCGCTGGCGGGCCGACTTACGCTTATGTCGAAGTTGCACCAGCGGTTGCGAATTCAACTGGCGGCGAACCAAACGGCAATATCCGCAACGGCTTCTTCTATAATGTTGACCGGGTCAGCTACATTGCCAACAGCGCAGTCGCCGTGCCGGGGTCAGCCTTTAATGGCAGCCGTCAGCCGCTGGCTGCACAATTTGCCTTCAATGATCAGCTTATAACCGCGATTTCGGTACACTCGACCTCGCGTGGTGGTAGCGATCCACTCTTTGGCGCGACACAACCCCCCGCTGATGCAGGTGACGGTGCACGGACAGCGCAGGCGACTGCGCTCCGTGCCTATATCGACGGATTGCTGGGTGCCGATCCAGCAGCGAACATCGCGGTGCTTGGTGATTTCAACGGCTTCACTTTTGAAAACGCAATTCAGACGCTTGAACGCGGCGGTTCGCTGACTGATCTCAACCGCTTGCTTGCGCCAGAAGAACGGTACAGCTTTGTATTTGAAGGCAATGCGCAGGCGCTTGATCATATCCTCGTCACCGCAGGGCTTGCGGCAAATGCGCAATATGATGCGGTGCATATCAATTCAGAGCAGCCTGATACGCCCGCACGCGGCACTGATCATGACCCGCAAGTTGCAACCTTCCTCATCGCGCGGCCAAATCAACCGCCAGTTGCGGTAGCGGATGCGGTGGCAATCAATGAAGATGCGACGACTGATAATCTTACTGCAATACTACTTGGCAATGATCGTGATCCAAATTCCGGCGACACCATTCGCATCACGGCGGTTGATGGCAGCGCAACGCTTGGTTCGCTGATCTTCGATCCAGTGACGCAGACGCTGCGTTATGTTGCTGATGATCCGAGCTTTGACGCAATTGCGCCGGGGGCAAGTGTCACTGACACGTTCAGCTACACGATCACGGACTCGCGCGGCCTCACCAGCACGGCAGCGGTAACCGTGACGGTTACGGGTATTGCTGACGGCATTGTCCGCAGCGGCACTTCGGCGGCGGACATATTGAACGGCACCAGCGAGGAAGACCAACTGTTCGGCCTCCTTGGTAATGATACGCTGAACGGGCTGGCCGCCAATGATCAGCTTTTCGGGGGATCGGGCAATGATCGCCTGTTTGGCGGCGACGGTGCTGACGGCCTATTCGGCGGGCTTGGCAATGATGTGCTTGAGGGCGGCAATGGCAATGACCGCTTGTTAGGGGAAGGTGGCACTGACACGCTGACTGGCGGCGCGGGGGCAGATATCTTCGTATTCAGTAGCGCCAATGGCCGCGATACGATCACTGACTTTGATACAGTACTTGACCGTATTCTCCTTGAAAACGGTATCAATGTACAGAGTTCCACTGTGTCAGACGTTAACCGTGACGGTCGCGCGGATCTCACGCTTAATTTCTCAAGCGGTAATTCAGTGGCACTGCTCGGCGTGAGCGATATCAATCTCGTCAATATTGACCGGGTTGGGATTATGCCAAGTTTTGTTGCAATTGAGCGCGGTGGCGATTTCTTCAACGCTCACTTCGCCATCGCCTGATCTGAATAAGTGTAATGACCGGGATGTGCAGCGCCATCCCGGTCCTGTAATTTATCGCGCTTTTCAAGCGGGTAGAAGCTGCTAGTCTTGCACAACTAACATTGGCCTCGACTCGTAATGAAGGCCGTGCCTGAGAGGGCAGCATTCTAACAATGCCTGATAAAGGGGATACCAATGGCTGTTTCTGATCATGTTGATCTCAACACATTTGTCGAAGGCGTAAAAAAGCGTAATCCGGGTCAACCTGAGTTTGTTCAAGCGGTGCAAGAGGTTGCCGAGGATATTTATGATTTCATGGAGGATAAGGAAGCCTATCATAAGGCGCAGATTCTCCGTCGGATTGCCGAACCTGACCGGGTGATTTCATTTCGCGTTTGTTGGCAGGATGATGCGGGCAATGTCCGCGTGCAGCGCGGCTGGCGGATTCAGAATAACAATTCAATCGGCCCGTATAAAGGCGGCATCCGCTTTCACCCCTCGGTCACTGAAAGTGTCCTCAAATTCCTTGCTTTTGAACAGACGTTTAAGAACGCGCTCACAGGCCTGCCAATGGGCGGAGGCAAAGGCGGATCAAACTTCAATCCCAAGGGCAAGAGCGATAATGAAGTGATGCGCTTCTGCCAGTCATTCATGATTGAGCTATACCGCCATATCGGCGCTGACATCGATGTGCCTGCAGGCGACATCGGCGTTGGCGGCCGCGAAATTGGTTATATGTTTGGCCAATACAAGCGGATCACCAATGAATTTACCGGCGTACTCACGGGCAAAGGCCTTGAGTATGGTGGCTCATTGATCCGTACCGAAGCGACTGGATACGGCGCCACTTATTTCCTCCAGAACATGCTTGCGACCAAGGGCAATTCGCTTGAGGGCAAGACGGCAGTGATTTCAGGATCAGGCAATGTCGCAACACATGCCGCAGAGAAAGTAACGCAACTCGGCGGCAAGGTCGTCACCCTGTCCGACAGCGCCGGATTTATTCACGATCCTGACGGCTTAACGCAGGAAAAGATCAACTGGATCAAGGATCTCAAGAATAAGCGGCGCGGTCGTATTGAGGAATATGTGAAGGAGTTTAAGGGCGCGAGTTTCACCGCTGGTAAAACCCCTTGGGGTGTAACCTGCGATGTCGCGCTCCCCTGTGCGACGCAGAATGAGTTGCTTGGTGCCGACGCTGAAATGCTGATCAAAAACGGCTGCATGGCCGTTTCTGAAGGTGCAAATATGCCGACAGACCTTGCGGGCGTTCATGTTTTCAAGAAAGCCAAAATCCTGTTCGCGCCGGGCAAAGCCGCCAATGCGGGCGGGGTTGCGGTTTCCGGCCTTGAAATGAGCCAAAACTCGGCGCGCATTTCATGGAAAGAAGATGAACTGCAAAAGCTGCTGCTTGACATTATGGCGGGCATCCACACCCGCTGCGTCGAATATGGTACTGATAATGATGGCCATACCGATTATGTAAAGGGCGCAAATATCGCAGGCTTCAAAAAAGTGGCTGATGCAATGCTGGCTTACGGCGTGGTGTAATAACCGCGCGGGCAGCTAATCTTTGGTTACCTACCCAAACCAAAATTAAGGAATGATGGAACTGGGCCGTTCCAATCACTATCACTTTGGTTAGTTTTAGCCTGCTCTGAGGCGTGTGTTGCTGACTCTGGTTTGGGGGTACGCGCCGAGCGTTCGAGGCGTGGCGCGCGCGGCTCGCGGGCAGGGCGGGCGTCTCGGGCCTGCCTTGGTTCACGGACTGCCTTCTCGCGCGGCGCAGGTTTTTCCTCGGGCTTATCTGTTGCCACAACTGCCGCCTTGCCAAGCCGCTCAATCTTATGTTTGGTAAGCTTCTCAATCTGCGCAATTGCCTCTTCATCAGCGGGTGTGACGAAGGTGAAGGCGCTCCCGGTTGCGCCTGCTCTACCAGTTCGGCCGATGCGGTGGACGTAATCATCGGGGTGCCACGGCGCGTCAAAATTGAAGACGTGGCTGACGCCCTTAACGTCCAGCCCGCGCGCCGCAACGTCAGACGCGACAAGAATGTTGATCTCGCCTGACTTGAAGAAATCAAGCTCCTTAATCCGTGATGCCTGATCCATGTCACCATGGATTTCGCCCGCCTTGTAACCATGCTGTTTCAGGCTCTTGGCAAGTTCGCGCACCGTCGTTTTACGGTTGCAGAAAATGATCGCGGTTTTGACTTGCTCGCTCTCGATCAGGCCGCGCAGCACTTCGCGTTTTTTGCGCGCGTCAACTTCGACCAGTCGTTCAGTGATTAGCACATTGGTTGATGCAGGCCTTGCCACTTCAATTGTTTTGGGATTGGTCAGGAACTTGTCAGCCAGTTTCTTGATTGGCGGCGGCATTGTTGCCGAGAATAACAGTGTCTGGCGCGTGGTCGGCAGCTTGGTGCAGATTTCCTCAATATCGGGAATGAACCCCATATCGAGCATCCGGTCAGCCTCATCAATCACGAGCAGATCGCAGCCGTTGAGCAGTATTTTGCCGCGCGCGAACAAATCCATCAGGCGGCCAGGCGTGGCGATCAAGACATCAACACCTTTTTCAAGCGCCTTTTGCTGATCACCCATTGAAACGCCGCCAATCAGGAGCGCCATCGATAGCTTGTGATATTTTCCGTATTTTTCAAAGTTTTCTGCTACCTGCGCTGCAAGTTCGCGCGTTGGCTCAAGGATCAACGAGCGCGGCATCCGCGCACGGCTGCGGCCTTCGGCGAGTATATCGATCATCGGTAGGACGAAACTTGCGGTTTTACCAGTGCCGGTTTGGGCAATGCCGATGAGATCGCGCATCATCAGGACGCTAGGAATGGCCTGCGTTTGAATTGCAGTCGGTGTGTCGTAACCCGATTCGTTCACCGCGCGAAGCAATTGATCAGAAAGGCCGAGGTCGGCAAAGCTCATGTGGGTTCCGGAAAAAATAGATCATCGCGGCCCAGGTGCTGCAATGATGTTCTCGCGCTTGCCGATTGGCGTCAATTTGTCAAGGTAAATGGCGGTTCAAGTGCTTGGGCATTACTTGGCGCGGGCAAGCGTTCGGAACTTATCGATACCGCATTCGCCGCCCGAACGGCTGTAAATCGAATCGCGTGATCGGCATATTTGGCCATCAGGCGTCGCCTTAACATAAAAATCGGCATAAAATTCTGCCGCTTGGCAGCTTTTGTTGAGCTTGACGCGGTATCGTTTCCCGCCACGGATGATGACATCAAGCGTGGTAGGGCTTGAAATCATCGCGCCTGCAATTGCTGACCATCTGATGCAGTCAGGCCCGCCTTTTTCTTTCCAGCGGATCGGTTCGGAAATGAGCGCTGCTGGCTTGGCGGGAGGCACGCGGATAATCGTTGTCCGCTGAATGCGAAGCTGCGCGAGAATGATCGTCGGTCGGTTGGGTGCACGTGAAAGCTGCCCCGTCTCAGGCGTTGCTGACGCAAGCATCACGCTGTATATAATTAAACTCACTTACGCTGTTCCATGATCATTCTCGGATGCTATTGCATGGTTGAACGCAGCATTAACCCGCAATGAGTGAATCTTCTGATCATGCCAATCACCGCCGATATTTTAGATCAGTTTGCTGCCGTACTTGGCCCAAAAGGCTTTACGCGCGACAGCGAGACGATGGCGCCGTGGCTCTCGGATTGGCGCGGCATTTATCACGGTAATGCGGCGGCCATGCTTTCCCCACAAAACACTGCCGAGGTTTCGGCGCTGGTGAAAATTGCCGCACAACACCGTGTCGGCCTCGTCCCGCAAGGGGGCAATACATCAATGGTTGGCGGCGCAACGCCATCAGCGGACGGGCAGTCACTCATCGTTTCGCTGCGCCGGATGAACCAGATTCATGTGCTCGACGACAATGGCGGTTCGGTAATCGCAGAGGCTGGGGTCATTTTGGAAACGCTTCACAACGCGGCAAACGTGGCAGGAATGCGCTTTCCGCTGACGCTCGGGGCCAAGGGCTCGGCAACCATTGGTGGGCTGATCGCGACCAACGCGGGCGGCACGCAAGTCTTGCGCTTTGGCACGATGCGCAAGCTCGTACTGGGAATTGAGGCGGTGTTGCCCGATGGCAGCATTTATGATGGACTCGCCGCGCTCAAAAAAGACAATCGCGGTTATGACCTGACGCATTTGATTGCCGGCGCTGAAGGTACGCTTGGCATTATTACTGCGGCCAACCTCCGGCTGGTGCCCGCGATTGCCGACCGTTCGGCCGCATGGATCGGTGTTGAAAGCCCGCAAGTTGCACTCAAATTGCTCCGCTTCTTTGAGGCGCGATCGGTAAATGCAATTGAGAGTTTTGAAATTGTGCCCGCTGACTCGCTTGCGCTGGTGTTGCAGCATATTAGCGGCACCCGCGCGCCGCTTGGCGGGTACTGGCCGTGGCAAGTGCTGGTGGAATATGTAGACACAGTGAAGGGCCGCGTTGCCGATCAGGCTCTGATTGCGCTTGTCAGTGATGCCCATGCAGCGGGTCTAATCGGTGATGCAGCGATTGCGAAAAATGAAGGTGAAATTGCCGCATTCTGGCGGTTGCGCGATTCAATCTCGGAGGCTGAACGCGCCAGTGGCCCGGCGGTGCAGCACGATATTTCGGTGCCGGTTGAGGCAATGCCTGATTTCATGATTGACGCCGCAGCAGCAGTCGAAGCCGAATTTTCGGGTGTCGTTGCGAGCGCCTTTGGTCATTTAGGCGATGGCAACGTCCATTTTCATGTTCGTGCGCCGCACGGCATTGATGGGACAACATGGCGTGCCGGACAAGGAAAAGCAGCCAGCCGGATGGTTTATGATCTTGTAAGCGCAGCAAAGGGATCAATCTCGGCCGAACACGGGATCGGTCAGATGAAGCGCGCCGAGCTCCTTCGCCAATCCGATCCAGCGCGTATTGCGGTGCTGCGCGCAATCAAATCGGCGCTTGATCCCCATGGAATAATGAACCCTGGAAAGCTGGTTCCGCTTGCGTCCGACGCCGACGACGCATAGGGAAGCGCGAGTTTTTTTAACGGTCAACAGGAGAGTATGTTATGGCCAGCGTGCCACCCGTAAACGGCGGATTGCCGCTTTTGTTCAATGATTTGGCACCGCTGTCATCGGTTGATCATGCGACTTGGAAGATTAAGCAGGCCGATACTGCACCATTTTTGGCCAAGCAGCACGCAATTCCTGTAACGATTGACGAATTTGCTGCGGTTCAGCGCTATTATCCGATTGTCTTTTCAGTTGGCGAAAATCCAGTGCCGCTTGCGCTGATGGGCCTTAATGAAGGTGTGAACACCTTTGTTGATGATGAAGGCAAGCTGATTGATCAGGTGTATGTGCCGGCTTATGTTCGCCGCTATCCGTTCCTGCTCGCCAAGCTGCGCGAAGACACGGATGAGCTTTCGCTGTGCTTTGATCCATCGGCCAATGCGATTGGTGATTTCGAGGAAGGCGAGCCTCTGTTTACTGACGGCGCGGCATCCGAAGCAACCAAAACCATTCTTGGTTTTTGCGAGCAGTTTGAACAAGCAGGCCAGCGTACGACACTCTTCATGAAGGAGCTGGTTGATAATGGCCTCCTGATGGACGGCGAAGTTTCGATTCAGATGGTTGATCAAGAAAAGCCCTTCATTTACCGTGGTTTTCAGATGGTAAGCGAAGACAAGCTGCGCGAACTGCGTGGTGATACACTGCGCAAGATGATGAAGTCAGGGCTTTTGCCGCTAGTTCATGCGCATCTGTTCTCGCTGCAAACCATGCGCGAAGTGTTTGGTCGTCAGGTTGCGCAAGAGAAGCTGCCGCAGGCAAAGCCGGCTGGTTAAAACAATCTTTCAAAACCCTTGAAAGCCAAATCAAGATTGCCTATCTTTGCGAAAGAAGAGGCTTTGCGTTTCCCCCCTTCGCGGAGTCGCTTCTTGCGCGCCCTCGGGTGCGTTTCCTCCCTGAACCTTGGCCACTCCGTACGTTGTACGGGGTGGTCTCTTTTTATTCGGCAGCGATTGCCTGCGGATACTCCAAGGCTTCATCAATCAGGGCAAAGACGAGGCGGGAGATAAATTTGCGCATCCACTCCAAACGCTCGGTTGGCTGGTAATAATGCGCGTCAAGATACAATGAACGATCAATTTCAATCTGAATAGCGTGCAACCCGCGTTGTGGTCGGGCGTGGTGTCGAAGAATATGGCCGCCTGCATAGGGATGGTTGATCGCGGTGAGAAGGCCGAACTGCTGCGCAACTGCTGCGGCGCACCCGGTAAAGCGGTCATCTGCTGACCGGCCAAAGCTATCGCCAATCACAATCTGCGCGCCGGGGCTATCACTTGTTTCCGGCAACGTTGGCATCGAATGAATATCCAGCAAAATGGCAATGCCGAATTTGGCGCGGGCACGTTCAAGTATCGCGCCGAGCGTTTGATGATAGGGGCGGTAATGCTGCGCAATTCGGGCGCTCAGGTCATCAGCAGTGATTCGGCAGTGCCAGACATCGCCGCCGCCCGAAATCCGCCTTGGGATCAGCCCAAGCCCGCCGCGTACCTTTGCCGAAACCAGTGGCGACGCACCTGTTGGCAGATCAATGAAGCCGGGATCAATTTCGCTTTCGCTGCGATTAAGATCAATCCACGCCCGTGCGGTATTGGCGACAATTCCCTGCACTCCGGCAGCAAAAACTCCATCGGCCAACGCATCGGCATAACGATCTTCAAACGGACGCAGCCGCCCTTCGGGCAAGCGCGCCAAAACTTTCATCGCATCGGGATAATGCCGCCCGGCATGGGGCACCGAAATAATCAGCGGATGCGCAGGCTCGGTATTTCCAAAAAGGCTGAACGGGGGTAACAAATGCATGTTTTTTGGTAGTTGCGCTGCACCTGACATGCAATACTGGAATTGTTAAACCTTTCCGGTCTATAAAGCCGCTGAATATTGCCGAGGCGTCTTTTTTCCAAGTGAGTAGAATTGTATGATCCGTATTTTGCTGGCCGAGGATGACGATGTCATGCGTGAATATCTCACGCGTGCGCTGACAAAGTCGGGCTATGCGGTTGAGTCAGTTGACCGGGGAACAACGGCGCTTGATCTGATTAAGTCTGGGCAATCGTTTGACCTGCTGCTCACTGATATTGTTATGCCCGAAATGGACGGGATCGAGCTTGCACAGAAGGCTGCGATCATTTCGCCGATGCTGCGCGTTATGTTCATCACAGGATTTTCAGCGGTCTCGCTCAAGGCAGGGTTGGCAATGCCCAATGCCAAGGTGCTGTCAAAGCCGTTTCACTTGCGCGATCTCGTCCTTGAAGTTGACCGCATGTTCGAGGTCGACAGCGCATCGGGCCTCAATTGAAGCTACCCGTTTTCGAGGCTTGCGATATCGGGCAGGCGTCGCTAGGGAACGTTTCTTCCGGCACGCCGGATCAAAGTGTGGGCGTGTAGCTCAGTGGTAGAGCACTGTGTTGACATCGCAGGGGTCGCAAGTTCAATCCTTGCCACGCCCACCATTTTCACCTTAAATTATGATGCTGACACCGATTGACTGTGGTTGGCGCAATCATTGCGGGCGGCACTTCGCGGCGCTTTGGCAGTGATAAGGCGGTGGCGCGCCTTGGTGACATGGCACTCATTGATCACGTTATTGCTGGGGTCGTTCCCCAAGTCGATGCACTCATCATCGTTGGCCGCGAATGGGGCGGATATCCATTGATCACTGATCATCCTTTTGCCTGTGGCCCGCTGTCCGGGCTATGTGCTGCACTGCGTTCTGCACTCATGCAAGGGCATGAATATGTGCTCACCGCTGGATGCGATGTCCTGCCGCTCGCGCCCAACTTATTACACAGCCTAAAAGGCGATGGGCCTGCGGTGATTGCAGGGCAACGACTGCTCGGCCTATGGCCCTCGGCGTTGGCAGAGCCGCTTGAGGCGCATATCCTTGCCCAGCCCGATTATTCGCTGCACCACTGGGTAAAGGTAAGCGGCGCACGCGAGGTCGTGTCGCCAGTCACGCTTTATAATGTAAACACGGCTGAGGATTTAGTGCGTTATCGGCTCTCATAAACCGCGCGCTCAAAATCAGCGTAGAGCGTAAGCGCATCGGGATCGCCAAAGGGCAGAAATTGCATCATCAGCACGCCCGTGATGTCACTTGCCGGGTCGATCCAGTAGAAACTATTGGCAATCCCGGCCCAGGCAAGGCTGCCCGCCGCGCGGCCGTTTGGCCCGTGTTCGGGATTGATCAGGAAGCCAAGACCCCAGCCGGTGTGCATCTCTGGAAAGCCGTCAAAAGGGTGGCTGAACATTGGCATGACCGTATTCATCTTGCCTGCGCGCAGGTGCCCGATTTGGTTGCGGCTCATTTCGGCAATGGTTTCGGGCTTGAGAATGGTTGCGCCGTCAAGCGATCCGCCGTTCAGGATCATGCGGACGAAGCGCAGATAATCAAGGCCGCTGCTCATGAGTCCGCCGCCGCCGCTGTCAAACTCCGCGCCCGCTCCGCCGTTCATTTCGGCGGGGAAGGGGGTGAATGTGCCGTCTTCGCCTCGGCTGAGCAGTACCGTGCGCCTTGCCATTTGCGCGTCCGAAAGCTTGAAGCCAGTGTCTGTCATGCCAAGTGGTGTGAGGATCGCATCAGCTATATGACGCCCGAGTGATTGCCCGCTTGCCGCCTCGACCGCACGGCCGACCCAGTCTGTACTGACACCGTATTCCCAGCGCTCGCCGGGATCGAACAACAGCGGCGATGTAATGCTGGCTATGCTCCCAGGTGTTGGCGGGCCAGCGGGGCCAAAGGCGCGGAGCATGTCCGCACTCATGAAGGCATAGCCAAAGCCCGATGTGTGGGTGAGCAAATGGCGCAACGTGAGGGGCCGCGCGGCGGGGCGGAGCATCGCAGTACCCGCATTGTCAAAGCCAGTAATGACTTGGAGCTGCGCAAGTTCGGGCAGGACGGTTTCAATCGGGGCGTCGAGCGAGAGCCGCTCCTGCTCAACCAATTGCATCGCCGCAACCGTAGTGACTGCCTTGGTCATCGAGGCAATTTGGAAAATGGTATCGGGCTGCATTGCCGCGCCCGTCGCTGGATCGGACACGCCTGCGACGTGGCTGCTAATGGTGCCAGCGCGATTGCCGACAAAGGCGGTTGCGCCTGCGATTGTGCCGCTCTCAATCGCGCGGTCAAGGATGGTCTGGATGCTCATAGCAGCAGCTTGTGCCAGCAGGATGCAGCAAAGGTCAATCATTGCCGTGCTTGGCAGATCGCGTTATCGCAGGTTAGCGACAATTTTGGGGGAGAATCAAGAGTGACATTAGATCCAGCCGTGCAGATGCTGCTGACGATGATGGAGCAGATGCCCAAGATTGACTATGCGGCAGCAACGCCTGCGGATGCGCGCGCGATATTTGACAACCCGATCCCTTTTGGTGAACCTGTTGCGATTGGACATGTTGAGGACGTCAAGATCGCGCTTGACGGACGGACGCTTGATGCGCGGCTTTATGTTCCAGAAGCGGCTAGTGATAATCCGCCACTGACGGTCTATTTCCACGGTGGTGGCTGGGTGATCGGCACGATTGACACGCATGACGGCACCTGCCGCGCGATTGCCAATGCTAGCAAGGCTGCGGTGCTTTCGGTTGCGTATCGCCTTGCGCCTGAGCATCCTTATCCAGTGCCGTTGCAGGACTGTTATGATGCGACGGTTTGGGCTGCGGCGAATGCGGCAATCCTTGGGGTCGATGGTCATAAGCTTGCGGTTGCGGGGGATAGCGCAGGGGGCAATCTTGCAGCGGCTGTCGCGCTAATGGTGCGTGATCGTGATGGGCCCAAACTCGCGCATCAGCTCCTGATCTATCCTGTGACCGATGCTGATTTTGATCGGCCTTCTTATGGTGCCAATGGCGACGGCGAATATTATCTCTCAACCGAGGGCATGAAATGGTTCTGGCGGCATTATGTGGAAGCCGTTGATCCGCGCAGTGAGCCACTGGCGGCGGTTTTTCAGCAGTCAAATCTTACAGGTCTGCCTTCAGCAACGGTGATCACTGCTGAATATGATCCGTTACGAGATGAGGGCGACGCTTATGCGGCAAAGCTGACGGAGGCGGGTGTTGCGGTTGATGCCGCGTGCGCACCGGGGATGATTCACGGCTTTTTCAGCCTGTTTCAGATGATCCCGAATGCGATGCCGTGGATCGAACGTGGCGGGGCCAATCTGGCAAAGGCGTTTGCAGCGGTTTAGGGTGCTTTCCCGCAGATTACCGTGCCCACACCGATATTCTGGACGGTGCATGATGGCCCGCCCGTGATCGTGATGGTGCCTGATCCGGTTGATGTTATCATCGCCGTGCGTGTGGCCGACATGCCGACGGTGCCCGATGAGGCGGCGGTCAGCTTAAGGTCGGCAACGTCAAGGCTGCTCGCGGCGACATTGCCTGAGCCTTTGACATTTGCATCAAATTTAAGCGCCTTACCCGCGAGCGTGAGCGTTCCCGATCCCGAAAGCCTTGCATTGAGGTTATCAACCATCACTTTGGCAACGCTAATCTGGCCACTGCCGGTGAGCGAAACATCTGCCTGAATTCCGCGCAGAGTGGCAATGCTAATCGTGCCCGAACCATTGAGCTTGGCCGAACTGATCAAGGGCAAAGTGATGTAAATTGTTGGGGGTTTGAAGCTTGCTTGCGACGGTGAGGCGACATAACCGCCTCTGGGTTGGATCGTAAGCGTCCGGTCAAGCGATTCGATGAGAAGCAGGTCAAGCGCCTCACGCTCGCCATTTGCACGGACAGAGGTGGCGCGGGCATTTTCAATAACTACGCGAGACGCACCGACGACACGAATTTTGTCAAAATCGGTGATCGAATAGCGCTGATCCGCTGCTTGGGTTGCGCTGCCAAATATGAGTAGAACGAGAGGAATTGCGCTGCGTTTGACAATCATCAGTGATGCATAGCGGCAAATTTGACTAAAGACTATGGCGTGCAACGCACCACACCTGATCCCATTTTTGATGTCTTGCAATTTGCTGTGCCGCTGATGTTTACATCACCTGATCCCATCAGCGAAACCGAGGCAGCACCACTTGCGCGCGCATCAACATTGCCTGATCCTGCGATTGAAATGCTCGCGTTGGTTGCGCTCATATCTTTAGCCATGACATTGCCCGATCCCGCAATGGATATATCAATTGTCTGTGTGACACCCGCGATTGTGACATCGCCAGACCCTGCTAAGCTAACCCTCATCTTTTCAACCTGCGCAGATTTTACACTCATATTGCCCGATCCGGCGATACTTGCCTTGAATTCCGGGGTTTCCACTCGGTCAATGTTCATATCACCTGATCCGGCAAGGCCGGCACTTTTAATTGTTGGCATGGTGACAGTAACTAGCGCATCCTTGTCATTGCTCCATCCCATCGAAAAAGAACGTTTACGACCAATACTAAGAGTTGACCCGCTAACTTCAATTTTGAGTTTCTCAAGCGTCTTTTCAGGGCCAGTTGCCTGAACTGAAAAGGCAGGGCCGACAACAATGCGGACATCATCGGATCCAGCAAGCTCAACCTGATTAAAGCTGCTGACGTCAAATGAGCGTGAGCTGCTTGGGGCAGACGGAGTACCTTTGGCAGCGCTGCAAGCACTCAGCAAAAGGACGGGGAAAATGAAGAATGTGTTGCGCATGCCTAGCTCCTTACTGTATTGCCATATTAATACAGCAAGAGCATGTGCAATGCAAACAAAAACGGCGACCTATTGCTGGGCCGCCGTTTTGACAATCACAATCAGATTGCATTTCAGATTAGGCGGCAACTTTATTATAGATTTCAGCCGATTTCTTAAGGATTTCGATCAGCTTTTGTACCGCTGTTGGTTCATCAACCTGCTCCATCGCGGCAAGTTCTCGTGCCAAACGGCTGCATGCAGCTTCAAAAATCTGTCGTTCGGAATAGCTTTGCTCGGGTTGATCTTCAGCGCGGAAAAGATCGCGGACAACCTCAGCAATCGAAACCAGATCACCTGAGTTGATCTTCGCCTCATATTCTTGAGCGCGGCGTGACCACATCGTGCGCTTGACCTTTGGCTTGCCCTTGAGCGTTACCATTGCCTCTTGCATCTGCTTATCCGAAGACAGCTTACGCATCCCAACGCTTTCCGCCTTATTAGTCGGAACGCGCAGAGTCATTTTTTCTTTCTCGAAACGCAGCACATAAAGCTCAAGTGCCATGCCCGCGATTTCAGAGCTTTGGAGTTCGATGACACGGCCAACACCGTGCTTTGGATAAACAACATAATCGCCAACATCGAAGTCAAGCGCGGTGGAAGCCATGCAATACTACCTTTCTTAAAACGCAATTGATCGAGGCAATTGATTGAGTCTGTTGAGCCGTGTCCCGCTGGCGGGTCGGTCATCTCAGGCTCTTTGGATTAAACGCTCCTCGCGCGGTCGCAGGAGACAACCGCTTCGTCTAATGATAGTATAACAGATTCGTAACAAAAAAGCCAGTGTTTGCCTAAACTGGCGCTAACCCTAGAAAAAGCAGGGTTTTTGCACAATGAGTGCCATTATAGTTTTTGGCCATGTTCAAGAATCACATCCCACTCATGCGGCGCGATTGGACAAACCGAAAGCCTGAATTGCTGAAACATTTTCATCGCTGATAAGCGCGGCTCAGCCTTCATTATGGCAAGTGTTACTGGATTGGCAAGCGCGCAGACCGGTTCAATATCAACCATTACAAAACGCCCCTTCTCATCGCTTGGATCAGGATAAGCCGTCTTCACCACGCGCGCTATGCCAACAACTGCGAGGCCCTCATTGCTGTGATAGAAAAAAACCTCGTCATCGATTGCCATTGCTTTGAGATAGAGTGCAGCTTGGTGATTACGCACGCCGTTCCAGTGGGTGCGACCATCCTTTACCAGATCATCCCAGCTATATTTGAAGGGTTCAGATTTCATCAGCCAATGCGTCATATTTCACTCCACTACAGTGGGCGCATTGCGCGCGACGAATAACCTGCCGCCTTCTGTCACAAAGACGATAATCAGCGCAAGCGCACCGCAAACGAAGTAGGCCACATAAAGTGGCACGGTAGTCCCGTCGAAGGCGCGGCCAATAATCGTTCCGGCAATCGCACTCACGAGGTTGTTGATAAAGCCCTGCACTGAACTCGCCGTGCCTGCGACGCGACCCATTCGCTCCATCGCCATTGCGTTGAAATTACCGCCCATCATCGGAAAGGCCATCATCATTACGGTCTGGAGAATGATGAAGCTTTCAAGCGTTTCATGGCCCAACCAAGCGACGAACGCATGGATGCCCGCAATCATCGTGAAGAGTATTAAAGCTGCATGGCCAATAAGGCGCATCCCGTAACGCTTTACAATTGCAGCATTGAGAAGCGATGCAGCCATCATCCCGCCTGCCATGATCGCAAAACCAGTCGGGAGCATGTCAGCGCTGTTGAATGTCCGGTCAAAAATCGGCTGCACTGACATCAGAAAACCGAAGAGGGCAGAGGCCGCAGCCGTCATCGCCAGTGTGTAACCTACCGACAGCCGATCCGAGAGTACGACTTTGGCAGTCGCGATCACCGCCGCAACATTGATCGGCGTTCGTTTTTCGGCGGGCAATGTTTCGGGAAGACGGAAAAAAGCCCAAGTCCAGACGCAAAACCCAAGTGCTGCCAGCACGAAGAATATCCACCGCCACTGCCCGACCGCAAGCACCGCCTGCCCCATACTCGGCGCAAGTATTGGCCCGGCCATAAAGATCATGCCCGCAAGGCTCATAATCTGCGCCATTGCGCGTCCTTCAAATTTGTCACGCACCACCGCACGGACAAGCACCTGCCCCCCGGCGGCTGCCATTCCTTGCGCCACGCGCGCAATCAGCAGCATCTCAAAGCTCGGTGCGACAGCCGCCGCTATGCTTGTCACCGCAAAACCAACCAGAGATGCGAGCATCAACCCGCGCCTGCCGTAACGATCCGAAATTGTGCCGACAAACAGCAGCGCGATGCTAAATCCGAACAGAAATGCACTGATAACCAACGGCTGATCCGCAGCATCCGATACGCGCAGCGATGTCCCTATCGCCGGGAGTGCCGGCAACATCGAATCAATCGCAAACGCGACCAGCATCATCACGCTAGAAATGAGGAGGACGAATTCATTTTGACCGGGGGATTTAGGCTGCGCTACGGACATACAAACGGTCTTATGCTGCGGTGCGGCAAAGTGCAAACCTTCTCCCCCATACCCCTAAGGAGGAGAATAAACTCAATCCGCGAACAAAAGCACCGGTGTTTCGAGGAACTTCTTGAGCGCCTGTACATAGCTCGCGGCGTCCCAGCCATCGACGACGCGGTGATCGCAACTGATTGAGAGGTTCATCAGTTTTGCGCGGCGGATGTCATCGCCGTCAAATACGGGCCGTTCGACAATCTTGTTGGGGCCGATAATCGCGACTTCGGGGCGATTAATAACGGGCGTGGTAGCAATCCCGCCAAGCGGGCCGAGCGAGGTGATTGTCAGCGTCGAGCCTGACAATTCTTCGGACTTCGCTTTGCCGCTGCGCGCGGCGTCGGCAAGTCGGGTAATTTCGCTCGCCAATTGCCATACGTTAAGGCTTTGCGCATTGCGGATGACGGGCACCATCAGGCCCGCATCAGTCTGCGTCGCCATGCCGAGATGGATCGCGCCGTAACGCGTCACGATGCCAGCCTCATCATCAAAACGCGCATTGATCATCGGGAACTGCGGAACGCTCTTGCAAATCGCGACGATCATCAGCGGCAGCATCGTCAGCTTTGGGCGGTTCCCACGATTGGCGTTGAGGTCGCCGCGCATATCCTCAAGCGCGGTCACATCAATTTCATCAACATAAGTGAAGTGCGGAATGGCGCGTTTTGACGCGGCCATATTCTCGGCAATCCGCCGCCGCATGCCGACAACTTTGATCGCTTCATCAGCGTGCGTGGCCCCTGCAGGCGCAAAGCCTTGGCCTGCATTGTACGTGAGGAAGGCATCAAGATCGGCATGGCGAATGCGCCCGCCCTCGCGCGCCTTCACTTCGCCAAGATCAATGCCAAGTTCCTTCGCGCGTGCGCGAACAGCAGGTGAGGCAAGCGCCTGCGCGCCGGGGGTTGGTACGTTGATTTCAGTCGCGTCAGGATGCGGCTCAGGAATGAAATGCGTCACCGGGGTTTCGGGCATATGCTGTTCAGTGACGGTTTCGAGATCAGTTCCGGCGAGTGGATCGTCACCCCGGCGGAGGCCGGGGCCGCTCGGTTCAGTTGGCAACGGTGCATTCTTGACCACAGCGGCCCCGGCCTCCGCCGGGGCGACGTCCTCAACCTCCCCCTCAGTTTCAATCACAACGAGTGTCGATCCAATCGGAATCATATCGCCGACTTCGCCTGCGAGTTCGATAACAACACCAGACACGGGCGATTCCATTTCGACTGTGGCCTTGTCAGTCATCATGTCAGCAATGCCCTGATCCTCAGCGATGGCATCACCGATTTTGACGTGCCACGCGACGACCTCAGCCTCGGCAATGCCTTCGCCAATGTCAGGCAAGCGAAATTCAAAGCGCGCCATATTTAATCCTTCATCACTTTTTCAATCGCCATGCCGATGCGGATCGGCCCCGGAAAATAGGCCCATTCAAGGCTGTGTGGGTAGGGGGTGTCAAATCCGGTCACACGCTCAACCGGAGCCTCAAGGTGGTAGAAGCAGCGTTCCTGCACAAGTGCCGCCAGTTCTGCACCAAATCCGCTCGTCCGCGTCGCCTCATGGATGACCAAGCAGCGGCCCGTCTTTTTGACTGACGTTTCAATCGCATCAATATCAAGTGGAAGCAGCGTGCGCAGATCAATCACATCGGCATCAACGCCGAGCTCCTCTACCGCCGCGAGCGCAACATGCACCATCGTGCCGTAAGTCAGCACGGTCAAATCCTGCCCCGCGCGTACCACGGCTGCTTTGCCCAGCGGAATCGTGTAATGCCCCTCGGGCACTTCGCTTGCGGGATGCGTTGCCCAAGGTTTGACCGGGCGATCATAATGGCCATCGAACGGGCCATTATAAATCCGCTTTGGCTCAAAGAAGATGACGGGATCATTATCTTCGATCGCGGCAATCAGCAGCCCCTTGGCATCATAGGGCGTTGACGGGATCACCGTCTTGACCCCGCAAATATGGGTGAAGATGCTTTCGGGCGATTGGCTGTGCGTCTGCCCGCCGAAGATGCCGCCGCCAAAGGGCGAACGCACTGTAATCGGCATCGTCCACTGCGCGGCGGAGCGATACCGAATGCGAGCCGCCTCACTGACAAGCTGATCAAGACCGGGATAGATATAATCGGCGAACTGGATTTCGGGCACGGGCCGCATCCCGTAGGCCGCCATACCGACCGCAACCGCGATGATCCCGCATTCAGTGATCGGCGTATCAAAGGCGCGGGTCTTGCCGTACTTCTTTTGAAGGCCAGCGGTGGCGCGGAAGACGCCACCGAAATAGCCAGCGTCTTCGCCGAACACGACGACGTCCGCGTCGCGACCCATCGTCACGTCCATCGCGCTGTTAATCGCCTCAATCATGTTCATCTTACTCATGACGACGCCTCGGGCCATTTGCGCATCCGCTCTGCCGCCATTTGCGCGGCTTGTTCGCGCAGGTGCCAAGGCACATCCTCAAACACATCTTCAAACATCGTGTCAAACGGCTGGTGCAGCCCGTGACCCAAGATGCCGTTTTTCTCGGCCTCTTTCTGCGCGGTTTTGACTTGGTTGGCGAGTTCTAAGTCCATCGCGGTGTGGCGATCCTCATCCCACTGCCCAAGCGCAATCAGATGCGCCTTCAGCCGCGCAATCGGATCACCCAGCGGCCAGTGCGTGCCCTCATTGGCTGAGCGGTACGCCGATGGATCATCCGAAGTGCTGTGCCCCTCGGCGCGGTAGGTGAAATATTCGATCAGCGTTGGTCCTTGGTTGGATCGCGCTCGCTCCGCCGCCCATAATGTTGCCGAATAGACGGCGAGCGCATCATTGCCGTCAACGCGAAGTCCAGCAATCCCATAACCAACTGCACGCGCGGCAAAGGTGGTCGCCTCGCCGCCCGCAAATCCCGCAAACGAACTGATCGCCCATTGATTATTGACGATGTTGATGATCACGGGCGCGCGGTAGACGGTGGCGAAGGTCATCGCCGCGTGAAAATCGCCCTCGGCGGTCGATCCTTCGCCGCACCACGCGGCGGCAATCCGCGTATCGCCCTTGATCGCGCTCGCCATTGCCCAGCCAACCGCCTGGGGAAGCTGCGTGGTGAGATTGCCCGACACAGTGAAAAACCCGAATTCGGGAAAGGCATACATGATCGGCAATTGCCGCCCTTTGAGGCGGTCGCCTTTGTTCGAATAAATTTGGTTCATCATTTCGGTAAGCGGGCAGCCCCGCGAAATGAGGATGCCCTGCTGGCGGTAAGACGGGAAACACATATCATCGCTGGCAAGTGCAGCGGCTGCGCCAATCGACACTGCCTCTTCACCAAGGCATTTCATGTAGAAGCTCGTCTTGCCCTGCCGCTGCGCGCGAAACATCCGGTCATCGAACGCGCGGGTAAGTGCCATATTGCGCAACATATCGCGCAGCGTAACCGGGTTCAGGCGCGGGTCCCAAGGGCCAACTGCCTTCCCTTCATCATCAAGCACGCGCACGAGACCATAAGCCATGTCGCGAAATTCATGCGCGGGAGCCGAACTATCGGGGCGCGGCGTGACGCCAGCCGCTGGAATTGGAATATTGCTGAAATCCGCCACATCGCCAGGGCGGTAACTCGGTTCAGGGACATGGAGCGCCAGCGGCGACAGATTCTTTCGCGTCATGAGGATTGTAATAAAATTACGCGCGCGGTTTGGCTAGGTGTTTTTCGTGGCGGCATTCTTAATATTGCACGATAAAGCGGTATGTGTCCGCGACGAATGTCTGGGTCTCTAATCGATTCGATTATAGCTCGCTATTTTTGGCTCTGTTATTTGTGGTTTACGGAAAGCCCTGGGGAGGTCTTGAGCCGAAACTAATCAAGGAGCCTTCTCATGACATCGACAAATTTTGCGACAGTTAACACACAGTCACAAACTGCGAACGTTACAAGTCTGCAATCAGCCACAACGCCGCCGCTAGACCAGCTATTAAAAGCGACAAATGCAAATGATTTTGCTACGGCGCGACAGATTTTGAATGATAATCCAACTTCAAAAGACGCATTGATGGCTTCCTTATCGAAAAGCGATCTTGGAGCGTTTTTCCGGCTCTCAAACTTTGGAACGATTGCTGCTCTTGACGGTGTGACTACGGCATCAGCGCCTAGCAAAGTGCTAGTCGCAGGTAATGTTACGACTGCAAACCTTGAAATTAATATGGGGCAAAATCACAAACCAGATATTTTTGAGAAGACAGCTCGATTGTTTGGTAATAATACTTTCCAAAGTTTCAGTTCTGATAATCAAGTTGCTCGATACGTTGCAAAAACTCAATTTGGCATTTCAGTCAAAGGTCAGCTTGACGGCAGTGGAACAATCTCACTTCCAAATACACGAGCGGGCGGAGAAATTTTAGCAAAAATCCAGACTACGTCGGTTGGTTTCAGTGGAATGGGAATCGAAGGAAATGGTTGGTTGAAAATTCCCCAAGGGGCCAGCAAGGAGTTTATGGCTGGGTTTAATGATGTGGTGACCAAGTTTGGATGGGCGGCATTTGGGAACGCTGTTATGACTATTGGTGGTGGTTCAATCGCAGCACGAAATTCGCGTCCAAACATTAATATTACGCCGAATCAAAATATCCCAACCCAGTCAGCTGTTAATACCCCAAACTCAAACCGTGTAACAAGCCAACCAACTGTCAATAAATCTGGAAAATTAGATAGCGTTGTTATCAATGTTCCACCAAATATCCGCGGTAATACAACTCAACCAGCATCGTCTATTACAACGGATGGTATAAAATATGGAAAAAGCTTCGCAAATCGATCTGTGATTTCAGCGGGGCGAGTGAACGAAGCTCAAACACTTAAAACAAATGCTGACGTTCCTGCCCGATATACGGCTGATAAGCGATTTAACAGTTTGGCAACTGACCCTGCACACGCAGGAAAAGCAATTGATTACAAAACACGCGTTGAAGCAATGTCGATGTTACAAGCTGAGAAGGACGGTATTGTTCGAGCTCCCTTCAAACGCGGCCCAACCCAAATTGAAGGTTTTGATGCCGCCGGTCAGCCCTGGGACGTGAAGGCACCTCTGTCAGGGATTGATAAAAAAGGACGAAGTTTTTTTGATGTTAATCAAACAGGAATGTCGTTGAAAACCCAGCTTGGGACAGGTGTAAAGAAGGATGCATATCCGCCAAAAGGCACTTATTGGAATGGTGGGGTCATTCCTGGAACACAAATTGGAAGTACAAGTAATGTAAAAATTATTTTAAATGTAACTTACTTGAATAAATCTGACCATGCAGCATTAAATCAGTGGATGAAAACAAATCTTTCCGTAAGCGAGCAAAATAGAATTTTTGAAGTAAACACCCAGAAGTAAATATATTATTTTGCACAATATTTATCAATTTGTATGTTCTCTAATTTCGACCCGCTCTCCCAAAAAGGGGAGAGCGGGTTTTTCTGCCTCTATCCGCCCGATCTCGCCTTGCCCAAACCATCTCTGGTCATTGGGGTTTCGGGTTCTACCGGAAAATTCCGCAGCTTGAGCAGCGCCTTTACATCGGGGTCGCGCCCACGAAATGCGCGGTATGCCTCGGCACGGTCGGTTTCATTTCCGGTTGACAGCAGGAGCTTGCGGAAGCGATCGGCGGTGGGTTTGTGCCACGGGTCGTTCACTTCTTCAAACGCGGCCCACGTGTCAGCGTCCATCGTTTCTGACCAGAGGTAAGAATAATAGCCCGCCGAATAGCCGTCGCTTGAGAAGAGATGCCCGAATTGGGGCAGGCGGTGGCGCATTACCATTTCCTTGGGCATCCCAAGTTCGGCAAGCGTTTCACGTTCAAATACCGAGATGTCGCTGATCGGGGTCGCGCGGTTGTGGAGCTTCATGTCGAGGATCGCGGAGGAGAGATATTCGACGGTGCCAAAGCCCTGATTGAACGCGCTTGCCTTGATGATCTTGTCGAGCAACGCCTGCGGCATCGCTTCGCCGGTTTTGTAATGCCGCGCATATTTATCAAGCACGTCGCGCGTCAGCACCCAATGTTCATTGACCTGACTTGGATATTCGACAAAATCACGCGGGGTGCCCGCAAGTGCGGGATAATAGACATCCTGAAGGAAAAAATGGATCGCATGGCCAAATTCATGGAACAGCGTCTGCGCGTCATCAAGGCTGATCAGCGTTGGCTCACCCTTGGCACCCTCAACAAAATTATTATTGTTTGAGGCGAGTACATTGCGCGCGCCGCCAAGCTTTTGCTGCGCGCGGTATGTCGTCATCCACGCGCCCGAGCGCTTGTTATCGCGAGCAAAATTGTCGAGATAGAAAAGCCCGACATTGCGGCCACTCTGCTTATCAGTCACTTCAAACACGCGCACCTTGGGATCGAACACGGGGACGGTGCCAGTGACTTCCTTGAAACCAAGATCATACAGACGACCCGCCGCATAAAAAGCGGCGTTAACCATATTGCCCGCCTCAAAATAAGGCTTCACTTCATTCTGATCGAGCGCGTAGCGCGCCTGCCGGACTTTTTCGGCATAGTAGCGGTAATCCCATGCTTCAATCTTTGCGCCGCTGCCGTCCTTATCGGCAATCGCCTGCATATCGGCGACCTCTTCCTTGACGCGCGCAACGGCGGGACTCCAGACACGCATCATCAGATCCATCGCGCGTTCGGGCGTTTTCGCCATCGTGTCGGCCATGCGGTAATGCGCGTGAGTGGGAAAGCCCAATAGTGCTGCACGCTCAGCCCGCAGTTTGAGAACGTTAGCGATCACCGCCTTCGTATCATTGGCGTCGCCATTATCACCGCGCCCGACAAAGCCGCGCCAGACTTTTTCGCGCAAAGGGCGGTTGGTTGAAAAGGTCAGGAAGGGATCAACAGCGGAACGTGTGTTCTTGATGATCCATTTGCCGGGCAGCTTGCGGCTTTCAGCCGCCGCCTTGGCCGAGGAAATAAACGAGGCGGGGAGGCCAGCGAGATCGGCTTCCTTATCAATTGTCACGAAGCTGTTTTCGTCGGCGAGCAATTTGCTCCCGAAGTCGGAGAAAGCAACCGCAAGCTTTGAGTTGATGTCGGTAAGCTTGGCCTTGTCGCCTGCGCCAAGCTGCGCGCCTGTCCGCACTAACTGCTCATAATCGCGCTCAACGATCCGCATTTGCTGCGTCGTTAGTTTGGCGCTTTTGCGGCCATCATAAACCGCCTTGTAACGCGCAAACAGCATTGGATCGAAATTAATCTGATCATAAAAGGCGGAAATTTTGGGATCAAGCTCGCGCTCAATCCCCTGTACTTCGGGGGTGGTCGTGTTGCTTGTCATCACGCCGTAGATTGAGAATAGCCGCTCCATTGATTGACCAGTGAGCTGCATCGCCTCGTTGGTATTCTGGAAGGTCGGCTTGGCCGGGTTGCGTTTGATGCGGTCAACTTCGGCGCGCAGTTCAGCCATTGCGTCGCTAAACGCTGCGGGAATTTGGGCCGCCTTAATGCTGTCAAATGGTGGCACCCCGCCGTATGGGCCAGCCCATGCCTTGAGCAACGGGCTTTTGGTAACTGAGACAGGTGCAGCCTTTTTAACAGGCGTAGCGGCACTTACTGGCATGGCAATAGCAAGCGCTGTGAAGCTTGCAGCGGTGAATAAAGTGCGCACAAAATCATCTCCCTCAAAAAGACTAAATTCCTGATTGCGTTTATGGACGCGGCATAAACACTATCTTGCGCGTTTTTCGACAGACCGACAAGCTGTGACGACCGACGCTGGCAGTCATTGAATACAGTGACTATAGGCGTATTAACACCAGCGATTTTGAAAGACTGACATGGCCAAATTTACACCGTTCAAATGGGATGATCCTTTCCGCCTTAACGATCAACTCACTGATGATGAGGCAATGATCGCAGAGGCAGCGGAGACCTACGCGCAGGATAAACTCCTGCCCCGCGTCGTCAGCGCAACACTTGACGAGCGGTTTGACCGGGAAATCATGAATGAATTTGGTGAGCTTGGCCTGCTTGGCGCGACTATCGAGGGTTATGGTTGTGCGGGGGTAAGCCATGTCGCCTACGGCTTGGTCGCGCGCGCGGTGGAACGGGTGGATTCGGGTTACCGTTCGGCAATGTCAGTGCAGTCGAGCCTCGTGATGCATCCGATCCATGCCTATGGCAGCGAAGAACAGCGCCAGAAATATCTCCCCAAACTTGCAACCGGAGAGATGATCGGCTGCTTTGGCCTGACCGAGCCTGACGCTGGCTCTGATCCGGCGGGCATGAAAACCCGCGCGAAATCAGTGCCGGGCGGATATAGCGTGTCAGGCGCGAAAATGTGGATCACTAATTCGCCGATTTCCGATATTGCCGTCGTCTGGGCGAAGGATGACGGCGGCATCATTCGGGGTTTCATCCTTGAGCGCGGGATGAAAGGGCTAAGCTTCCCCAAGATTGAGGGCAAAATGAGCCTGCGCGCGTCAATCACTGGCGAAATCGTGATGGATGAAGTGTTTGTGCCTGAAGAAAATATGCTCCCCCACGTGCAGGGGCTTGGCGGGCCGTTTGGCTGCCTTAACAAGGCACGTTACGGAATTGCGTGGGGCGTGATGGGTGCGGCTGAAGATTGTTTCCACCGCGCGCGGCAATATCAGCTTGACCGACATCAGTTTGGACGGCCACTTGCCGCAAACCAGATACCCCAGCTTAAGATGGCAAATATGCTGACTGAAATTGGGCTGGGCTTGCAAGCCGCAATCACCGTTGGCCGTGCGATGGATGCGGGTACATGGGCTCCTGAAATGATCAGCATCATCAAGCGCAACAATTGCGGCAAGGCGCTCGATATTGCGCGGATGGCACGCGATATGCACGGCGGCAACGGGATTGCGGCGGAATATCATGTGATCCGCCACGCGATCAATCTTGAAACGGTCAACACCTATGAAGGCACGCACGACGTCCACGCGCTGATCCTTGGTCGCGCGATTACGGGCATTCAGGCGTTTAGCTAAAACAAGATTTGTCACATCTGGATCGTCATTGCGAGCGAAGCGCGGCAATCCAGTTGCACCGCCGGGACTGGATTGCCGCGCTTCGCTCGCAATGATGGTCGGTGCAGATTACTGCACTATTTTGAGCGATAGAGACCATTCATGACTGAGATCAATACCGATTACCTGATCATTGGCAGTGGCGCGGTCGGCCTAGCTTTTGCTGACACGCTGCTTGATGAAAGCGATGCCGATATCGTCATCGTTGATCGCCACGGCAAACCCGGCGGGCATTGGAATGATGCTTATAGCTTCGTCGCGCTGCACCAGCCTTCGGCATTTTACGGGGTGAACTCGACGCCGCTTGGCTCCAACCGCAAAGACAGCATCGGCGTCAATGAAGGGCTGTATGAGCTTGCCTCCGGGCCGGAGGTTAGCGGCTATTTCGACAGCGTAATGCGCCAGCGGCTGCTCCCCAGCGGCCGGGTGCGCTATTTCCCGATGTCAGATTATCAAGGCAATGGCCGTTTTGTTTCGCTGCTTTCGGGCAAGGAAACGAGCGTTATGGTCGCGAAGAAAACGGTCAATGCGACATATTACGGAACAACAGTGCCTTCAACGCACACGCCAGCATATGCGGTTGGCGAGGGGGTGAAGCTGATCACGCCAAACGGCCTGCCCCAACTTTGGATGAATAAAGGCGAGCGACCCAGCCGTTATGTGGTCATCGGCGCTGGCAAAACCGCGATGGACGCATGTGTTTGGTTGCTTGGTGCGGGTGCTGATCCAGACGAAATCTCGTGGGTGATGCCGCGCGACTCATGGTTGCTTAATCGGCTGCGTACCCAGCCCGGTCTTGAATTTTTCAATGAAACGATCGGCGGTCAGGCTGCGCAAATGGCGGTGTTTGCAGAGGCAGAGTCGATTGACGATCTGTTCCTGCGGCTTGAGGCCGAGGATATCATGCTGCGCATCTATCCTGATGTTTGCCCGAGCATGTTTCACTATGCCACCATGTCAAAAGGTGAGATTGCCGAGCTGCGCAAGATCACGGGCGTCATCCGCATGGGCCGGGTGCAGGCAATTGATGCAGGCGGCCTCATGCTTGATCAGGGGCATGTGACGATGGACGCCAACACGCTCTATATTGATTGTACGGCGTCGGCAGTTGAGCCGCGCCCAGCGATCCCGATTTTCGATGGCAACTTGATCACGCCGCAACTCGTCCGCGCGCCGCAGCCAGCGTTTAGCGCGGCCCTCATTGCCTATGTTGAGGCGAATTATGATGACGATGCCAAGAAAAATCAGCTTTGCGGCACAGTGCCTTTTCCGCATACGATATCGCAATATCCGGCGTGTAATATCGCCAATATGATGAACCAGATGGCATGGATGCAGGACGCCAAGCTAGGCAAATGGATACGCGACAGCCGCCTAGACGGCTTTGGCAAAGTGATCGCTGCAATCAGTCCGGAGGATAGCGAGAAGCAAGCGACCCTTGCCGCATTCCGTAATCATGCGATGGCGGCAGTCGGGAATTTACATAGGCTTGCTGCGGGCGGTTAGATCGGAAGAATGGTTGAGACATTTCCAGTGCCAATTTTTGCTCGCTTTTAACGCAGCTTAGCGGCACTAACGCAGCATGATTCGCGGCAGCAGGAGGTGACGTCGATGAAATCGACCGCAGTGCTTGTCGATCTTGTTGGGTATAGCGATATGTCGCGACTGCTTGAGGATTCGCTTGGGGTTCAGGCAACGCTTTCGCTGAATCAGCAGGTGCAGCGGCTGATCGGCGATGCGCTTTCGGAATGCGGCGGTGCTGCGGCTGACAATGTGGTGATGACCACGGGAGACGGCGCGCTTCTCACCTTCACTACGCCCGATCAAGCTTTGGATTTTGCGGTGCGGCTGCACAAATGCGCCGCGCGGCACAATGCAGGCGTTACCGAGCCGCGCGCGCGCCGCGTGTTTCGCGTTGGCATCAGCACGGGTGAAATCGCGGTTGATCCAAACACCGGCTCTCCCGCCGGCATGGCGATTAGCCGCGCTGCACGGCTTGAAGCCAAAGCTGATCCCGGCGGCGTTTTAATTGATAGCGAAAGCTGGAGCGCGGCCAGTGGCGAACCCAAAGCGGGATACAACGGCCCAGAAGATATTAGCGGCAAACGCGACGAGCATTTTGAGGCTTACCGGACGCAGATTGATCCTGACGGTCATGCTCATGCGGCCTATTGGATTGATACAAAGAGTGAAATTGCCACCAACTTGGCCAGTCAAAGCGATAGCCTGTCATCGCCTGCGGGTGCCAGCCGCCGGCAGATGCTGATTGGCGGCGGGGTTGCGCTCGTCGCGCTTGGCGGTGGGTTTGCAGCATGGAAGGGCGGGTTTATTGGCGAGTCAGCAGCATCGAACAGTGTTGCGGTATTGCCGTTCAAAAATCTGAGCGGAGATGCAGCCCAAGCCTATTTCTCTGATGGCCTGTCCGAAGAAGTGCGCGCAACGCTTGCGCGCAATGCCTTGCTCCGAGTGGCGGCACCAACCTCATCAGGCCTGTTTCGCGAGAATAGTGCGGATGCGGTGTCAATCGGGAAACAGCTTGACGTTGCCTATCTGCTTGAAGGCAGTGTCCGCCGTGCAAACGGAATCGTGCGAATTTCGGCTGAACTTGTTGACACTAATACCGGCTTTTCCAACTGGTCGCAAAGCTTTGATCGGCCGATCACTGATATTTTCGCAGTGCAGAGCGAAATTGCGAGCATAGTCGCGCGCGAGCTTGCGGTACGGATGGTGACAGAAGCGCCGCCCGCTGACCCCAATGGCAAATTGACGACGGGGGGCACAACCAATGTCGCCGCGTATGATCTGTTCTTGCGCGGCCAGGCCTTCCATAAATTGAGCGCTGATGAAACTTCGGATCGTGCGGCTCTTGCGGCATTTGATCAGGCGATTGTGCTTGATCCAAATTACGGTGCCGCCCACGCGGCGCGATCACGCAGTATGGCCAATATTGCCAACAGCACAAATGATCTGACGCAAATTCGGGCGTTGTTTGATGCTGCGGTGGAAGCGGCGCAGCGCGCGGTTGGTCTTGCGCCTGATTTTGCCGATGCGCATTCCGCACTTGGCGTGGCGCTTGCTTTTGGGAAGCTTGATGTAAAGGCCGCACGAACCCCGTTTGAACGGTCACGGATGCTCGGCGTTGGTGATGCCGATGTGCTCGCGCGTTTTGCGTTGTTTAGCGCGCGCTGTGGCCGTGATGCCCCTGCCAAAGATGCGATCAAGCGCGCGCTGTTGCTTGATCCGCTCAATCCGCGCACATTTCGCACGGCGGCTACCGTTGAATATGCCGCACGCCGCTTTGCCGAGTCGATTAAGTTCAACCAAAAGGCGCTGTCGCTTAATGCAAAGCTCGGTGCATCAAATGCCGCAATTGGCGATGCGATGCTTGGCCTTGGAAAGCTGAAAGAGGCACGGGCGGCTTATGGGCGGGATGGGACGTCAGCTTTTGCGTTGGCGGGTATCGCTATCGTTGAACGTGTGATGGGGAATGAGCCCGCCGCGCGGAGTGCATTTGACAAGCTGGTAATGACGCAAGGCGACAGTGCACTTTATCAACAAGCGCAAGTGCTTGCCAAATGGGGTGATACTACAAACGGACTGGTGACGCTTCAGAAAGCGCGGAAAAGTGGAGATTCCGGGCTTTTGCTCAGCCGTACAGACCCCTTTCTTGATCCGCTACGCCGCAACCCTGATTTTTCCCGATTGCTATTGTCCATTGGCTTCGAGTAAGTTGATATGAATTTTAACGGAGGCACTTAAAATGCAGGGCAGTGACGATACATCCGCACCTAACGATGGTTCAGAAGACAGTGGAATTGGCGTAGATCCGATTGAAACCAAAACCGCTGTTAAGAAGCAGCGCAGCGTGAGAAACACGGATCAAAACCCCGATAAGGTCTGACATCAACTGCGTGACATGCAACAACTGCAATCGTGATTGCAGTTGTTGCGTTTGCACTTTCTTAGCACTTGCAGCATAAAGTTGCGTATTGAAACGGATCATCCGTTTCAACCATGCAAGTGAAAGGATTTGTCATGACCTATGTTGTACGTTCCGCGAGCCTTGCAGTTGCTTTGGCGGCACAATTTCTCTTTGTCGCGATCATTGTTGGCGCCTGATCAGGCTCGCATAATCAAATAAAAATGGCTCGTTGGCATCCGCCCCCGGGCCTTTTTATTGCGTTTGCGAGGGTGTCAGTGGACGTGATTGTCCGACGCGACGTGCGCGGGCTTGCCGGGCGTGGTCAGGCTTTTATACGCCATTTCGACAAATGCGTCTCCGCTGATGAAACCGCCGGGAACGTCCCACTTTGCCGTTGGCTTCATCGCTTTGATTTGATCGACGCTCTTGCCTGCGGTGATACCGGCCTGCACGGCACCGATGATTGATTTGAGCATGTCGCGGTATCCAACCAAATCAGCATGGCTTGCCATCGGCCCGTGACCGGGAATCACTTTGGTCTGCGGGTTGATCAGCGTTAGCGTCTTTTCAATCGCGGCGAGCATCCCCTTAATGCTGCCACCAGAATTGAGGTCAACGAACGGCAGCGTGACTTTGTTGAAATAAAGATCGCCCATGTGAACGACATTGGCCTTTTTCCAGATCACGATTGAGTCGCCGTCGGTATGCGCGTCATGCATGTGGTGCGTCCGCACTTCATCGCCGTTCAGGTGCAGCGAAAGTCCGTCATGGTAAGTGACAACGGGCAGCGCGATCTTGGGCGATGCGGGCGTCGTCCGGTCACCGCGCATTTGCGGCGATGCCATCCGCACGCGGACATTGTCATGCGCCATGATCAGCGCACCAGCCTTCCCAAAATTCTCATTCCCGCCACTATGATCGCCGTGCCAGTGCGTGTTGATCAAGAATTTGACTGGCGTAGCGCCAAGTGCCGTCACCGCAGCCTGAATTTTCGGGGTCAGCGGCGCGAACTGGTCATCAATCAACACAGTGCCATCCTCGCCGTGCGAAACCCCGATATTGCCGCCTTGGCCAAACAAGACGTCGACACCAGGGGCAAGGTTCTCGGCGGTGATTTTAACATCGGCAGGCTGTGCCAGCAGGACAGTCGCAAACCCAAGCAATGAAACGGCGGTAAGAGGGGTAATAAAGCGCATCGAGAATCTCCCTATTCTGTCAGATCATCCCATACGCCCTTTAACTTGGAAAAAAAGCCTGTGCTTTGCGGGCTTTCCTCACCTGTTTCAGTGGCGCGGAACTGTTCAAGCAATTCCTTTTGCTTCGCGCTGAGCTTGGTCGGTGTTTCGACCTCAATCTGGACGACAAGATCGCCAGTGCCGCGCCCGTTGAGGACTGGCATTCCAACCCCGCGCTGGCGGATTTGCTTGCCCGATTGAATGCCTGCGGGGATGCGGATCTCATGATCCACCCGGTCAAGCCCCGGCACGACGATTGTGCCGCCAAGCGCTGCGGTGGTGAAACTAATCGGCGTCTGCGCAAAGAGCGTCGTGCCCTCGCGCTGGAAAATTGCATGGCGTTTGACGTGAAGGAAAATATACAAGTCGCCTGCCGGCGCGCCGCGTCCGCCCGCTTCGCCTTCGCCAGTCAGACGGATACGGGTGCCATCATCAACGCCGGGCGGGACATTGACTGAAAGCGTCTTTGTTTTATCAACCCGGCCTTCGCCGCGACATTCGCGGCACGGATCGCTGATAATCTTGCCCGCGCCGTGGCAGGACGGGCAGGGGCGCTCAACCACGAAAAAGCCTTGTTGCGCGCGCACCTGACCACGCCCGCCGCAAGTGCCGCACGTTTTTGCGCCCGTACCCGGCGTCGCGCCAGACCCCTCGCAGGGCGCGCATTGAACCGACACCTCAACGGTAATCTCGGTCGCCTTTCCGTGATAAGCGTCTTCGAGCGTGATTTCCATGTCATAGCGCAAATCGGCACCGCGCTGCGGCCCGCGTTGACGCCCGCCGCCACTGCGTCCACCGCCCATGAATTCACCAAAAATATTCTCGAAAATGTCAGAAAAACCCCCAACATCAGGGCCAGCCCCGCCACCATTTTGAAACGCCGCCTTGCCGTAGCGATCATAAGCTGCGCGCTTTTGCGGATCCTTCAATATGTCATAGGCCTCGCTGATCGCCTTAAATTTGGCTTCAGCGGCGGTATCGCCGGGATTTTTGTCAGGATGCCAGCGCATCGCCAGCTTGCGGTATGACGATTTGATCACCCCGTCATCAGCGGAGCGTTCAATTTCAAGCAGTTCATAATAATCGTCAGACATCAGCGTCCCCCGCTGTCGAATTCGTCACCCCGGCGAAGGCCGAGGTCGTCTTGTCCCATTGCGCTATACATGGGGCGGCCCCGGCCTCCGCCGGGGCGACGTTTATGCTCACCCCTTATTTTCATCCACTTCGGAAAACTCGGCATCGACGACATCATCATCCTTGGGGCCATCTTCTGAAGGCGAGGCAGCACTGGCCTGCTCCTTCTCATAGATTGCCTGACCCATTTTCATCGCGACTTGAGCAAGCGCCTGAGCTTTTTCAGTCATTGCTTCGGGGTCGCCGCCCTCAACCGCAGTCTTGGTTTCGGCAATCGCCGCCTCAATTTCAGTCTTAAGCGCTTCGTCAACCTTATCGGCATGTTCGACCAACTGACGCTCGGTTGTGTGGATCAGGCTTTCAGCATTATTCTTGGCTTCGGCGGCCGCGCGGCGCTTCTTATCTTCTTCGGCAAAAGCTTCGGCATCGCGCACCATTTGATCAATATCAGCATCGGAAAGTCCGCCCGAGGCTTGAATTTTAATCTGCTGTTCCTTGCCGGTGCCCTTGTCCTTTGCATTAACGCTGACAAGGCCATTGGCGTCAATATCAAAGGTTACTTCAATCTGCGGCACGCCGCGCGGTGCGGGCGGAATGCCGACCAGATCGAAATTGCCAAGCAGTTTATTATCCGCCGCCATTTCGCGCTCGCCCTGGAATACCCGGATTGTTACCGCGCCCTGATTGTCGTCCGCTGTTGAATAGACTTGGCTCTTCTTGGTCGGGATCGTCGTGTTGCGATCAATCATCCGGGTAAACACGCCGCCAAGCGTTTCGATGCCAAGCGAAAGCGGCGTCACGTCGAGCAGGAGAACATCTTTGACGTCGCCCTGCAATACGCCAGCCTGAATTGCGGCACCCATTGCGACGACTTCATCGGGATTGACGCCAGTATGCGGTTCCTTGCCGAAGAAATCCTTCACAAGTTCACGCACGCGCGGCATCCGAGACATGCCGCCGACGAGAACAACCTCGGCGATATCGGCGGGCTTCACGCCAGCGTCCTTAAGTGCTTGTTTGCAGGGGCCGAGCGTGCGCTTGATCAGGTCTTCGACCATCTTTTCAAGATCAGAACGCGTGATTGATTTGACGAGATGCTTCGGCCCGGTCGAATCTGCCGTGATGAAGGGCAGGTTGACCTCGGTTGTTTGCGCCGAGGAAAGCTCAATCTTCGCCTTTTCAGCGGCTTCACGCAGGCGCTGTAATGCTAGCTTGTCCGATTTCAGATCAATGCCTTCGGCTTTTTTGAATTCTGCCGCGAGGAACTCCACAATCGTCGCGTCAAAATCTTCGCCGCCAAGGAAGGTGTCGCCGTTGGTCGATTTAACTTCAAACACGCCGTCGCCAATTTCAAGAACCGAGATGTCGAACGTACCGCCACCAAGATCATACACAGCGATCAGCTTGCCGTCATTCTTTTCAAGCCCGTAGGCGAGCGCAGCCGCAGTTGGCTCATTGATAATACGCAGCACTTCAAGGCCCGCAATCTGGCCAGCATCTTTGGTCGCCTGACGCTGGGCATCGTTGAAATAGGCCGGAACGGTAATCACGGCCTGCGTCACGGTTTCACCAAGGTAGCTCTCGGCGGTTTCCTTCATCTTTTGCAGCGTGAAAGCGCTGATTTGCGACGGCGAATAATCTTCGCCGCCTGCCTTCACCCACGCATCACCTGTCTTACCCTTGGTGATGGTGTAGGGGACGAGGCCCATGTCTTTTTTGGTCATCGGATCATCAAAACGACGGCCAATCAAGCGCTTTACTGCAAAAATCGTGTTTTCAGGGTTTGTGACCGCCTGACGCTTGGCAGGCTGACCGATAAGGCGCTCACCGTCTTTGGCGAAGGCCACGATCGACGGCGTTGTCCGCGCGCCTTCGGCATTTTCAATCACTTTGGGCTTGCCACCCTCCATCACTGCAACGCATGAATTGGTTGTACCAAGATCGATCCCGATAACTTTAGCCATTTTATCCCTCTTGTATTTACGAATGTGTTGGTAGCGACACCGCGACTGGGCGCAATGTCACGCTTCATGATGCGATATAGGTGGCATTTTCCTTGTCGCAAGGCTTTGGGCTGCCTAGATGAGCATTCACCAGTCTTAGGAGCTTATAAATGCGCGCATTTCATCTGTTTGCACCTTGTGTCGCGCTTGCCCTTACGGCTTGTGGCAGCGCCTCGCATGACAAGTTGAATGTTGACCAAGCCTTTGTCCGGCTTTCGGCAGTCAGCGGCAATCCATCTTCGGCTTATTTTGCAATTAACGGCGGCCCCACTGCTGACCGGCTGATATCGGTGTCCTCACCAATGGCGGTGCGCGCTGAACTCCATGATACCAAGATGGAGGGCGGCATGATGAAAATGACGCCGCTTGCTGATGGGCTTGTCGTGCCCGCAAAGAGCGAGATCGCTTTTGCTTCGGGCGGTAAGCACGTGATGCTGTTTGATGTATCGCCCAAGGTTGCAGTTGGCGGCAAAATGCCATTGGTGCTCAATTTCGCAAGCGGAGCCAAGCTTGAAACGCAGGCCGAAGTCATCGCGGCGGGAGCGGACGCGCCGGGGCACCATAATCATTGACACGTCGTACGCTGACTCTTGACGAAGTTTCGCTCGCCAGATCAGTGTTCGGCGATGCGATTGATTATGGCCGCGTCACCATTAATGAGCGTAAATGGTGGTGGTTTCAGCCGCGCCGCGTGACGATGGCTCCTGACGGAGCGCTGTGGTTTCATCCCAAAGGCGGGCTTTATTGCGATGATTTTTGCGGACAGGACATCAGCAGCCAGGGGCTTTTCATCCATGAAATGGTGCATGTCTGGCAGCATCAGCAGGGGATATTCCTACCGCTCGCGCGGCATCCGTTCTGCCGGTATGATTATGCGATCAAGCCGGGATTGCCGTTCAGCCGCTACGGAATTGAACAGCAGGCAGAGATCGCCCGGCATTATTTCATGCTCAAATCAGGGGTAGATATTATCGGTGCGCCGGGGATTGATGTGTATCAGGCGATCTTGCCTTTTGGAGGAAAATGATATACAATAAGTGATAATGTATATTCAATGAGGTATCTTATGGAACTGCTCAAAGTGGCAAAATGGGGAAATGGCCTTGCAGTCCGATTGCCCGCAAAAATGGCAAAAGAGCTTGGTTTGCAAGAGGGTGATGTTGTTACGCGCGATATCTTGGCGCTGAGAAAAGCGCTGCCCAAGATGACCCGCGAAGAGGCGCTTGCGAGGATTACGGCGATGCAGCGCCCGTTGCCCAAAGACTGGAAAGTTGATCGGAATGCCGCCGATATGCGCGGTTAAGCGGCGTGGCGCATTTTGTTGACAGCAATATTGTCTGCTACTGCTTTTCGGTAGTCTCACAAAATCAGGCTGCACTGTCTGTCGTGCGAGATGCGACGATCAGCGTGCAAGTGTTGAACGAGTTTGCCAATGTCGCACGGCGCAAATGGAAATATAGCTGGCCAGAGGTTGCAGATGCTGTGGCGCTTATTCGCACATATGTCGGGCAGGTGCGCCCGGTCGATGAGGCTACTCACGATCTCGGTCGCGCACTCGCCGAGCGATATAAGCTAAACATATATGATGGGTTTATCGTTGCAGCGGCATATCTCGCCGAATGCAACACGCTCTACAGCGAAGACATGCAGCACGACATGGTCATTGAGGGGCGGCTGACCATTCGCAATCCGTTTATTGCGGCCTGATGCTAAGATCTTTTTTAACCGATCCACAACCACTGCTTTGCTATTTAATTTTAATGTCAAAGAGTGTCGCGATCAAACCCGCCGAAAAAATTGGGAACGCAGTTAACCACTGTCTGCTGATCAAGCCTTACACGATGTTAGTTTTTGACCGGATAGATGGCAATAAAATTCCGGTTTATTTCGTCGGCGGTGTTGCTGGTGGGCCGTGGGGTGCGCAAACAGCACTCAAAAAAGCTCATGACCAACACGGCGGAAACTGCCACTATTGCAAGAAACCAATCACAAAGACCGAATTCTCAATTGACCATGTTGAAGCCAAAGCCAATGGCGGATCGGACAGCCTCCAGAATCTTGTGATAGTGCATAAAGCCTGTAACCTTGCCAAGGGACGAATGCTGATTGAGGCTTATAATCCAGCGGCAGGAAAAGAGTGGCTGACAGCATTGCTTGCTCAGGTTCAGGCGCGCCTCAACCAGATTTAATCGCCCTTGTCATCAAACGGGTTCTTCGGCGCGCGCAGCGTCAGGCGCACGGGCACCGCGCCGAAGCCGAGTTCGCGGCGGATGCCGTTCACGAGGTAACGGCGGTAGCTTTCGGGAAGTTGATCAACGCGCGTACCGAAAATAACAAAGCTTGGCGGGCGCGTTTTGATCTGCGTAGCGTAACGCAGCTTGATCCGCCTGCCACCCGGCGCTGGCGGTGGGTTTTTCTCAACCGCATTTTCAAACCAGCGGTTGAGCGCTCCGGTGCCAATGCGCTGGCTCCACGCCGCACGCGTTTCAAAAGCGGCTTCCAAAAGCTGGTCAATACCCTTGCCTGTTGCGGCAGATATCGTAAGCAGCGGCACCCCGCGTACTTGGCTGAAACCCTCTTCAAGCGCACCGCGCACACCCTGATAGAGGCTTGATCCATTTTCGGCGACATCCCATTTGTTAAGTGCAATCACGAGTGCGCGGCCTTCGGAGAATATCTGATCGGCGATGCGCAAATCCTGCGCCTCAAGCCCGCGCGTGGCATCAAGCAGCAGCACAACAACCTCTGCAAAATCAATCGCGTGGCGGGTGTCAGCAGCAGAAAGCCGCTCAAGCTTGTCCTCAACTTTTGATTTTTTACGCAGGCCAGCGGTATCAATCAGGCGAACCTCGCGGAGCCTGCCGTCAGGGCTTGGCCATACCCAATCAATCGTGATCGAATCGCGCGTAATCCCTGCCTCTGGCCCGGTAATCATGCGGTCTTCGCCAAGCATTTTGTTGACGAGCGTTGATTTGCCAGCGTTTGGCCGGCCAACAATGGCGAGCTTGAGCGGGGCGTCGTCGGATTCATCATCGAACGTGTCCACTGTCTCCACTTCGTCACGTTCAATGAAAGGCAGGAGATCAGTGAATAGCTCACCAAGCCCTTCGCCGTGTTCAGCACTGAACGCAATTGGATCACCAAAGCCAAGGCTATACGCCTCCATCAGCCCGCTTTCAGACGCCGCCTTGCCTTCGCATTTATTGGCAAGAACGATGACGGGGGTTTTGCTCCCACGCAGCCAGCGGCCAATCTCTTCATCAAGCGGAACAATCCCTGCGCGCGCGTCGATTACGAACAGCGCCACATCCGCGCCGTCAACGGCGGCCTGCGTCTGCGCGCGCATCCGTCCGGGGAGCGACTGCGGGTCATCCTCTTCAAACCCGGCGGTATCAACCAACCGAAATTTAAGGCCGAGCAAGTCCGCATCGCCCTCGCGCCGATCCCGCGTCACGCCGGGGCGATCATCGACCAGCGCAAGTTTTTTGCCAACCAACCGATTGAACAGCGTCGATTTGCCAACATTGGGCCGTCCGATAATCGCGACGACGGGAAGCGTGCTCACATCACCGCCAAGCGGTCAGGCGACCGTCATCGGTGAGGACATAAAGCGTGTTGCCAGCAACCACGAGTGGGATCGTTACCGGGCCACCGGCCTTGGTTTCGTTCTGGATTGTCCCCGTCGCCGGATCGACGTTGGCCAGCCTGCCGTCCGAACTGGCAACGATCAAACGCCCGCCCGCAAGCACTGGCCCAGTCCAATTGATCGCGCCCTTCTTGGCCTTGACCTTGTCATATTGGCGAAGCTGCGAAATCCAGCGCACTTTGCCATTTGAGCGCGCGATGCAAAGCAGCCGCGCGTCATCATCAAGCACGAATAACCATTCGCCCGCAATCCACGGCGTGGAAATCCCCGCAACATTGATTTCCCACAGCCGCTGACCCGTCACGAGTTCAAGGCTGACCATCCGCCCGCCTTGACCGATCGCGAAAACACGCCCGCGATCAATCACCGGGCTTGCGTCAACATCGGCAAGGCTTGAAACCGAAGTAGAAATGCTCGTCCGTGAAAGCGCATCACCCCACAGCGAACGACCATTTTCATAACGGTAAGCGTTGAGTTCACCTGAGGAGAAACCAGCAACCACTGTGCCCTGTGCAATCGCGGGGGAGGCTGTGCCGAAAATGCCAGTAAGTTCGGTTGAGGCGGCTGCCGACCAAGCAAGGCTGCCATCCTTGGCGTTGAGCGTCAGCAACTGGCTGTCTTGGCTCATCACATACAGATTGCCATCCGAAATTGACGGCGCCCCGCGTAGTGGCCCGCCGGGGCGGACTTTCCAAAGCTGCTTGCCGTCAGCCGCGCTAAACGCAACGACATCGCCAAGTCCGTTGGTCGCATAAAGCGTGCCTTCGTTATAGCTGACGCCGCCGCCGAACAGCAGGCCACGATCACCTGTCATTTCTCCGCTCAACAGGCTGATTCCGCCGCGCGTATCTTTTTCCGAACCGATCTGAACGGTATAAATTTCTTTGCCGGATTGCGCATCAAACGCGTGGAGCCGCGCAAAGGTATCGACGACAAACACCTTGCCCTCGGCCACAATTGGCGCAGCGGCCAAACGTTCATATTTGGTTGTGCCCGAAATTCGCGTTGACCAGACTTGGCCGACCGAAAGGCCAAGTGCCAGATGCTCAAGCACCTTGTTTGCATTGCCACCGGGCTGTGCCCAGTCAGCGTTGGCAGCCGGTTCAGGCAACAGGATTGCAACATCGGCAAGCGCAGGATCAGCCTCTACGCCGGTTTCCGCGGTTAGAATTGATACGCGCTGGCCAAGCGTTGGCGTTTTGGGCTTTTTATCGCCGCCGCCGCCACCGCCGCCAAGTATCCCGCAACCCGCCAGCGCAAGCACGCCAAAGCTTAGCATCAGATGCGCGCCAAATTTCTTCATTTTACCAAATCCTTGTTCGTCGCCAGTTGCGCTGTGTCCGCTCCTAAACCACCTGCCATCTGGACAGCGCGTGAACGGATGGTTTCGGGAACGCTTTCATCTTTGGCGATATCATTGAACAGCTTTACCGCAAGTTGGGGTTGGCCAAGCTTGATATAGGATAGCGCAACCATTTCGCCCGCGCTGCCAAACCAGGCATTGCCTGAAACGGCAAGCGGCTTGAGCCGTTCGATAACGACATTGGGCGTGAGCGTATCAAATTCAGTGACAGTCTGGCGGACAAGCGCAAGATCGCGCCACGGCTGGGCAAGACTGTCATCGCTTGCAACATCAGCAAAGCCCTTGGCGGCAACGTCGCTCTTGCCGCGCTGAGCTGCAAGAGCCGCCAGCGCTATCTTCGCAGCGGCCCGGTAACCAGCATTTTTTGCAGTAGTGAGTTTTTTGAGCTGCGCCTCAGCTTCGGGTGTGTCAGCAGTGGCAAGCGTATCAAGCGCCTGCGACAATTGTTCACCGTCAACGCCTGCCTTGGCAACCTTGTCATTTTCCCACCAAAGATAGGCAGCAAAAAGTGCGAGCGCGGCAATGATGCCGCCAACCAGCCAGCGCCCCCAGCGTTTCCAAAAGCTCTGCAATTCATCCCGGCGCAGTTCATCATCAACTTCGCGCAAGAAAGCTTCGTTATCAGGAGGCGTGGACGCCAAATTCATTCTCCGCACAAAAAATTTGGCCCTCCTTAGCGGCGCGAAACCAATTGGGGAAGCATGTAGCGGTCTGGCGGTGATTTAGGTCTTCGGCAGGTAAATCTGCTCCGGCCCCGGAAACGCGCGCGTGCGGACATCGGCGGCATATTCCTTGACCGAATCTGCCACAGCAGTTGACATGTTGCCAAAGCGTTTGACGAATTTGGGGGTGCGATCAAACAGGCCGAGCATATCCTCGGTCACGAGCACTTGACCGTCGCACTGTGCTGACGCGCCAATACCGATTGTAGGGCAGGGCACTTTTTGAGTGATTTCAATCGCTATGGGTTCAAGTACGCCTTCAATCACCATTGCAAACGCGCCTGCATCGGCAAGCGCAACCGCATCATTTACAATCGCGCGTGCTTCGGCTTCGCTGCGCCCGCGCACGCCGTATCCGCCCAGAATATTGACCGCCTGCGGGGTCAGCCCGACATGCGCCATTACTGGAATCCCGCGCGATGTGAGAAAATGCACCGTTGGCGCGAGCGTCGCCCCGCCTTCAAGCTTGACCGCCGCCGCGCCAGTTTCTTTAAGCAAGCGCGCCGCACTCATAAACGCTTGTTCGGGTGAGGCTTCATAACTGCCAAACGGCATATCAACGATCACGGCGGCATGATAACTGCCACGCACAACCGCTGCTCCGTGCGCGCACATCATCTCCATCGTGACCGCAACCGTATGCGGCAAGCCGTAAATCACCTGACCAAGAGAGTCTCCGACCAGCAGCATATCGCAGTGCGGATCAAGCAATTGCGCCATCCGCACGGTGTACGCGGTCAGCATTACCAGCGGCTCACCGCCTTTGCTCTGGCGAATGGTGGGAACCGTCAACCGCTTCATTGGCGTCGGCGTCGGGTTGGCGCGGCTGGTTGATGAATCAAACGTGAAAGTTGTAGACATTGTAGGTGATTACCACAAAGTTTCCCCAGTGCATCAACGAAATGCCCTTCCGTTAACGTCAGTCTGTGTTACGCTCTGGCTAAAGCAAGTTGGGAGACGGGCAATGTATGATCTGGTGATCCGGGGCGGAACCATAGTTGACGGCAGTGGCGGCAAGCCGTTCGTTGGCGATGTGGCGGTTAACGGCGGCTTGATCAGTGCGGTTGGTGTCAACTTGGCCGAGGGTCGCGACGAGATTGATGCGAGCGGCAAGATCGTCACCCCCGGCTTTGTTGATATCCACACCCATTATGATGGTCAGGCGACATGGGACGCCGAAATGGCTCCATCAAGCTGGCACGGCGTTACCACAGTCGTGATGGGCAATTGCGGCGTTGGCTTTGCACCTGCCAAACCTGATAAGCATGATTGGCTGATCGGTTTGATGGAAGGGGTGGAGGATATCCCCGGCACCGCCCTTGCCGAAGGGATGACATGGGATTGGGAGACTTTCCCCGAATATATGGATGCGCTTGAGCGGTTGCCGCGCACAATTGATGTTGCAACGCACGTGCCGCACGGCGCGGTACGGGCTTATGTGATGGGGGAACGCGGCGCGAATAATGAAGCGCCAACTGAAATCGATATCGCGCAGATGTCCAAAATTGTGGAGGACGGCCTACGCGCGGGTGCGCTTGGCTTTTCGACCTCGCGTACCGTTTTGCACAAGTCGATTGACGGCGTTCTCGTTCCCGGCACGACTGCGACCAAGGATGAACTCATCGGCATTGGTCGTGCGATGGGCCGGGTCGGCTACGGCGTGTTTGAAATGGCGAGCGACCTCAAACGCGAATGGAATGAATTTGCATGGATGGGCGAACTCAGCCGCGAAACCGGCTTGCCAGTGACCTTTGCAGCCCTCCAGTCGATTGCGAAGGAACTGCCGCTTGAAGAGCAAATCAGCGAAATGGAGCGCGAAAATGCGAAGGGCGCAAACATCGTCGCGCAAATCGCGCTACGCGGCAACGGCATCATTATGGCGTGGCAAGGCACCGTCCACCCCTTCCGCTTCAAGCCAGCATGGGCCGAAATTGAGGCTTTGCCTTGGGCACAGCAACTCGCGCACCTCAAAGACCCTATGTTCAAGGCGCGGATGCTGGCCGAGGTCAATGTCTTCCCTGAAAGCGATGTGATTGAGCTGCTCAATATTGTTGCTGGCGGCTGGATGGCGCAGTTCGAAATGACGCCTGATTTCAATTATGAGCCAACGCAGGCTGATACGATCATCGCACGCGCTGCGGCAGCGGGCATTCCCCCGGCCGAATATGCTTATGATCTGCTAATGGGTGAGGAGGGGACTGGGTTCATCTATTTCCCAATCCTCAATTACCGTGATGGCAATCTCAATTTCCTCGAAAGCCTCCAGACGCGTGATGACTGCGTGAACTCACTGTCGGACGGTGGCGCGCACTGCGGCACAATTTGCGATGCGGCCAGCCCGACCTTCATGCTCCAATATTGGGTGCGTGACCGCGCGGGCCAGCGGATCACTCTCGAAAATGCAATCAAGCGCCAGTGCCGCGATACAGCGCTGCTCTACGGTCTCGATGATCGCGGGTTGCTAGCACCGGGCTATCTTGCCGATGTCAATGTGATTGATATGGACGTGATCAAGCTTGGCAAGCCGTGGCTCGCGTTTGATCTGCCTGCGGGCGGCAAGCGGCTGCTGCAAAAGGCCGATGGTTACGTTTGCACGATCAAATCTGGGCAGGTGACATTTCGTGACGGGGTAATGCAAGGGCCGACACCGGGTGAAGTGATCCGTGGGCCACAGCGTATTGAGAAGGCAATCGCAGCTGAATAATTGCTGAATAACATGATAAAAATAATGCGAGATATTGTATCATAATGCTTCAATTTCAGTAAAAAATACCCGTGACACAGGAAGCGACATCATTAATATCTGATTTGGGATGATACCGGATTGGCTATGTCGCACATCCTGAGTAATGGAGAAAAGCGTTGAAAAACAAATATTTAGCTTTGCTATCTGTGTCTATTGCATTTGTTGCATTCGCACCTGCCGTTAATGCCGCAACAAATCTAGATTTTATTAAAAAACGAATCACAACAAATGTACGTCCAAATCAGACCTACCAAACCGTGGATCAGATAAACAATTTTGTTCTACCTGATCGTACTTATTCTGGTGTCGGTGGACTATTCATTGAAACAGCTAATGGAGGTGCGGGCGCTTGCACAGGTTCTTTAATCGGGCCATCGCTTGTGCTGACCGCTTCACATTGCTTGGGCAACCCAGGTGAAACAGTAAGTAGAATTCGATTTTTTCTTCCCGGATTTTTGAATGAAAGTGGTACAACCGCTGGACGGGAGGTTATCACTGCTAACGGCTTCGCTTTACATCCTGATTATAATATAGCTACAGGTGTAATTGGTGGAAGCGACGTCGCGATTATATCACTTTCAAACGCTGCAAGTAGCTTGCGAGATATTTATGAACTTTATTCGGATAGTAATGAAATTAATAATTTGAGCTATTTAAAGGTTGGTATTGGAACCGTTGGTACGGGTGCGCTTGGAACATTTGAGCCAGACCTCGGCGAGCCTAATGATTTTGATGGCCGTAAGCGCTATGGCTATAATGAGTATGAGTTCTTTTTTTCAGACATACTCGAAGCCGCTGGTTTTGGAGTCTGTGTTGATCGCGACGCCTTTGGGGCACCATGCCAAGGAACGTTGGCGTTTGACTTTGATAGCGGCTTTGCCCGTAATGATGTTTTTGGTCAGTTTTTGGGTGCGCCTAACGTAGGGCGCAGATTAAATGGTCGGATTGTTGATGCCAACTCATCACCCGGCGACTCAGGCGGCCCAACCTTTATTAATGGTCGCATAGCTGGAGTTACAAGTTTTGGCATTACAGGCAATATCTTTGAACCCGGCAATTGTGGAATTGGAAGCGTCGATCCATCAGCCGATTCAACTGGCAATTGTACAGATTCGAGTTTTGGAGAAATTAGCGGAGATGCTCGCGTTGCGGCCTATCTCAGCTTCCTCAATCCCTTCATTCTTGGTCAGCGTGATATTTTTGGTCAATTTTTGACTACGCTTCCGACAGATTTTGTAAGCAACGCTATTCCAGAGCCTGAAACTTGGGCGATGATGCTGGTTGGCTTTGGCTTTGCAGGCTCAGCGATGCGCCGCAGGCGGACTAGCATCAAGGTCACATTTGCCTGACTTTTGCTAACTCTGATCTATGTAAGGGTGCGGACATTAATGTCTGCACCCTTATCGTTTAAGCCCGCTGCACTCTTGCACTCTTGCCAATCCGCGCTAGCATTCACTTATAACAAAGTTGGGGAGCGCATACTTGATGCGGCACATCGCAATCGTCGGGTCTGGCCCCGCAGGCTATTACACAGCGGAAGCGCTTCAGAAAAAATATGGCGATGATGTCCGGGTTGACATCATTGACTGCTTGCCTGTCCCTTACGGCTTGATCCGTTCAGGCGTTGCCCCCGATCACCAGTCAATCAAAGCAGTTGCACGCCGTTATGAAACGGTCAATCTGGCTGATAATGTGCGCTTTGTCGGCAATGTTACTGTTGGCAGGGACGTTAGCATCGCTGAATTACAAGCGCTTTATGATGCGGTTATTTTGGCAACGGGCGCACCCGATGATCGCGCGCTTGGCATAACGGGGGATGATCTTCCCGGCGTCATCGGATCAGCGGCGTTTGTTGGCTGGTACAACGGTCATCCCGATTTTGCCGCGCTCACCCCGCCGCTCGGTGGCCCTGGCGCGGTAGTGGTCGGCAATGGCAATGTCGCGCTTGATGTGGCGCGCATCCTTGCCAAAACGCGAAGTGAATTTGCGGGGGCGGATATTGTTGCCCATGCGCTTAATGCACTTGATCATTCAGGGATCAAGCGTATTTCGATCCTCGGGCGTCGCGGCCCGCATCAGATTGCGATGACGCCGAAGGAGCTTGGCGAGCTTGGCCATCTCGCCCGGGCAACGCCCTTGGTTGACCCGGCTGATTTGCCACCTGAGGCGGATGATGCGCTGCTTGAACCGGGAATGCGCAAGTCTGTCACCCATCTGCGCGACTTTGCGCGCAATGATGCTGCGACCAAAGATATTGCGCTTGATTTTGATTTCTTCGCCATGCCCATCGCAATTGAGGGCGACGGCAAGGTGGAGCGGATCATCGTCGAGCGCACTCGGCTCGACGAGAACCTCCGATCAGTTGGCACGGGAGAGCGCTACGCCATTCCCTGTGCGCTGGTCGTGGCGTGCATCGGGTATCAAACACCGCCGATTGAGGGCGTTCCCTATGAGCATGGCCGGGGGCGCTTTGCCAATGCCGACGGACGGATTCTCCCCGGCCTTTACTGCGTCGGCTGGGCACGGCGCGGCCCGAGCGGCACGATCGGCACCAATCGCCCCGATAGTTACGCTGTCGTCGATTGCCTCGTCGAAGATATCGGCGAAGGCAGTGGCAAACCCGGACGTGGGGCGCTTGATACGCTACTGGGCGAACGCGGGGTTAAAGTCGTCACCTTCCGCGATTGGCAGAAAATCGAAGCCGCCGAAGTCGCGCGCGCGCGCGAAAGTGCCCCGCGTGAGAAGTTTGTGAATATCGCTGAGATGATGGCAGTGCTAGGTTGAGCGGTTATGATCGGCCAGTTAAATATTATCAGTGCTCGGGGAATAGTTTAGCACAGTAGAGCACTGCCTTCGGGAGGCAGGGGCCGGAGGTGCGAAGCCTCTTTCCCCGACCAGTTTTTTCAGGCAAATTTAGGCGGTATCATTCGGGTAGGAACCCGAGTTCAAATACCATCGGTCGCAATTTGGCACCAAGCGCCGTATAGGCGGCTTTGAACGGATCAAAATCGGTTAGTTCTGTGTCGCTATATTGTTCAAGGCTTTTGCGGATTTGATACCAACCGGCATCGGCGCGGCCCAGTTTTAGCTCGTCGCGGATTTTGCGCGGGAAATTGATGGCGTGGAAGCGTTGCCAAAGCTTGCGGCCTTCATCGAGGACGGCGGTTGCCTCGGTGGAAAAGGCCATGCCCTTCATGTGGCGCACCATGAAGTCGGATTCGAACCGTCCGCTTGCACCGACTTGACTTTCCGTAAACGGAATGAAATGGTTGGTGAGCGACCAGTCGCGGTCGTTCCAGTGCAGGCCGTCTGCCCCGGCTGTCAGGTTGCTGCCGTTGAACAGCATCCAGATCAGACAATCCGATTTGAACGCGTCGGTCAGCGGTTGTGAGGGTTGCAGAAACTGGTCGCGGTCGTTGAGCCATGTTTGCGGAACAAGACGGCGGACGGTGAAGACAATGGCCGCTTGCCAAATGTTGTCTTCAGTTACGAAAAAGGCACCTGCATTGCCGTAACCGGAGGACAGCAAACCAGTTGTACCAGCGTGTTGCAGGTCGTTGCCAAATACAATCATGCTGCCGATTGCGCCTTTGGCCCATTTGTCACCGCGCACATCCTTGGTGCTGGTCGTTGGCGTAAGCGCATTCTTGAGCGGTACCGATTCCAGTCCGTTGGAGCGTGGGCGCACAATCCAATCTGCAAGCGGTTCGCCCTCTACTTCTCGGTAAAATGTCTTTTCGCCTATCGCTTCTCCTGCCCTGTCCAGAGCGATGGTATGTATCGCGTTTGTTGAATTTTTTGAAGACAAATCCCAAAGGAAAAAGCCGATGGGGAAATTTCCTTTGAGTCCCTCGAACGATTTGCTGTGAACAACAAACCCATCCAGATATTCAGCGGTCCATTGATCTCGGAATTTTTCGAAATTTGGCGCGTTGACATATTTGAGCTTGCTGAACATGGCCAAAGTCGAGTTTGGAATTTCCGCCATGATGCGATGCAGGAATTGAACGAAGAGTTCGCGCGCGGCGTAACCAAGGTGGCCCATCCCGTGGCTTACTCGTGTCTTGGACACTCCTTTCTTCATGTCAGAATTGACGCCGCCAGTTGCACTGACATTTTCAACATTCATCGCTTCTGCATAAGGCGGATTAATGAGCACCAATATCTTCTTTGCCCCCTTCTTGCCTTCTTTCGCATCAACAATCGCCTGACACAATTCGGCGGGAAGCTTATCGGATAGGCTGTAATCGATCTCTCCGAAATCAGTCACATCGTCATTCAGATAATCATATTGGAAAATCGTAGCCCCAGCGAACGCTGGGTTTGACTTCATGATCGTGACATCAGCCTGATCGAGCGTGCTCATATAGACGTTGCGCAGATTGCTGTGCTTGGCCTCCAGATTGCCGACGCCTGCGCACATATCCCACACGATATAGCGGTCCTGCCAGTTCGGCCCCAAAGTCGCGACCAATTGCTCATAGGCCTTATCGACAATATGCAGCGGCGTGTAATAGGCACCCTTGAATTTCTGCTCGTCGAGCGGCAGCAAGCTGTCGCGCCGTTCGAGCAGATAATGCCGGTGTTTCTGTTCGGGCGGGCGGTGGTAGATTGCCCAAAAATTGCGATATCCGCACTCGCTCGCCAGTTCATATGTTTCGCCGTTCAACAGAAACACTGGCTTTTCGCCGTTGAACAGCAGCCGCGCCGGTAAATTGGTCATCGCCTCGTTGCGGCCATCGTGCATGATGTCGGCAAAGAAAAACACCGCTAGGTCAGCCGGATTGACGGTGCCAAGCTCGCCACCAACCATGTCCACCCATTTGTCGAACACCTGACGCAGATTGTCCGGCGTAATCGGGGTGCGGATAATCCGCCCTTCGTTGATCGCCGATGTTACGGCGTCGATAAATTCCTTTTCGTGGCTGGCTATGTCATAGACGACATAATGCGTTTCAACATAAGACGCGATTTGCGCCGCCAGTTCCTTGCCCGCCGCCGAACCGGATTTGGGCCAGACGATATTCTTATCCTCGAATATCGGCAGTGCATGTTCGGTCTGCATGATCGCCGCCTTTGTCCGGTCGATTACTGCCAGAAACGCCGGGATAGGTTCGCCGCGTTTTTGCGCGGCGCGGACATAGACCAGCAATTGCGCGAACATGATAATCGGCGGGGTCGATGCCTCTTTCGCCTCAAACCAAACTTCGTTGGTTTGAATATCGACCAGCCCCTTGAAATAGGACTTCAGACCCAGCGCCTTGATATAGGCGTCTTTGACATCTTCTTCGGTTTTGACGCGCGCGAGGGCTTGTTTAAGGCTCATGCTGAATAAACGTCCCCGTCAAATTGGCAATTAATCTATCACTCATGTGCAATCGTAGACGTCAGCTTTGACTAAATCCACTCGAAACCCTAATTCATTTCTTTTGCACTTTTGGCGAACTCACAATTGTCTCATACAATTCGTATTGCTTTTGTTCTGACTATATGCTAGGTAATTTCCTATCACAACACACCAATCAAAAGGAATCGCCCCATGCCTCGCACCCCTCGCAAGCCCGCCGCTGATTATCGCACTGATGCCCCGCGCGTTGACGGGTGGACGTTTGCGCGTCAGGCGACCTTTTTGATGACGCTGTCGGAGAC
>JAYUIX010000190.1:0-4364 GCA_043765635.1 Sphingomonadales bacterium
GGGCCATTTGGGGCAAATGTTCAACCGAAGGCCGCGCCTATCGCTTGATCAATACCGTGGGTGCAGCTTCACTGCCCTGATCTTTGCCAGCTTGTTTGATGATGATGGTGGCAAGACCTGCGCAATTGCTCTGGCTACGCCTCGCCGCTGGGTGCAGCAACTGATCACACGCCCCGCACACCTCCCCGGTTTTGCCGGGCGGGGCTTTGGGATTTCTGCTATCTGTTTCCCAAGGCAGCGCTTGCCTTTATCAACGCATCCCAGTCCTCGGGCGGGTTGCCATTTTCAAGCATGGCCTTGAACACGGCATAGGCGTCACTTTTTGACCCATAAGTGCGCAAGCTGTTGCTGTCATTGACCCAGGCATAGATGATGATCTTGGCACTGCTGCTATAGCGAAAAAACAGCCTAAACCGTCCTTTGCCAAACTTCGCGCGGAACCAGTGCTTGCGTGACGGCCCCAATGTGCCACCTTGGCGGAACTCAGGGCGCGCAGGATCAACCGGAATGACCTCAAACATAAGCTTGTGCATCGCGGCAAGCAGTTTGGCATTCGCGGTGGATGAATAACCGTTCGGGTCTTTCTTGCGCGACTGCTCGACGGCTGCCGTCAGTCTCTCGATCTGATCAGCAAACAAGGGATGCGTGTAAAGCGTCCAGCCATTGATGGTTATCATTTATGTTCTGCTGTTGGACTAAAGCGAGACGTCACCGTCAATCTCATCATCGAGATTGATCGTCATATCGCCTGTAAGCGACACGATGCGCTCAGCAAGATCGGGCGACAGCGCCTTGATAACTTGCGGACGGGCTTTGATGTCAGCGGCAAGAAAACCAAGAAATGTCTCAATGGCAGGGTCTTCATCACTGTCGGCGCGGCACACAGTAACGCCGCCATCGCTCACACGAAAGGCAATCCGTCCGCCGTAGTCAACACCAAGCGCCTGACGCACCGCCTTGGGAACCGTGGTCTGTCCCTTGGCGGTGATGGTACTGATTTCTTCAAGGGCGATGCTCATGCGACTCTCCAGTTGCAATACTATGTAAGGAATAATCCTTACATAGTCAAGTCAGAGGGAAGGGCGGGCGACAGCAAAGCCGCCGCCAGCCCTTCAATCACGCCGCGAGACGCTGCTCTTCAACTTCCTCAAATGCTTCGGCATCAGTATTGCTCGCTGCGCCTTCCTCTACCTCACCTGCAGCGGCAATGGCGGGATCAGCATCAAGCGGCGTGTCGGTCTCTGCCAGCCATGCCGCACGGTTGGCGGCGGCGACCGTCGCGACGCCGCCGCGCTGCGTGTAGGCTGATGGCGGGAACGCCAGCCAGCGCGGCACCCAGTGATTATGCTTTGCACGGCCACCCGCGCCCGTCAAACAGTCATTGATGACAGACTTGATGGTCTTGGTCTTTTCACCCACATGGGCTTGCGCGACGCTTGCGCCGCCAACTTCGCCGAGGATTGCGGTTAGCACTTCACGGTCACGGATGAGATCAAAGAACGCACTGTCTGCCGTCCAATAGTCAGCCATCTTGATATCAAGGTGGATACCAAGCGTTTCAATAAGCGGGGTGCCGCTTGCCAGCGTCTCGGCCATGACAACGCTAAGCACCTCCATCACCACGCTGTCGGGCAGTTCAAGTAGCCGCGTGAACAGCCCGGTAATACCGTTTGACGGCTCATGCTGTTAGGTGACGCTTGGTTCGTCTGCATCATACCCAAGAACCGCCAGCACTGCGCGCCGCCGCTCGTCGAAACGGGCTTCGGCAAGGCTGGTTTCAACGCTCTCGGTCACGGCATCGTTGCGGCTGCGCTGATCCTGCACCTCAACCCGCCACAGTGGCGAGCCGCAAATGGCATGGGCAACCATGACACGCAGCGCAACATGGGGTTGAGTTGCAAGCGCTGCGCGCACCGCCGCATGGCGGTGCAGGTCAACATAACTGGTCATCGCTGAGGTGATTTCAGGGCGGGTCGTGGCGGATGGCTTGCCGCTATCACTACTGCTTACATTGCCGCCGCCCTCTAAACGTCTACGCGCTTCCTTGAGGGTCAGATAGCCCTCATGAAAGGTTACTTCGCCTTTGGCTGACACTTCAATATACACCCGCCCGCCTTTACGCTTAGAGGTTTTGTCATGTTCCCATGACTGGAAGTAGCTCTTGGGTGAGATGATCTCAACGCCACTCCAGCCGTCTTGCATGTACGCTGCCTTACGCCGTTCAATCTCGGCTGACTGTGCGGCCCAAAACTGGTCAGCATCGGCAAAATAGCCACAGCCTTCAAACAAGTCTTTGATGATAAGACCATCAAAGTCCGCAATATCGAACAAGGCAACGCTGGTAGATATTGAAGCACCACCGAACAGCCATGCCTTCAACTGTTGCCCGCGCGGGGCAAAACCATCCTTATCCTCAAAGAGCGCCAGCCATCCTTTTTGTTGGGCTTTGGTGGCCAAGGTCAGATGCCGCACCGTTGCCACATCAATCTCCTCGGCGCGGAACGCCTCGCGGATGCGTGGCAACAAATTGCCAAGCGCCAAGATGCGCGTCACCTGCAATTCAGTGAGCGCAAAGGTGGCTGCAATGTCTTCAACGCTGCGGCCTTCCTTGACAAGGCGCGTGTAGCTTTCCCACTGGGTCACCTGATCGGGGGCTTGGCGCAGCATATTCTCAATCATTGAGATTTCGAGCGCCTCTGCATCATCGCCTTCGGCGAGTGTGATACAAGGAAGCGTGATATCCGCCTTGCCCTGCCGTGCAGCTTGTAGGCTCGCAAAGTAGCGCCGCTTGCCAGCAATGATCTCGAAATGGCCTGCTTGACAATTGGGCCGCACGAACACGGGAATGATGACCCCGCGCTTGATGATCGATGGCAATATGTCCGAGATGTCAGGCGGCTTCTTTCCGCTGCGCATGTTCGCCTTGGAAACCGAAAGGTGGTCGAGCGGGATTTGGTCGATGTGCATGTCATATACTCCTTCGTTTGGGGGGATGGCCCCACCTGCTTGCGGCCATTGGTCAAGCCACAGGCGGGGCCGATTGTCCGAGCGAGATTATCCCGCACGGGGTCTACTGGGCCTCGAAACTCAAGGCACCGGAAGGTCATCAAAACATCTCAATCTGGTTGCGGGCGTTCGTGTCGAACAAGCCGTGATCGGCGAGGCGCTGCGCCTTGCGCGGCTCCAGCGGCGCATTGGCGCGCATGGCGAGACGGTCGCGGGGCGTGATCGGGGCAACGCCGTAAACAAGCGTCTGCTCACCGATGGGCGTTTGCTCGGACGCCAGCCGGTCTTTGGGAGGCAGCGCGGCGCTCATGCCGCGCGCGCCAAGGTGGATTCGCTTTCCCGAACGAAGGCCAACAGAAAATCGGCTGCCTTGCTGGCTTGCGATGCCGCCTTGAAAATGGCGCGATTGTCAGCGCGCAGCACATTAAGCCAAGAGCCGAGATAGTCGGCATGGCGCACGGTGGGGACGATACCAAGCGCCGCGCACAGATAGGCCGATGCCAATTCGGCGCAAAGTTCCTCGCGGGCATAAAGTGCGGAACCCAACCGCCCCGACTGGTCACGCGCCAGCCGCTCCTTGCTGCCCGCCCGATGGCCCAGCTCGTGCAAAGCCGTCCGGTAAAAGTCGATCTGGTGGGTGAAAGCCGGTTGCGGCGGCAACTGCACATAATCACCGCCAACATCATAAAAGGCCCGCGCCCCGCCGATGCGGAAATCCGCGCCCGTCGCGGCAATCAGTGCCTCCGCGCTGTCATGCTGTTCGCGGGCCGGTAACGGCGTGGGGTCGGCTGTCAGACGCTCGGGCAGTCCGTCACACTGCGCCGCGTTGAACACGACAAAGCGTTTGAGGAACGGAATAGAGCGGGGTTCGCCTTCCGGCACGTCTCCGCCCTCGCGCCCATCTTCGGGGGTGAAGCGGTCGGCATAGAAAATCGTATGCCCGCGCTCACCCTTGCGGACGCATCCGCCAGCGGCCAGCGCCTGACGGAAGGTCAACCAATCCTGCGACCGGTAGCGGCCCTCAATGACCGCGCCCCATAGAATGAGAACATTGACGCCCGAATAGGGACGCCCCGAAACCGCGTTTCGGGGCAGTCCCGGCACTGCCGCCGCCGAACTCCACGGCTGCGCCCAAGGAAAACAACCCGCCTCAAGCTGGACGATGATCCTCGCCGTAACCTCGTCATAAAGCGAAACGCGCGGGCTATCGCCTCCGCGCGCGGCGCGCAGCGCCGTTCCATCTGAACCTGATCCACCATCACTCACCTCCTGCGCTTTCTCAAAACCGACGCGGCTCCGGCGGTGCGGGGTGGGCGGCAAGAGCGACCAAGAGGCGTGATGGGATCAGGCGCACCTGA
>JAYUIX010000191.1:0-4362 GCA_043765635.1 Sphingomonadales bacterium
CAACTGGAAACTGTTGATGAGAGCGACTAGATAGGGTTTTCGTCGCAGGAGATTGATCATGGGTGGTTTAAGCATTTGGCATTGGCTCGTCGTTGGCGTGCTTGTCCTATTGCTGTTCGGCAAGGGCCGCTTTTCAGATATGATGGGTGATGTCGCCAAGGGCATTAAGAGTTTCAAAAAAGGCATGTCCGAAGAGGATGAGGCGGCTGCGGCAGCCAAGCCAGCGCAGCGGATTGAAACCGCTGCTACGCCGGGCACGGTGATTGAGGCTGAAAAGCAAGCCGATAAACAGGTTTGATTTGGCCTAAATGTTTGATGTCGCCCCTACCGAGCTTTTGCTCGTCGCTGCCGTGGCGTTGATCGTTATCGGCCCCAAAGACTTGCCCAAAGTGATGCGGGTCGTTGGTGGCTGGGTTAGTAAGGCGCGCGGCGTCGCGCGTCAGTTTCGCAGCGGTTTTGATGAAATGGTGCGCGAATCCGAACTGGCCGAGATGGAAAAGAAATGGGCCGACGAAAACGCCAAGATCATGGCGGAATACCCACCCGAAAAAGTTACTGATGCGCCGCCCGAACCTTATGTTGCGCCAAAGGGTGAGGCATGAACGACCTCGACCAATTAAAAGCACCGCTGCTTGACCATTTGGTTGAGCTGCGAAAACGGCTGCTCTGGGCGCTTGCGGCGCTTGCGGTTGCCTTTGCTGTGTGCCTTTATTTTGCGCGCCCGATCTTTGCCGTGCTCGTGCAGCCATTGCTTGCGGCGGGGCAGGGCAAGATCATTTATACCGATATCTTTGAAGCCTTTTTCGTTGAGATTAAGGTTGCCTTTTTTTCGGCGACGATGGTGGCTTTTCCGGTATTCGCCACGCAGCTTTGGAAATTTGTCGCGCCGGGGCTTTATGCCAAGGAAAAGAAGGCGTTTCTGCCATTCCTGCTGATGACGCCAGTGCTGTTCGGCGGCGGTGCTGCGATGGCTTATTATGTCGCGATGCCCGTCGCGCTTACGTTTTTGCTGGGTTTTTCGGGTGATGTCGGCGGGGTCACGCAGGAGGCGCTGCCAGGTGTTGGCAATTATCTTAATTTCGTGACCAAGTTTATTTTCGGATTCGGCATAGCCTTTCTGCTCCCGGTTTTGCTGATGCTGCTTGAAGCTGCGGGCATTGTCACGCGCAAGCAGTTGAGCAGCGGGCGGCGCTATGCAATTGTCGGTGCATTCGCGATTGCGGCGGTGCTGACGCCACCCGATATAGTCTCGCAGCTACTGCTCGCAGTGCCGCTGTGCCTGCTTTACGAACTGGCACTCATCGCGATCTGGTTCACCGAAAAACGCCGCAAAAAGGTGGTTGAAACCGCTTGAGCGCCTCCGCGCTTGTTGAAGCGCTTGACCGCGCCGAGCGCTACTCGCCGCATCTCCGTTTGTTGATGCGGCGCTTTCCCGAAGTGGTCGATACGCTGGAAGCTGGCGTGTTTTCCCACTGTGCGCCGGAAATTGATATGGAGCGCTCGGTTTCGCAGGCATTGCGCATCGCGAAAGGGCAAATGGCACTTGCGGTTGGGATTGGCGATCTTGCGGGCGTGCTGAGCCTTGAAGACGTAACGGCACATCTCTCAAGCTTTGCCGACCGCGCGCTTGATCAGGCAATCAGGGCCGCGATTGAATCTGTCGTTCCCGGTGCAGAGCCAAGGGGTTTTGCGGCCATCGCGCTTGGGAAGCACGGCAGTCATGAACTCAATTATAGTTCGGATATTGATCCAATCCTGATTTTTGATCCAGCGACGATGCCGTGTCGCGCGCGTGATGAGCCCGTTGAAACCGCTGTGCGGATCGGTCGCAAGCTTGTCGAAATCATGCAGACGCGCGACGGCGATGGGTATGTCTTTCGCGTTGATCTGCGATTGCGGCCAAACCCTGATGTGACCCCGATTGTTCTGCCGGTTGATGCGGCGATCTCTTATTACGAATCGAGTGCGCTGACGTGGGAGCGTGCGGCCTTCATTCGCGCGAGGGCCTGCGCAGGTGATAAGCCGCTTGGCCAAGAGTTTCTCGACACGATCCGGCCCTTTGTTTGGCGGCGTGGGCTTGATTTTGGCGCAGTGAGCGAAATCCGTGGCATGTCACGCCGGATCAGAGATCATTATGCGCGCGGGCAGACTTTCGGCCCCGGCTATGATTTGAAGCGGGGGCGTGGCGGCATCCGAGAATGTGAATTTTTTGCGCAAATCCATCAAATGATCCACGGCGGTCGTGATCCAGCACTGCGCGTTCCGGCAACAGTTGACGCGCTGGCAGCGCTCAATGCGGCGGGCTGGATTGGCGCGGATGAAGCTGCAACTATCGGCAAAGCCTACCGCCTCTACCGGACAATTGAGCACCGTCTTCAAATGGTCGATGATCAACAGACGCATAGTTTGCCAACCGGAGATGACGCGTTGGACGGCGTTGCGCGATTGAGCGGGATTTCTGATGGTAAAGCGTTGCTCAATCTGCTTGCGCCCCATGTTGATCAAGTTGGCCAAATTTATGACGGGCTTGACGGCGATGCGCGCGCTGCTCTGCCGCGTAATGCGGGCCTGCTTGAAGACTATTTGGCGGCAGAGGGACTAACCGACGCTGCGACGGTTGCGCAGCGCATTGGCGGATGGCGTGGCGGCACTTACCGTGCGGTGCGCAGTGCAGCGGCGCAAGACGCGCTTGAGGCGGTGCTGCCAGCGCTAGTGAAAGCAATCGGTGTTGCGGCTGATCCGCTCGCGGCGGTCAATCGGCTTGACCGGATGCTTGAACGATTGCCGAGCGCGATCAACCTCTTCCGTTTGCTTGAGGCGCGCGCGCCTTTGCTTGCACTGCTCACGGACATATTGTGCCATGCACCAACCCTTGCCGATGATCTTTCGCGTCGGCCTGATCTGCTTGATGGGTTGATCAGTTCAAGCACGCTTGGCCCGGTTGGCAGTGTCGATCATATCGTCACGCAACTTAGCCTTGACGATATGCGCGGAGGGCTCGAGGCGCAGCTTGACCGAATTCGACAGGGCGTCGGTGAACTCCGGTTTGCGCTGGGTAGTCAGATTGTTGCAGGTGCTGCCGATCCGCTTGAGGTTGCGGCAGGTTATGCGCGCGTCGCAGAGGCTGCAATTCGCGTCGCTGCGGATGCCACCATTGCGGAGTTTGCGCGGCTGCACGGTGAGGTTGAGGGTTGTGAGTTCGTCATCCTTGCGCTTGGGCGGATGGGTGGCGCAGAGCTAACCCACGCCTCTGATCTTGATTTGATTTTCCTGTTTACGGGTGATTTTCAAGGTGAATCGAACGGTGCCAAGCCGTTGGGAACGGTGCATTATTTCAATCGGTTGGCGCAGCGAGTGGTTGCCAGCCTATCAGTACCCACGGCATCTGGCGCGCTTTATGAAGTCGACACGCGGCTGCGGCCATCAGGGGCAAAGGGGCCGCTGTGCGTTTCACTTGATTCCTTCGCGCGCTATCAGGCCGAAGAGGCGTGGACTTGGGAGCATATGGCGCTCACGCGGGCGCGAACGCTTTACGGATCGCCAGACGCGCGTGCGCAGACCGCGACAATTATTGCCGAGGTGCTGTTGCGCCCGCGTGATAATGGCACGCTCATTGCTGACGCGCGAAAAATGCGCGGCGACATGATGGCGCACAAACCGGCCAAATCAGCGCTTGATATAAAGATGATTGAGGGCGGACTGGTTGACCTTGAATTTGCGCTTCATGTCCGTCAGTTAGGCTGGCAGCGGGGATTTTATCCGCAGCTTGGCGAGGCTTTGGCCGCGCTTGATTTGCCTCCGGCAATCACTGAGGCGTACCGGCTATTCACGCGTTTTCTTGTCACCATGAGGCTTGTCGCCCCCGATTTTGCAGTGCCGGCGGAGGCTACGCAGCGGCTGCTGGTGCGGGCGTGCGGCTGCGCTGATTGGACGGAACTGCTTGCCGAACTTGAAGCAAAACGGCATGATGTCATGAGCGAATGGCGACGCGTTCGCATCGAATTTGAAGGAGAATGAGCCGTGGTTGATGTTGGTGCGCTTGCCCCCGATGCTGTTTTTAATATGTCTGACGGCAAGCCGGGCAAAGCCAGCGACTATCGCGGCAAGATGCTGATCCTCTATTTTTATCCCAAAGATGATACCAGCGGTTGCACCAAGGAAGCGCAGGAGTTTAGCGCACTTGCTCCAGAGTTTGCCGATGCTGGCGCGGTCATCGTCGGCCTTTCAAAGGATTCTGAAAAAAGCCATGCCAAATTCATCACCAAATATGATTTGAAGGTGTCGCTTGGTTCAGATGAAAGCGGTGACGTTTGCGAAGCATTCGGCGTTTGGGTTGAAAAATCTATGTACGGCAAAAAATAT
>JAYUIX010000192.1:0-59017 GCA_043765635.1 Sphingomonadales bacterium
GGCCGACGCGCTTGAACTATGCCCGCGTCGTACCCATGGTTGATTTTACCGCACAAACATTGTCGAGATTGATGAATTTATGAGTGAACAGGAACTTCCAGAAATCGAAGCAGTTGAAGAAGCTATGACCGAGACTGAAGTAGAAACTGATCCGGTCGCCGATATCCTCGGCGCGCTTCAGGCCGAAATCGCAGAGGCCAAGGCCGCAACGCTTTACGCGCAGGCCGAAACCCAGAACGTCCGCCGCCGCCTTGAAAAGGACGCGCAGGACGCCCGCGCCTATGCCGCAACTGGCTTTGCCCGCGATATTCTTTCGGTCGCTGACAACCTCGCCCGCGCGCTTGATGTCATTCCCGCCGCGATGCGCGAGGATGAGGCCAACAAAGGGCTAATCATCGGGCTTGAGGCGACCCAGCGCGAGCTTGACGCGGTCTTCGGGCGCAACGGCATCACGCGGATTGAGTCCATCGGCCAGCCGCTTGACCCCAACCGCCATCAGGCAATGATGGAAATGCCAAGCGCAGACGCCGCACCCGGCACCATCGTTCAGGAAATGCAGGCAGGCTATATGATCAAGGATCGCCTCCTCCGCCCCGCAATGGTGGCGGTGGCCAAGGCGGCGGAGTAGCATACATCACCCGTTCGCCCTGAGCTTGTCGAAGGGTTGTCCTTTTCTTTCTGAACGCTGCAAAAGAAAGGGCAAGGCTTCGACAGGCTCAGCCCAAACGGTGTGGGTTAAACACAAATCACCACCACCCTTTATTTGGCGCGCGGCTTGCTCTAAGCGCTGCCCGATGACTGAAGCCAAAGATTACCGCGACACCGTCTTCCTGCCGAAGACTGATTTTCCGATGAAAGCTGGCCTCCCCGCCAAGGAGCCGGGCATCCTCGCACGCTGGCAAAAGATTGGCCTGTATGAACGCTTGCGTGAACAGCGTCGCGGTCGCGAGAAATTCATCCTCCATGATGGCCCGCCCTATGCCAACGGCGATATGCACATCGGCCATGCGATGCAGCGCATCCTCAAAGATACCGTCGTCCGCACGCAGACGCTGCTTGGCAAGGACGCACCGTTCGTGCCCGGTTGGGATTGCCACGGGCTGCCAATTGAGTGGAAGGTCGAAGAGGAATACCGCAAGAAAAAGCGCAACAAGGATGAGGTTCCGGTTGAGGAATTCCGCGCCGAATGCCGCGCCTATGCGCAGAATTGGGTCAACATCCAGCGCGAACAGATCAAGCGGCTCGGCGTTATCGGCGATTGGGATAATCCCTATCTGACGATGGATTTCGCCGCCGAAGCGACGATTGTCACCGAACTGATGAAGTTTGCCGAAAGCGGCCAGCTCTATCGCGGGGCCAAGCCAGTGATGTGGTCGCCAGTCGAAAAAACCGCACTCGCCGAGGCTGAGATTGAGTATGAGGATATCGTCTCAACCCAGATCGATGTGGCGTTTGAGATTACGCATTGTCCGAATGTGCCTGAACTGGTTGGCGCACACGCGGTGATCTGGACAACGACGCCGTGGACGATTCCCGTCAATCAGGCTTTGGCTTATGGGCCGGATGTTGAGTATGTTTTGGTAGATTATATGTTTCACTACCTTCTGCCGACAGTGCCCCGAGGTGAAAGCGCGCCTGAGCACCCACCATCTCCTAAATTCCGGTTTTTGGTTGCCAAAAGCCTGTTGGATCATTTCGATGCACGATTGAGAGATGAGAATAGAGGCTGGAATAAATACAGAACGCGTTGGCAGGGGCTAGGCTCCGACCTCGTCGGAACCCTCGCGCGGCATCCGATGGCCAACCACCTTCGTCGGCCCGCACTTGATGCGGGCCAAGGCTTTTCTTCTGAGACGTCAGCGCAAGAAGGCAGCCAAGCCCCGCATCTAGTGCGGGGCGACGATTTTGAGCGGATGGTGGAGTTTTTTGAACGCCCCCGCCCCTTCCTCCCCGGCGATTTCGTCACCACCGAAACCGGCACGGGCCTCGTCCATATGTCGCCCGATCACGGCGAGGATGATTTTGATTTGTGCAAGCGCGCCAAAGACTTCGGAATCAAAGACTCCATCGATCCGGTCTTCGCGGTTGAGGGTGACGGCAAATACCGCGCCGATTGGGCGTGGCTCGGCGGTCAAGGCAGCGTCATCAATCCCAAATTCAATGCGCCCGACGGCCCGATCTGCACCGCGCTGCGCGAAAGCGGTGGCCTTCTCGCCGCATCGGCGGATTACAGGCACAGCTACCCGCATAGCTGGCGCTCAAAGGCCAAAGTGATCTACCGCTGCACCCCGCAATGGTTCGTGCCGATGGACAAGGCTTTGAAAGGCGTCTCGGCTTCGCTCGACGGGGATGCTTCGACTACGCTCAGCACGAACGGGGTTGGGGAAATTGCTTCTCAAAACTCCGTTCATCCCGAGCGAAGTCGAGGGACTAGCCCGAGCGAAGCCGAGGGCAACACCCTCCGTCAAACAGCCCTCCAAGCGATCAAAGATACCCGCTGGATCCCCGAAAAGGGCCAGAACCGCATCACCGCGATGGTCGAAGGCCGCCCCGATTGGGTGCTGTCGCGCCAGCGCGCGTGGGGGGTGCCGATCACGCTGTTTGTTGACCGCAAGAGCGGGCACTATTTGTGCGATCCGGCAGTCAACGCGCGGATCATCGCCGCCGTGCGCGAACAAGGCGTTGATGCGTGGAGCGATGAGGCCGCGCAGACCTATCTCGGCGACGCTTACAAGCTCGACGATTATGAGCGCGTCACTGACATTCTCGACGTATGGTTCGATAGCGGCTGCACTCATGCCTTCGTGCTTGAAAGCGGCAAATGGCCCGATCTCGTCCGTGACGGCCCCGCTGATCTTTACCTTGAAGGCAGCGATCAGCATCGCGGCTGGTTCCAGTCATCACTCCTTGAAAGCTGCGGCACACGCGGGCGCGCGCCGTATAAAGCAGTGCTGACGCACGGCTTTACGATGGATCAAAAGGGCATGAAAATGTCCAAATCGCTTGGCAATACGATCAGCCCGACCGACCTGATGCGCGATAGTGGTGCCGATATCCTGCGGCTGTGGGCGCTGACCGTCGATTTCACTGAGGATCACCGGATCGGCAAGGAAATCCTGAGCGGCGTATCGGATCAATACCGCAAACTGCGCAACACCTTCCGCTACATGCTGGGTGCGTTGGAAGGCTTTTCGGACGCTGAAAAGGTCGCGGTCGCGGACATGCCCGAGCTTGAGCGCTATGTGCTGCATTTGCTTGCCGATATGGATGCGAAGCTGAAAACGGCGGTGAATGATTTTGATTTCAACAGCTATGTTCGCCTGATCACCGATTTCGCAAATAACGACCTCAGCGCCTTCTTCTTCGATATTCGGAAGGATTCGCTCTACTGCGACGCGGCGACTTCGCCGAAGCGGATGGCCTATCGGACGGTGCTCGACATCCTGTTCCACGCGCTGGTGCGCTACGCCGCGCCAGTGCTGGTGTTTACGGCCGAAGAGGTGTGGCAAACGCGGTTCCCCGATGACGAAACGTCAGTGCATTTTCTGGACTGGCCGGAGGTTCCACATTTGGCTAACGTCGGCCGCGAGGAGCCTATCTGGCCGAGGGTTCGGAATCTGAGACGCCAAGTGACAGAAGCAATAGAGCCGTTCAGACGCGATAAGAAGCTCGGATCAAGCCTTGAAGCGCAAGTCGTTATGACAATGAGCAGTGTTGATACGGCATGTGTGGAACCTGTAAAAGAATCTTTAGCCGAGTTTTTTATATGCGCAGATCTACACATTATAGAGGATGATCTTATAGACCGAGACGGGCTTCCCGCGATAATATTAGTAGAACCCACCCCCCAACACAAATGCGGCCGCTGCTGGCGGCATCTGCCCGAAATTACCGAAGACGGCGCGCTCTGCGGTCGGTGCGAGGGGGTCGTTAATGCCTAATCTTCTTGGCGGCTTGGCGGCTTGGCGTGACATCCTTCTAACTTCACCGCGCGTGATGCGGCTTGTGTTTTTTCTCACGCCAAGTCGCCAAGCCGCCAAGAAGAGGCATTTGATATGACCCTCCGTACCCGCAGCCTCATCATCGCTGCCGCAATCTTTATCATTGATCAAATCATGAAGGCGCTTGTCCTCGGCCCCTTCGGCTTACGCGTTGAGGGGGATAGCATCGAATTGCTGCCGATCTTCAATCTCACGCTCGTGTATAATGAGGGGATTTCGCTTGGGCTGTTGCAAGCCTCAAGCGATGCAATGCGCTGGGGGTTGGTTGCGATGACGGGCGCGGTGAGCGCCTTTGTCGCGGTGTGGCTGTGGCGTGAGGCAAACCGGACAGATGCGCTGGGGCTTAGTCTCGTGCTTGGCGGGGCGCTCGGCAATCTGGTTGACCGGACGCGCTACGGCTATGTCGTTGATTATGCTGACCTGCATTTCGGCGCGTTTCGCCCGTTTTTGGTCTTCAATATCGCTGATGCTGCGATTACAATCGGTGTGCTGGTCTTGCTTGCGCGCGCATTGTTCGCCAAAGACGACGCAAAGCCTCGCGGCACCACCGCCAATGCGGAGAAATAATATGCGTAAACTCGTAATTTCGGCCACCCTGATCGCCCTCACCGCCGCCTGTGCGAGCGGCGGGCTTGATCGCAAGCGTCCTGATGAACTGGCAGTATCGCGCTCGGCCCCTCTGGTGGTGCCACCCGATTTCGCGCTCGTTCCGCCAAAGCCCGGCACACCGCGCCCGCAGGAAGCCGATTCGTCAACGCAGGCACTTGAGGCGATGTTCGGTGGCAAGGCCGTGCGCAGTGCAGTTGAAACCGGCGCAATCGGCCAAGCTGGCGGCAACCGCGCGCAGGCGGGCATTCGCTCACAAGTGGGCGATCCCGATACTGAAGTTGTCGACAAGGGTTCGGTCACACGCGACATTATCGCCGCCCCTGAAGGCGACGGTGCCGATGCCAAAGCGAGCACACCGCAGTAATTTTACTTTTCCCTCTCCCTTTTAGGGGAGAGGGTCAGGGAGAGGGGGCGTTCGATTTCAACCAGCGCATCGCCTGTTTTGGCCGGACTCCCCCTCTCCCCGGCCCTCTCCCCTGAAGGGGAGAGGGAGTAGTGCTTCAGCTCATCCTCCGCCGTTTGGGCACGGCAATTCCAACGCTGTTGGTCGTCATATTGCTGTCGTTCCTGCTGATGCGGCTTGCCCCCGGCGGGCCATTTGATGGCGAGCGCCCGCTTGATCCAGCAACGCGCGCGGCGCTGACCAACGCTTATGGGCTTGATTTGCCGCTGCATGAGCAGTTTTTCCGCTATATCGGCAACTTGGCGCAGGGCGATTTTGGGCCTAGTCTGGTGTACCGCGATTTTACCGTGACAGCTCTGGTAGCAAAAGGATTGCCGATTTCACTCACACTTGGTGGGCTTGCGCTCATCCTTGCGCTGACGCTTGGCATAGCGCTTGGTCTGTGGGCGGCGGTGCGCGCTGGCGGCGGCGTTGACCGCAGTATCAGCATGGTGACGACAATCCTCACCGCGCTACCAAGTTTTGTAACTGCGCCTCTACTCGTTCTCCTTTTTGGTCTCACGCTTGGTTGGCTTCCGGTTTCAGGCTGGAATGAGGGTGCCCCGCTCAATCTTGTCTTGCCGGTAATCGCACTGGCACTGCCCGTCGCAGGCGCAGTCGCAAAACTGACGCGTGCTGGCCTCGCCACAGCCTTATCCGAAGATCATGTCCGCACCGCGCGGGGGCGCGGGCTTTCTCCAGCGCGAGTGCTTCTACACCATGCACTTCGCCCTGCGCTTGTGCCCGTGGCCAGCTACATCGGGCCAGCAGCGGCGGGCTTGCTGACCGGGGCCGTTGTGATCGAGACGGTGTTCGCGCTGCCGGGGCTTGGCCGCTATTTTGTGCAAGGCGCGCTTAACCGTGATTACCCGCTCGTCCTCGGCGTCGTGACGCTTTATGCTGCGCTCATTATTCTGTTCAATCTGTTTGCCGATCTGATCTACGGCTGGCTTGACCCAAGAGTAAGGGGATGAGGGCCCCACTCATCATCGTTGGCGTCATTGTCGCCGCAGCGCTGCTCGTGCCACCACTCCTCCCGTGGGGTTATGACATGATTGATTGGAATGCGGTGCGCGCGGAGCCGCTGACGGGTGCGCATGTGCTTGGCACTGACAATGTCGGGCGTGATCTGCTTGCACGCACGCTGGTCGGGACGCGCGTTACGCTTGGGGTTGCGCTGGCTGCCGCGCTGGTTTCGCTGGTGATTGGCGTCGCGTGGGGCGCGTTTGCTGGCTGGGTTGGCGGCAAGACTGATGAGCTGATGATGCGGATCGTTGACGCGCTTTATGCGCTGCCCTTCATGTTTGTCGTCATTCTGCTGATGGTTGTTTTTGGTCGATCGATCCTGCTCGTGTTTATCGGGATTGGCGCGGTTGAATGGCTGACGATGGCGCGGGTGGTGCGCGGCCAAGTGCTTCAACTCAAGCAGCGCCCCTTCATCATTGCCGCTGAAGCCGCTGGCGCGCCAGCGCGTGCGATCATGACCGGGCATTTGCTGCCCAATGTCGCGGGCGTGGCGATTGCCTATCTGCTGCTGACGGTGCCGCAGGTGGTGATGGTCGAAAGCTTCCTCTCCTTCCTTGGCCTCGGCGTGCAGGAACCGCTGACCTCGCTTGGCATTATGGTCAAGGAAGGCGCGGACGATATGGATATCGCGCCGTTTGCGCTGCTGCTTCCTGGCGGGATTCTCGTGACATTGCTCGTGTGCCTGACGCTTGCGGGGGAGAAGCTGCGCGATAGGTTTGCGGGATGACGCTTTATTCGGTGCAGTCGCTCGGGATTTCAATTGGCGGCAAGGCCTTAGTTACCGACGTCAGTTTTGAGATTGCCGCCGGGCAGTGTGTTGCGCTGGTGGGTGAGTCCGGATCGGGCAAGAGCCTTACCTGCCTCACACCCTTTGGACTCTCTCCCGGCATTGCGACGGGATCAGCGCGGCTGCTTGCTGAAGAGCTTTGCGGGGCGGAGGAACGCAGGCTTCGCGGGCACCGTGCGCGCGAAATCGGCTTTATTTTCCAGCAACCACTCACCAGCCTGACGCCGCATCTCAGCATTGGCGCGCAGCTTGCCGAGGCCGCAAGCCAATCAGGCGGCCCGAAACCGTCACGCCGCGAATTGGCGGCAATGCTTGAACGTGTTGGCATAGCCCAAGCTGACGAGCGGCTTGATGCCTTCCCCCACCGCCTTTCGGGCGGACAGCGCCAGCGCGTCATGATTGCTGCCGCCACCGCGCATGGCCCCAAGCTGCTGATTGCCGACGAACCGACGACGGCACTTGATGCCTCGCTCCGCCATGAGATCATGGCACTGATTGATGAAATGCGCCGCGAACAAGGGCTTGGTGTACTACTCGTCAGCCATGATCTGGCAAGCGTGGCGGCGCACGCAGATCATATCGTCGTCATGCAAAATGGCCGGGTAGTTGAAAGCGGGGCAACCGCTGCGATCCTTGAGGCACCAACGCAAGCCTATACAAAAGCATTGATTGCCGCCGCACCGCGCCTTGATAGCCCGCGCGCGCCGCTCCCGGAAGTTGGTGAAACCATCCTTGAAGCCAAGGGTATCAGTGTGACATACCCACGTTCGGGCTGGCGGCGCGGCGTTTTGGCGGCGGTTGACGACGTAACCCTCTCAGTGGGCGAAGGCGAAGCGCTGGCGATTGTTGGCGAATCAGGGTCAGGCAAATCAACGCTTGGGCGAGCAATTGCGCGGTTGGGGCCAATGGCGGCTGGCGAAACGCATTGGCGCGGCGGGCTAATGCCCATGCGCGCGAAAATGCGAAGCGCCGACCGCCGCCTGATCCAGCCTGTATTTCAAGATCCAGTTGCCAGCCTTGATCCGCTGTGGCGGGTGGCGGATATTATTGCTGAACCGCTCAAATATCTCATGCCAGACTTGACGCGCACTGAGCGTGAGAAACGCGTGGCAGCCACACTTGAAAGTGTTGAGCTTCCGGCAGAGTTCGCCGCGCGCACACCGCGTTCGCTTTCCGGCGGGCAGGCACAGCGCGTCGCGATTGCCCGCGCGCTGGTGGCTGAACCCGAAATGCTCCTGCTTGACGAGGCAACGTCAGCGCTTGATGTACTTGTCGCCGCGCAAATCCTGGCACTCTTTGCCAAGCTCCAGCGCGAACGACGGCTCTCGATCCTGTGCATCACCCACGATCTTGCGCTCGCAAGGCAGCTTTGCCACCGGGTTGCAGTGCTTGATGCCGGGAAAATCGTTGAGAGCGGGCCAACTGACGAAGTGATCGCTAATCCGCAACATCCAGTCACACAGCGCTTGGTGCGCGCCAGCGGTGGCTAAACCAGCAACGCCTCGATCGCGTCGGCCATCTTTACATCGCGCGCCGAAAGCCCGCCAGCGTCATGCGTCGTGAGGATGATATCAAGCCGATTCCAGACATTTGACCATTCGGGGTGATGCTCCTGCGCCTCGGCGAGCAATGCAACGCGCGTCATGAAGGCAAAGCATTCGGAAAAATCGGCAAACAGGAAACGCCTGCTCATCGCATCACGCGCTTCATCATAATCCCACTCGTCAAGCCGGTCGAGCGCCTCGGCGCGGTCTTCATCGCTCAATTGTTGTATCATGGGCTTTGCCTCTCATCATCATTATGCGTATGTCGCAAATTCTATGCCACTGGGTCAACTCACGCTTGAAAACCTTGCCTGTGTGCGTGGAGGGCGGCTGTTGTTCAAAGATATATCCTGTGCGCTTGGCCCCGGCGATGCAACGCTTGTTCGCGGCCCGAACGGCGCAGGCAAATCAAGCTTGCTGCGTATTATTGCGGGGTTGCTCAAACCCTATGCAGGGGCGGTAGTTTATCAAGGCAGCCTTGCGCTCGCCGATGAGGCCCACGCGCTCGACCCGCGCCAGCCGCTTTGCAAAGCGCTTGCATTTTGGGCTGCGATTGATGGCAGTGACGGTGACACCGTAAACGAGGCGATGGGGGCGATGCGAATCAATCATCTCGCCACTGTGCCCGTGCGAATGCTCTCAACGGGCCAAAAAAAACGCGCGACGCTGGCTCGCATTATTGCCACTCGTGCTGATATTTGGTTGCTTGATGAACCCAGCAACGGCCTCGATAAGGAATCGCTGACGCTGCTTGATGCGGCAATGGCGATCCACCGGGTGCGCGGCGGAATCATCATGGCCGCTTCGCACCAGCCGCTTGGGCTTTCCGATGTCAAAACGATTGCGATTGGCGAGGGATGAACCAGTTTTTTATCCTGATCATCCGCGATGTCCGGCTTGCCTTTGGACGCGGCGGGGTTTGGCTGCCCTTGATCTTCTTTCTGCTGGTGGCAACGCTGTATCCGTTCGGGGTTGGCCCTGATGGGCCATTGCTCGCAAAGACAGGGGGCGGCGTGCTATGGATAGCCGCGCTTCTAGCGAGTTTGCTGCCAATTGATCGGCTCATCGCGCCTGATGCTGAGGCGGGCATTTTCGATCAATTCGCGGTGCGCGGGATCAGCGATGAATGGATCGCAAGCGGGCGTGTGATTGCGCACTGGCTGACATTTGGCCCGCCACTCATGCTCGCCGCTGTACCCGCTGCGGGGTTATTACGGCTATCAGGGGACACTTTGATGCGGCTTGAGTTTGGCCTGCTACTCGGTACGCCAGGTCTAGCCGCACTTTCGGTGATGGTCGCAGCACTGACCGCAGGGCTGAGGGGTGCAGGTGCGCTGGCAGGGCTGCTTTTGCTACCACTCGCAATACCCTTGCTGATTTTCGGGGCAGGATCGCTTGAACCAGCCGGGGCAAGCGCGTTCAAACTGATCGCGGCTTGCTCAATGTTTCTGCTGGCAGTTGCACCATTCGCGGCGGGTGCTGCAATTCGGGCGATGCGTGAATAGGAGACAGCAACTATGAATGTTACTGAATGTGTTATTCCCTCGGCGAGTATGCTTGATCCTGCGGTTATAAGCGCCGCCTATTTCAAGGATTCCTATAGCGCGCCCCTTAGTCACGCCAATATAAGTATAACAATGTTATTTTTTGCACTTTTTGGGCATAATCCGCTTTGGGTGAAACGGATTTTAATTTTGCGCAACCAGATCGCAGCCTTGTGTGGGTTGGATGTGCCAACGCCCGCTGAAATAATGAAAGTTGAGATCAAGAGCAGTTACGATGTGGGGGACAAGATTGGCCCTTGGCCAATTTTCGCTCTTTCCGAGAACGAACTTATCGCAGGTCGCAATAACGGACATCTTGATTTCAGGCTCTCGATACTACGTATCACAGGGGAAGGTGCGCCTAGGGTAGTGGTGTCCACAATATGCTCAGTCCACAACCTGTTTGGAAAACTATACCTGTTTTTCATCGTACCGTTTCATAAATGGGGCGTGAAACGTCTTATTGCAGATGCAGTCTCTTCCGGACGGCTATAGACACAAGCCAAACTTTGGCGCGCATTACCGCGACCAGCGTGCGAAAATCGCGGTTGGCAGGATCAACCCGCGCGTTTCCTCCCGCACGCCAAGTTCACCGCATTCGACGGTGCCGCCAAGATCAGCAAACTGTTGCCGCACAAGCTCACCAATCGCGAGCGCTGACATCCGCACCGCATAAACGGTGAGGAAGAGGAATTTTGAATCGGAATCAAGCAGTCTCCGGCAATCAGCGATGAGCGCTGGCAGATGCTCCTCAAGCCGCCATACTTCGCCCTCCGGCCCGCGCCCGAATTTAGGGGGGTCAAGAATGATGCCGTCATAGCGCTTTCCGCGGCGCACCTCACGCGCGGTGAATTTGGCGGCATCATCGACAATCCAGCGGATCGGGGCATCCTGAAAACCAGACAGCGCCGCATTCGTGCGCGCCTGATCAACCGATTTTTTTGAGGCATCAACATGGGTGACCGTGGCCCCTTTGGCAGCGAGTGCCAGACTGCCAACGCCAGTATAGCCGAACAGGTTGAGCGCGCTTCTCGGCGTTTGTCTACGCATCCACTGCCATACTGGTGCCATATCGGGGAAATAGCCGAGATGACGAAAGGGCGTTGGCCGTGTATTGAATGTCAGCCCCCCCCACTCGCTTGACCAGCCGTGCTGTGGTAGCTTGGTTTTATGGTGCCATTGGCCACCGCCATCCTCATCCGAACCGGGGATGAATTCCCCGTCCCCGTCCCATGTTTCAAGCGCAGGCGCCCACAGCGCTTGCGGTTCGGGACGGATGAAGCGGTAGTCACCATAGCGCTCAAATTTACGGCCAGCGCCGCAATCAATCAGGCCGTAATCGGCCCAAGCATCCCCAATGAGCGTGATTGGCGTCATGATGTGGCGCGGGTTCCGCGCTCTGCCACATAGGCCTTGATTGCACCGGGCGTTGCGGGGAGGACGTCAAATTGTTCGGCCCGGTCAAACAGCCCGCCAATCCGTGAGGGCAGCGATGGGCGAACCCCGGTCGCGCGCTCAACTGCATCAGGAAATTTAGCCGGGTGTGCGGTGGCAAGTGTTACTATGGGGATGTCGCAAGGTAGACCCGCCAAGCGCGCCGCCGCCAGCCCGATGGCACTGTGCGGATCAATGACTTGTCCTGCCTTTTCCTGCGCCCAGCGCATTGCCATCGTCATGCCGTCACCGTCAACGCGCGCACTGGTAAACAAGGGCTTGGCAGCGGCGATCATATTGGCCGGGATTGTCATCGCGCGCTCGGTCTCAAACCCGCGCATCATTGCGTTAAGCGCCGCCCCGTCACGGCCTGAAAGATCAAACAGCAGCCGTTCAAAATTGGAACTGACCTGAATATCCATGCTTGGCGTCGCCGTTGGCGTCACGGTTCCCGTCGAATAATCGCCGCTGGTCAGTGCGCGATGGAGGATATCGTTGACGTTCGCAGCCACAATCAGCTTCGCAATTGGAAGCCCCATTTTGGCCGCGACATAGCCTGCAAATACATCGCCGAAATTTCCGGTCGGTACTGAGAATGCCACTGAACGCTCAGGCGCACCAAGGCGAACAGCTGAGTAGAAGTAGTAGACGACCTGTGCCATCAACCGCGCCCAATTGATTGAATTTACCGCTGACAGATTATAGCTAGGCGAAAACTCTGGATCATTGAAGAGCGTTTTGACGATGGCTTGCGCATCATCAAAACTGCCCTTCACCGCGATATTATAAACATTGGGTGCGCGCACTGTCGTCATCTGGCGGCGTTGAATCTCGGAAACACGGCCCTGCGGGTGGAGCATGAAAATATCAATTTTGGCGCGCCCCGCCACCGCATCAATTGCAGCTGAGCCTGTATCGCCTGAAGTCGCACCGATAATCGTCAGATGGGTATCGCGTGTACTCAAAAACTTCTCGAACAACAGCCCGAGCAACTGGAGCGCAACATCCTTGAACGCCAGCGTTGGCCCGTGGAAAAGTTCAAGCAGCCAATGCTGAGCATCAAGCTGGACAAGTGGCGTCACAGCTATGTGTGAAAAACGCCCATAGGCTTGGTTGCACAGCGCGCGCAATTCATCTTCACTCAGCGACCCTGAAACATAGGGTCGCATTACAGCAACGGCGGTTTCGGCGTAGCTTTTGCCGCGCAGTGCTGCAATCTCTGCGGCGCTAAACTGTGGCCAGACCTGCGGCAGATAAAGCCCACCGTCCGACGCCAGCCCGGCGAGCGTGACGCCTTCAAAATCAAGCGTCGGTGCGCTGCCTCTGGTGCTGACATAGTACATGGTGTTGCGCGTTAGACTGATGCTGGCGCTACGACAAGATTGAGGTGCATGGCGCAGCGCCTATCCCCCGGCAGGCCCGCAGACACCTCATCAGCCAATATGGCGGCCAGTCGCTGATCAAGATCATGCGCCGCCACAGTCTCAAAACCAAGCCGCTGGTAATAAGACTCATTCCAAGGCACGTCACGAAAGGTGGTAAGGGTCAGTGCGGACAGGCCCGACGCGCGAGCAGCGCCAATCGCGGCTTCAATCAATCTGCGTCCAATGCCTCTACCCATTACACTGGCAAGAACTGAGACCTCACAAATATGGAGAATATCTACCGTGCGCTCAGCACTTAAGAACCCGACAGGCGCTTTCCCTTCACAAGCGACCCAGGCTGACTGTGCAACTATGGCAGGGAAATGCTGATCCACTGTCATGACATGATCTTCAGCAATCCATTCCAAGCCTGGTATCTGGCGAAAAAGATGGCCTGCGGATCGTTCAATATCTGGGAGCAGTGGCGCGTCTTCAGGCGTTGCCAGCCGGATCAACACGCTCATTTGTCGGCCTGTCGCCACAGCGCCAGCCCATAGATGCCAAGCGCAATTGCTCCGAACAGGAACCACTGCACTGCGTAGGCCAGATGATTGTTGGGAATACCTTCAAGCGAAGGCGCAGCACTTGGTTGAAGCCCGCCGCCTGCCCGCGTCGCGACGAGCAACAATTGCTGCTGCGCTTTATCGGCGACGCTCCGTTCGATTACGCTGCGTTGATCAGGCACCGGCCCGATAACACCCTCAACCGCGCCACCCTTCCACGTTGAGCGTGCCTCAAAACTGGCTGACCAGCCAATATCTACCGTGAAGCCCGGCCCTTCAGCTCCTGTCCGGCACGCAACCAAATGCCGCCAGCCACGTTCGCCTTTCAGATTATAACCTGCCGCAAGCGTCTCGTTCACCGGCTCCAGACAAAATGCGCTTGCGCGGCGGAACAGCAATTCATCCCCCATCGGGATTGCCGGAAACGCCATTGACGGGCGAGATTGATTCGCCGCAAATTGGGCGATCAGCGCTTCTTTCTGCCCGCGCCTGTCAAGCTGCCAGATACCAAGCGCAATCATCACTGCAACCGCAAGTCCGACAGTCACAGTGGCAATAAATGGTAACTGCTTCATTCGATGAGCCGCCCCTCGCGCGCACGGTTGCGATATTCAAGCACGAGCAAAGCGCCTTTGGCAATCCTGAGCAGGCTGACGACGAGTGCTGCCGTGACGGGTATCCAGAGCAAAATATGCACCCAGAAAGGCGGCCCGAACTTTAGCTCAACAGTGATCGCCGCAATCGTGACAATCGCGCCAACAATCATGATAAGGAACGCCGCCGGGCCATCACCAACGTTGAACTGGCTGTAGTCAAGTCTACAGTCGCAGCAACTGGGTGCGAAGCTGATAATCCCAACAAATAGCCCGGTTGCGCCGCAGCGCGGACATAGGCCCCTGAGCGCTGCCTGCGCGGTATCAGGGGCCAGATAAGTCATTATCCGTGAATCGGTGCGCCCCAGCTACCCCAGACATAGATGACGACAAAGAGGAACAACCAGACGACATCAACAAAATGCCAATACCAAGCCGCCGATTCAAAACCAAAATGCTGGCGCGGCGTAAAATGGCCTTTGTAAGTGCGTGCCAGGCAAACGATCAGGAAGATTGTGCCAATGAGCACGTGGAAGCCGTGGAAACCCGTCGCCATGTAAAAAGCGGCGCTGTAGTTCAGCCCTTTGAACGCGAATGGCGCGTGGGCGTATTCATAAGCTTGGATTGCTGTGAAGATAGCACCAAGGATAATTGTTGCCCAAAGCCCTTTCTTAAGCCCCTCACGGTCACCATTAATTAGCGCGTGGTGCGCCCATGTCACGGTTGTCCCGGAGCAAAGCAAAATCAGCGTATTGAGCAGCGGAAAGGCGAAGGGATCAATAACCTCAAGTCCTTTGGGGGGCCACTGAGCAAGGGTATCAGTAAGGATCTCAACCTGTCCCTCAACTACAGCAAGCGGAACTGGAAACAACGAGAAATCAAACCATGCCCAGAACCAGCCAACGAAAAACATCACTTCAGAGGCGATAAACAGAATCATTCCGTAACGCAGATGAAGCGAAACGACGGGCGTATGATCACCGGCATGGGCTTCCCGCACGACATCGCGCCACCAGAAATACGCCGTTGCCAAAACCGCAGCCACACCAGCATAGAAAATCGCGCCACCGCCGGGTTGCGCGTGCATCCACATGATACCGCCCGCCGCCATTGCGAGTGCCGCAAAAGCACCAAGGATTGGCCAAGGGCTTGGCGGAAGGATATGATAATCGTGCGTTTTGGCACCGGCCATGGTCGTCACTTTCTTATTTGTATCGTAATTTTCACTTTAATTAGCTTGGCTTGTCTGGTTCGTCCACTACATGAAACGTGTAGCTCAAGGTAATTTCTTGTACGGTGTTCGCGTCTGGGTCAGTAATAATGCCGGGATCCACATAATAGATAACGGGCATCCGCACTTGCTCACCCGGTTTAAGCGTTTGTTCGTTGAAGCAAAAGCACTGAATCTTGTTAAAATATTTCCCTGCTTGTGTTGGCGTCACATTGTATGAAGCGCGGCCTGTAATTGGCTTATCAGACAGATTTTTTGCAGTGAAGAATGCCATCTCACGCTCACCAATCGTCACTTTTTCAACAGTGCGTTCGGGCTTAAACTCCCATGGCAGTTCATTGACATGATTAGCATCAAAGCGGATCGACATGATCTTGCCCGCGATCCCCTGCCCTGAGGCAATATCGCCGTCAACACGCTGGATCGTGCCGCCAAAACCAGTAGCTTCGCAGAAAAGCTTGTAAAGCGGAACGGCTGCATAGCCGACACCAATCATGGAACCTGCCATGGTAAAGGCCAATATACCAGTGCGTGAAATCGACGCCGTCCCGCTCATGATGCCGCAATACCTATTTTAACAAGGCTGATTGCAAAAATCAGCACAACAAAACTGATCAGCAAAATACCCGTTACCCGCGCGCGCACGCGTTGCTTGATGAGCCGTTCATTCTCAGTCATAAAATCAGGAGCCTATCAACAGCAAGCGCACCAAACAACACGAACAGATAGACAATCGAATAAGCGAACAAACGCTTTTCTGCCTTCATCTTGTCATTCTCACCAGTTTTGCGGAAACCGACGAGCGTTGCGAGTGCAAGAAACAACGCTGATCCGCCAGTCGCAACAATACCGTAAATATTTCCGGTCAACCCCAATGGCCAAGGCGATATGGCCACCGCCGCCATTGGCAATGTATAAAGGAATATCTGGTGGCGCGTCGTTCGTTCTCCCGCGACCACTGGAAGCATTGGTACGCCGGCAGCAGCATAATCTGCTTTCATGAACAAGGCCAGCGCCCAAAAATGCGGCGGCGTCCACAAGAAAATTAGCGCAAAAAGCAGCACGGGCAGGGTTGAGATATCACCTGTCACCGCAACCCATCCAATCAGCGGCGGGAACGCGCCGGCAGCACCACCAATCACAATATTCTGTGGTGTCCGCCGCTTGAGCCAGACGGTATAAATCAGAACATAAAAAAGGATCGAGATTGCCAGAATGGCCGCCGCGAACCAATTGGTTGCAAAACCCATCAACAACACCGAAAATGCGCCAACGGCGACACCGAAATGAAGTGCGCTCTCACTTTCCATCCGGCCCGCAGGAAGCGGGCGCTTTGCCGTGCGCTTCATGATCGCATCGATATCGGCTTCATACCACTGGTTGAGCGCCCCGGCTGCTCCCGCCGCAAGTGCGATACAAAGGACAGCGGTAAAACCAAGCACCGGGTGAATGCCGCCCGGTGCGGCAATCAATCCGCACAATCCCGTGTACACAACGAGCCGCACCACGCCCGGCTTCATCAGCGCGAGGAAATCTCGCCAGTCCGCAGAGATTGCGGGCCGTGACAGTTCGGGTGCAGCGCTTGCCATCAGCTAATCTTCGGCAATGTCTCAAACTGGTGATAAGGCGGCGGGCTTGAAAGTGTCCACTCAAGCGTCGTCGCGCCCTCTCCCCATGGATTGGCTTCTGCTTTCTTACCAGCGAGCATTGACCAAGCGAGGTTGACGAAGAAAAACACCATCCCAGCCGCCATCACAACGTAACCAACTGTGGAGACCTGATTCCAATAAGCAAAAGCCTCAGGATAATCGGGGATCCGTCGCGGCATCCCTTGAAGTCCGAGGAAATGCTGCGGGAAGAAGATGATGTTCACGCCAACAAAGAAGACCCAAAAATGGAGCTGGCCGAGCAATTCATTATATTCTTTTCCGGTCATTTTTGAGAACCAGTAATAAAATCCAGCGAACAATCCGAATACCGCACCAAGTGAAAGGACGTAATGGAAGTGGGCAACAACATAATATGTGTCATGCATATAATTATCGATGCCGCCATTCGCGAGAAGCACTCCGGTAACGCCGCCAACGGTAAACATGAAGATGAATCCAAGTGACCACAGCATTGGTGTTTTGAAGCTGATCGAGCCGCCCCACATCGTTGCAATCCATGAGAAAATCTTGATGCCCGTCGGCACCGCGATCACCATCGTTGCCGCCGTAAAGTACATCTTCACATTCACTGACATACCGCTCGTGAACATGTGATGCGCCCAGACAATGAAGCCGACCACGCCAATCGCCACCATCGCATAAGCCATCCCGAGATAGCCGAAAATTGGCTTTTTCGAAAAGGTCGAGATGATCTGGCTGACCATACCAAAACCTGGCAGGATCATGATGTAAACTTCAGGATGGCCAAAAAACCAAAACAGATGCTGGTAAAGCACTGGGTCACCACCACCCGACGCATCAAAGAAGGCCGTGCCGAAATTCCGGTCGGTCAAAAGCATCGTGATCGCCGCTGCAAGCACGGGAAGCGCGAGCAAAAGAAGGAATGCGGTGACAAGGATTGACCAGACGAACAATGGCATCTTGTGCAGCGTCATCCCTGGCGCACGCATGTTGAAGATGGTCGTGATAAAATTGACCGCACCAAGAATCGACGACGCCCCAGCCAAGTGGAGTGACAGGATCGCCATATCAACCGCGGGTCCCGGCGAACCGCTGGTTGAAAGCGGGGCATAAACCGTCCAGCCTGTTGCTGCGCCCGGCCCGGTGCCACCCGAAACAAACAGCGAGCCAAGCAGCAGAATAAACGAGGGCACAAGTAACCAAAAACTGATATTGTTCATGCGCGGGAAGGCCATATCAGGCGCACCGATCATGATTGGCACAAACCAGTTGCCAAATCCGCCGATCATTGCGGGCATTACCATGAAAAATACCATGATCAGACCATGTGCTGTAATCAACACATTCCACATGTGGAGTGCGTTGCCATCAACGCCAGCAAGCGATTCAAGAAATTGGAGGCCCGGAGCTGCAAGCTCTGCGCGCATTATCCCCGAAATCGCGCCGCCGATGATCCCTGCGATAATCGCAAAAATCAGATAAAGCGTGCCAATATCCTTGTGGTTGGTCGACATAAGCCAACGACCGACAAAGCTCGGCTTATGGTCAGCGTCATGAGACCCATGTGCGTGTGCCGCTTCAAAGGCATGTGCGGTGGCGGTAGCTTCACTCATGATCTGACCCTCAATTCTTTACTGCGGCAGGCATTGTTGCGGCAGCACTATCTGATGTTGCTTGGGCGGGTATAGCTTGGGCTGGTGTGGCTTGAGTCACAACAGCGGGCGTAACGACAGCGGGAGTAGTTTGGGCAGCAGCATCACCCGGCATCTTGCCACCCTTTGCTCTTACCCACTCAGCAAAATCTTCTTTCGAAACGACTTCGACGCCAATGGGCATATAACCATGTTTGTCACCACAAAGCTCAGAGCACTGGCCGTAATAGACGCCCGTTTTAGTGACCGTGAAGCTTGTTTCGTTAGTACGGCCAGGAACCGCATCCATTTTGATCCAAAATGCGGGAAGTGCCCAAGCGTGGATCACATCGTTGGCGGTTGTAAGCAATTTGATCGGTGTATTGACGGGCAAGACGACACGATTATCAACCGCAAGGTTCACTGGCTCTTTACGCTTACGTGCCTCCTCTGGAGCAAGCATGTTGGCTGTCAACTCGACGCCGAGATCGGGATATTCATATGACCAGTACCATTGGTTGCCAATTGCCTTGAGCGTGATCGCGTTGGCGGGCGCTGGCGTATATTGACTGGCAAGCAGCTTGATTGAGGGAATTGCAATCCCAACAAGGATGAGCACCGGTACAAGCGTCCAAACAACTTCAATAAAGGTATTATGCGTTGTTTTTGATGCAACCGGATTAACCTTGCGACGGAACCGGGCAACCACCCAGAACATCAAACCAAGCACGAAAAGCGAAATGCCAACCATCATCGGCATCAGCAAATAATTATGCATCCAAAGCCCATATTGTCCGTCTTCAGTAACTTGTGGCTGAATGGTATAACCACCGGGAACAGGCTGACCGATGCCGTCAACTGGGGCGGATGTTCCGATCGTAGTGGTTGGAGCAGCGGCCGTTGGCGCTGTCTCGGTTGCTTTTGCTGCAGCGGGCGCGACAATAGGTGTTTGTGAGGCGACTGGCGACTGCGCATCACTGGTTTGTGCCGCAAACAAAACACCCAACGCAGCAACAACGGACATCAACATCTTCATATTTGGTTCCATACCTTTAAAGAATAGGAAATCGCCGGGTTTTCACACTAAACGATTACCATTCCCATAACTTAGCGCGGTCTATACGCCGCCGCTTCGTCAGGCTCAAGCACAACGAGCGACTTTTTTAGACCACTTGTTCGAATGCGCCTATCCCTATATGCGAAGAACGCAAATACGGGTTTTTTGGATAAGATTGTGAACGAAACAGCGGTATTGGAGGAATTTAAGACGGCCGGGGCGCTGCTTGAGGGGCATTTCATCCTATCATCGCGCCTGCGCAGCGCACGTTATCTCCAATGCGCACGTGTTCTGGCCAATCCCGCACGCGCCACACGACTCGCACAAGCAGTAGCAGCTAAAATACCCGAAGCGCTGCGGGGGTCAGTTGAGATTATTGTTTCCCCTGCAATGGGCGGCATTATTATTGGCCACGAAATGGGCCGCGCACTTGGGCTTGACGCACTATTCCTTGAGCGACCCGACGGTATTTTCGGTCTGCGGCGCGGATTTGCGCTTACGCCAGGGCAAAAAGTGTTGATGATGGAAGATGTCGTCACCACCGGGCTATCATCGCGCGAAGCGATCAAAGCGATTGAGGCAGAAGGTGGCATAGTAATCGCCGCAGCCGCACTCGTCGACCGCTCAAATGGTTCGGTCGATCTCGGGGTTCCCTTTTTCCCGCTGATCAGGCTTGATATCCCGACTTATGAAGCCGATGCCCTGCCTTTCGAACTCGCACACATCCCTGCTATCAAACCGGGGAGTCGCGGGAAATGACCCACCCCTTACGCCTCGGCGTCAACATTGATCATGTCGCCACGATCCGCAATGCGCGTGGCGGCGGTCATCCTGATCCAATGCGCGCGGTAGAAGTGGTGCAGGCAGCGGGCGGCGACGGGATTACCATTCATCTGCGTGAAGATCGGCGCCATATTCGCGACAGCGATCTCAGTACACTGATGGCCGCTGTTTCCCTGCCCGTGAACCTTGAAATGGCGGCAACTGAAGAAATGGTCGAGATTGCGCTGCGCTATAAACCTCATGCCGCGTGCATCGTCCCCGAACGACGCGAAGAACGAACAACCGAGGGCGGACTTGATGCCGCTGGTCAGCATAATCACCTTGTCCCGCTGATCATGCGGCTGAACGATGCCGGAATCCGCGTCAGCCTATTCATTGAACCCTCAGCCCGCCAGATAGAGGCGGCGATCCGTCTGCGCGCGCCAGTGGTTGAACTGCACACGGGTCGCTATGCGCACAGCATAGGCGAGGCGCGCACGGCTGAACTCACGCGGATTGTTGAGGCTGCTGCACTATGCGCGAAAAACGGAATTGAGCCTCACGCCGGGCACGGGCTAACGTTCGACAATGTCCAACCAATTGCCGCCATCCCCCAGCTTGCCGAGTTAAATATCGGCCATTTCTTGGTTGGTGAGGCGATCTTTATCGGGCTTGATGCCAGCATCCGCCGAATGCGCGTGCTGATGAATGAAGCGCGTCCTTCGACACACTCAGGATGATCGGATGATCATCGGGCTTGGCTCTGATTTGTGCAACATAGAGCGTATCCAAAACTCGCTTGATCGCTTTGGCGCGCGTTTCAAGGCACGAGTCTTTACTGACACTGAAAATGCCAAGGCTGAAAAGCGTCCCTTCACTGCCGCTGGCACTTATGCCAAGCGCTTTGCCGCAAAAGAGGCTTTCTCTAAAGCCGTGGGCACGGGCTTTAAGCGCGGGGTGTTCATGAAAGATATTGGCGTCGTCAACGCGCCTTCCGGTGCGCCGACGCTGATGCTAACGGGCGGCGCAAAGACGCGGCTTGAGGCAATAACCCCGGCTGGCCATCATGCGCATATTCATCTAACGCTCACTGATGATCATCCATGGGCGCAAGCATTTGTAATTATTGAAGCGATCCCGATTTTGAATGAGGGTATATTGTGACGGATCAAGTCGAAGTGGTTGCGCCTGAGGTTATTGCACCTTCAAGTACGGCACAGGGCACTGATTGGTGGGCCGAGGCCAAGGGCGTATTCTGGCTGATCCTTGCGGTACTTGGCTTTCACAGCTTTGTTGCCAAGCCATTTTATATACCATCGGAATCGATGATGCCCGGTTTGCTGACAGGTGACCGACTAGTCGTGACAAAATATCCCTATGGTTGGTCTTTCGTATCGCCGACGTTTCATTTGCTGCCCTTCATGAAGGGCCGCATCCTTGGCCGTCTGCCCGAACGCGGTGATGTCGTCATCACAAGTCCTCCCGGCATTAAGCAAGATTATATCAAGCGTGTGATCGGCCTGCCCGGTGACCGTATCGAGGTACGCGGCGGTATCGTCATATTGAACGGAGTTCCGGTTAAGCGCGGCCTTATGCAATTACGCATGATTCCTGTTGATGAAAATACGCCGTGCAGTGACTTGCGTTATGACGGGCTTATGAAGGGCAATGCAATGAATGGACCGCGTTTTTGTGATTTGCCCGTCTACCGTGAAACCCTGCCAAATGGCCGCAGTTATGATACGATTGATTTGGGCAACGAATCCCAAGGTGATTATTTCGCAGCAATTACGGTGCCAGAAAACCATGTGTTCTTAATGGGCGATAATCGCGACAACTCCTCCGACAGCCGCTTTTCAGTTGATCAGGGTGGACTTGGCGGGCCCGTGCCGTGGGAAAATATTGGCGGTCGCGCCGAATTCATCACCTTCTCGCTTGATGGCTCGTCGCGGCTGACCAACCCGATCAGTTGGTTCAGCGCACTGCGCCCAAATCGCGCGGGCGCGAGTTTGCGACCAAACAATGCTGAATAAGTTAGTAGTCGCTAGCTTGATTGCGCCGCACGCAAAAACTTAATTTGGAGCAGCCTGTGGCATTCCCTCGGCACCGCCAGATGCTTGACCTTGCTGTTGCTGCATCGCCTGAATTTCAGCCATGCTCTTGAAGTCTATCAAGTCAACATCAAACACGAGGTCTGAATTGGCTGGAATTCGCTCATTTGCCTGTGCACCGTAGCCAAGGGGTGCCGGAATGCACAGCTTGTAACTACCATCCTTCTGCATCTGCTTGAGGCCTTCGGTGAAGCCGGGGACTAAGCCTGACACTGGGAAAGGCACGCGCTGTCCCGCATCGAATTCCTTGCCGTCGCTTGCAAGGCGGCCCTTGTAGTTGACAAGCACAACATCGGTGTCAGTCGGCTTTGCGCCCTTGCCCGCTTTGACTGTGCTCATGCCAAGACCTGTAGCCGTCACTGTCTTGCAACCGCCCGATGAGCCACCGCCCGTACCAGCCCAAGCTACGCCGCCCGCAATCGCAACCGCGAGCGCAAGACCGCCCCATAATTTTATGAGTGAGCCTTTTTCAACAGGCGGAATTGGAACAGCAGTAACGGACATCAAGACCCTCTCAATATGGCAAGTAAATCAATGCGTTATCTTTATTTAACGCCGTCTCGCTCCATGCGCTTGCGATCCATCTTGCGCGCTCGGCGCACAGCGGCAGCTTTTTCACGCGCACGCTTTTCGGATGGCTTCTCATAGTGGCGACGAAGCTTCATCTCACGGTAAACGCCTTCACGCTGCAGCTTCTTCTTGAGCGCGCGCAGCGCTTGATCGACATTGTTATCGCGAACGATGATTTGCATAAATTGGTCACACTCCAGCAAAAAATTGGGCAGGATGCGCGGCGCACAACCAAGACCCAAAACACAAGAAAAGGGTTCGCAGCAACACATATGTCGCTTCGTTAAGAAAGCCGCTAACAGGAGATTCGAAGAATTTCAAGTGGGAAGCCGCAAAAGCGTGGCCTTGCCCAATTGCAACCGGGCATTCCCCTATGCAATATGGTGCATCTTAACATAGGAGGCCTTCATGGCCACAGCGCTCAAAACCCATAATCAGTACAGTCAAACCGAATGGGCCGCGCGGCAACAACTTGCCGCATGCTACCGCATTTTTGCGATGTTTGGCTGGGATGAGCTGATCTTCAATCATATCACGGTCAAAGTCCCCGGCGAGGATGGGGCGTTCCTGATCAACCCATACGGGATGCACTTTGGCGAAATCACCGCGTCATCACTTGTCAAAATTGATGCTGATGGCAACAAAGCCGATCCAGATAATCCATGGCATGTAAATAAGGCAGGGTTTGTCCAGCATAGTCTGTTCCACCGCGAACTGCCCGACGCCCACGCAATCATCCATACGCATACGACAGCGACTGTTGCAGTATCATCGCTTGAGGGCGGCCTCCAGCCGATCAATTTCTATGCGTGCAGCCTTGTTGGCCAAGTTGCCTACCATGATTTTGAGGGGATTACCGTGCGCGAAGAAGAGGGCGAGCGGCTCGTGAAAAATCTGGGTAATAAGCGGATTATGCTGCTCAAAAATCACGGCCCCGTTGTAATGGCGAAAACATTGCCTGCTGCATTCGTCAAATATTGGGTGCTCCAGCGCGCGTGCGAGCATCAAATGGAAACGCTCAAAATGGGGATGCCAATTGTGGTGCCGCCCGAGGTGATCGCTGTCCACCAGCGTGATCAATATCTCCAGCAAACCTCGGGAATTGAGCCCGGCCAGATGGAATTTGATGCGATGGTGCGCAAGATCGACATGATTGATACAAGCTGGCGTGACTAAATTCACTGTTAACGATCAACCTGTTGAGTACCGTCTTGATCCCGCAACACCTTTGCTATGGGCGCTGCGCGATGCGTCAAACCTCACAGGCACCAAATATGGCTGCGGCACTGGTGATTGTGGCGCTTGCACTGTTGACGTTGATGGCCGTGCGGTGCGCAGTTGCACGGTACCGATCAGCACACTTGAGGGCAGTTTCGTCACCACCATCGAAGCGCTATCGCGAGATCGCAGCCACCCCGTCCAGCAAGCGTGGGCTGCCGAGAGCGTGCCGCAATGTGGATTCTGTCAACCCGGAATGATCATGGCAGCGGCAATCCTCCTCAAATCCAATCCGCGCCCGAGTGACGATGATATCAACGCCGCAATTACCAACATCTGCCGCTGTGGCACCTATCCAAGGATAAGGCGCGCGATCAAACGTGCCGCCGCCGTGCTGCGCGGCGAGGAGCGCATTGTTGCTGCGCCTCCGCCTGGAATCGCTCCTGATGATGCCGCGCGCGCAGTACCTGCACTGACCCCGGTAAAGCCCGAATAGCTTTCGATCTCCTTACGATTTCGTTAAGCTACGGCTCATCGACAGAGGCGCACTCTTCAACTCGTTCATGACGCGTATTTGAGTCGTGACAAGTTTGAGGAGTAACCTTGACTATGCGTAATTTTACTAGCGCCCTGATTTTAGCAGCGGCCGCACTGGCTTCGGTTTCAACTGACGCAATCGCGCAGGCGACCAACGATATTGATGCCATCGAAAGCCGCCAGCGTGTTCGCGAATCTGCGCCGCAGCGGATCGAGCGTGCCCGCGAACAAAGGGAACAAGTACAGGTTCAGCAAGCACCCCAGCAAGAGCGACGTGTGTTTCAACCCCGCGCAGAGCAACAGGGCAATGTCGAGGTGCGACGTGATCGCGGTGATTTTGAACGGCGCACCAACCGCGAACAAAACAATGTTGAGGCCAGACGCGATGGCGGCTTTTTCAACCGCCGGAATGATCAGCGTCAAAGCAATGTCGAAGTCCGCCGCGATGATCGCCGATTTGATAATCGCCGTGGTGGTGGTGATGTAAACCGCACTCCTCCACAGTCCGAAGTTGTTGGGACGCAGCAAGATAACCGACGCGGCGACGGTCGGCGTTTTGATGGTCGCCGCTTTGATCCAAGTGATGGTCAGCGGTTCGGGCGCAATGAAGAATATCGTTCGGATCGTGACGAAAGCCGTCGTCTGAACCGGGATGATCTGCGCCGACGCGGCGAAATTGCGCGTGACGGCAATTGGTACCGCGACAAGGGCGGCAAATGGCAGCGCCGCGATGGTCGCAATTACGGCAATCGCGATAACCGTGATTATGGTTATAATAACGGCAATAAGGATTTCCGCTGGAACCGCGATTGGCGGCGGGATAATCGCTATGACTGGCAGGCATACCGCTATTCAAACCGCAACTTTTATCGCCAGTCGCGCTATTATGATCCATTTGGATCACGCTACGGATATAAGCGCTTCAGCATCGGCATCCGGATTGGCTCAAGCTATTATAATAACCGCTATTGGATCAGCGATCCCTTTGCCTACCGCTTGCCCTATGCCGACGGGCCATACCGCTGGGTACGTTACTATGACGATGTGTTGCTGATCGATCTGCGCAGCGGCGCGGTGATTGATGTGATTCACGACTTCTTCTGGTAAAACCATCGTCGTCACAACAAAAGCCTGGAGTGGAAACGCTCCAGGCTTTTGTATGAGTGCTTGCATCGTGCGTCGCCAGTCGCCAATCTGGAGGCAACCAAGGGAGCGACGATGCGAAATATACTGATCGGGATGGCGGCAACGCTGGCAGCGACAGGCACAGCGGGTGCCGAAAAGATTATCATCCACGCCGGACGACTGATTAGCAACGCTTCGGTGTCAGCGGCAGGGCCATCAACGATTACGGTTATCGATGGCAAAATTACTTTGATTGAAGCAGGGCTAAAACCTGCCGAGTCCGGCGCAAAGCTGATTGATCTTTCAAGCAAAACCGTCTTACCCGGCCTGATTGACAGCCACGTCCATCTCTCGAGCGATCCTGGCGGTGATTATCGCAGCGAAGCAGTTGATCCCGACGAATGGGGCGTCATCGTTGGCGCAAAGAACGCCCGGCTTTCTGCGCTGGCTGGTTTTACCACTGTACGTGACCTCGGTTCGGCACAGCTTGTTGGCTTTGTTTTGCGTGATGGCACCGCCAAAGGCTTGATTCCCGGATCTAGGATTTTATCGGCAGGCACCTCAATCTCGATCATCGGCGGCCACGGAGACGTGTCGGGTTTCCGCCCCGAAGTGAACGCAGCGCTTGATGGCGGCAACACCTGCACCGGGGCGATCCAGTGCGCAGCGCGGGTGCGCGAAGCCTCCAAGCGCGGGGCCGATGTTATCAAAATCACGGCGACCGGCGGCGTGCTGAGCCAGCAAGGGCGCGGCTTGGGCCAACATTTTACTGACGAAGAAATGAGCGCCATCGTCATCAGCGCGCACGGGCTTGGGCTCAAGGTTGCAGCCCATGCCCACGGCGCGCGCGGGATCGAAGGCGCAGCCAGAGCAGGCGTCGATTCAATCGAGCACGGCACCTTTGCTGACACCGCAGCGCTCAAGATGATGAAAGCGAACGGCAGTTACATGGTGCCAACGCTGATGGCGTTCACGGGCATTCGCGAACGGCTTGGCAAAAACATTTATACTCCAACGGTTGAAGCCAAAGTCCGCGAGACGCTAAAATCGGTTGGCTTTGCACTCAGATCAGCCCGTGAAATGGGTGTACCAATTGCCTTTGGTACTGACTCGGGCGTATTCGAACATGGCCGCAATGCTCAAGAATTTACCCAGATGGTTGAACTCGGTGGGCTGACTCCGGCACAAGCGATTGCCACCGCGACAACGGGTGCTGCCAAATTGCTTGGTCTTGACGGCGAAGTCGGCAAGATTGCGGTTGGCTATTCAGCTGATATAATCGCCGTCACTGGCGATCCGCTCGCCAATGTTCGCGCGCTTGAAAAGGTTGATTTTGTGATGGTTCGGGGCCGCGTAATCGAGTGAGTACGGCGAACAAGAAACAGGCGCTGGGATCAACCAAACTTGCCGAGATCGGCAAAAATGTCCGCCGCAAACTGAAGAAACATGACCGCGTCGAGATTGTCTCAGGCGGCGGGCTTGATCTGTACATCGTCCAGCATTTCATGACTGATGAGGAATGCGCAGAAATCATTGCGCTAATCGAGAGTGACGCCTTCCCGTCAAAGCTTTACGAAGGCACCGAGCAAAAGGGCTTCCGCACTAGTTTTAGCTGCAACCTTGATCCGCACCACCCCACCGTCGCGCGCATAGAGGGGCGGATTTGCACGTTGATGGGGATTGACCGCCGCCACGGCGAAACGCTGCAAGGCCAGCGCTATGACGTGGGACAGCAGTTCAAACCCCATTATGATCATTTCTTCCCAAGCCAGCCCTATTGGGAAGATGAGCGCAAATCAGGTGGACAGCGCAGTTGGACGGGGATGATTTACCTCAATGAGCCGGAAGGCGGCGGCGAAACCAATTTTCCAAACGCGGGCATGTGCGTTAGTCCCCGCACCGCAATGCTTGTGATGTGGAATAACATGGACGATATCGGCGCCCCTAACACACTCACACTCCATGAGGGCGTGCCGGTGTCAGCGGGGCGCAAATATATCGTCACCAAATGGTTCCGCGAACGTTTCTGGGCAGTTGCCTAAAGACCGTACCGCTTCGGTGCTGAGACCTGATTTTTACGGCAAAAGTAAATAGGATTTCTGATCAAAAAGCACCGGGGCCGCACTGCTGCAACCCCGGCGAGTCCTATAATCGTCCTGGAGGAACGAACATAATGCTGGGTTGACGTTGGGGAGAACCCAGCATATTTCACTTGATATTGAGAATCACTCTCATTATCAAGTGAAATATGGAGATTCCGTTGCCCCGCCCCGATTTGCAATTTATCGCCCGTGAAACCTGCCTAACGCGTTCAGGCTCTAACTTCCGGCGCGCAGTACGCCCGACCTGCGCGGCACTCGCACTTGCACTCGCTATGACGTCAGGGGTCGGTCGTGCACAGGTCGCGGGTGATGACGCAGAAGCAGGTGCAACGATTACCGTAACGGCAACGCGCGTGCCCCAAAACGTTAATGATGTGCCCGCCATCGTTACCGTAAAAAGCGCTGAGCAGATTGCCGATGAGTTAGCCTCGGACATCCGTGATCTCGTTCGCTTTGAGCCCGGCGTCAGCGTCCGCCGTGCGCCATCCCGCTTTTCGGCTGCGCTCGGATCAACCGGGCGCGGCGGGGCAGAAGGCTTCAACATTCGCGGGATTGAGGGCAACCGCGTTCTGATCCAAGTTGACGGCATCCGCGTGCCCGATGGCTTTTCATTCGGCGCGCAGGCGGCGGGGCGCGGCGATTATGTTGATATCGGTATCGTCAAATCAGTCGAGATACTGCGCGGGCCATCATCGGCACTTTATGGCAGTGACGGCCTAGCAGGCGCGGTCAGTTTCATCACCAGCGACCCAGCCGATATCTTGAAGAATGACAGCCGCCGCTTTGCCGGGCTTGGCCGCACGGCTTACGACTCGGCTGACAATGAATTTACACAGACCGCAATCATCGCGGGACGCGCAGGCGCATTTTCGACGCTGTTTGCCTACACAAGGCGCGACGGCAAGGAACTTGAGAACCAAGGGAACAACCGCGCGCTTAACAGCACACGCACCGCGCCCAACCCGCAGGACAGCCAGTCAAACGCTGGCTTTGCCAAGCTTGTCTGGCAGCCCGATGGTGATAACCGTGTCCGCCTGACGCTTGATCATCTTGACAGCAAAACGCGCACTGACGTGATCAGTGCGCGGACTGCGCCACCAGCGGTCGGCGTACTTGGGGCTACTGCCGTTCTCAACCTGCAAGCGCGCGACAAGACCAAGCGCAACCGGGTGAGCCTTGATTACGCCCGAGAAAATGACGGTTTTATTGATTTTCTCCAAATCACAGGATTTTATCAACAGGGGAAGAATAGCCAGTTTTCCGCCGAAGATCGCAATACTGCGCTTGATCGTACCCGGCTCAACACGTTTGAAAACCGCGTGATTGGCGGCGCGTTTGAGGCACGCAGCATTTTTGAAACGGGCATCATCAAGCACACATTGCTTTACGGCGGCGATTACAACGTCACCCGGCAAAAGGGTTTGCGCAGCGGCACCGTGCCGACGCCGCCCGATGTGTTTCCCACGCGCGCATTTCCAGTGACTGATTTCACGCTGTCGGGGCTGTACCTCGCTGATAATATCGTCGTTGGCGATGGCACACTGACTTTGTTTCCGGCACTCCGCTTCGATTACTACAAGGTTGATCCGCTTGATGATCCGCTGCTCCCGGCCTTTTTTGTTGGCAGCGGACAGGATGGATCGCGGCTCTCGCCAAAGCTTGGCGTTGTCGTCAAGCCGAATAAGATTGTCAGCATCTTCGCCAATTATGCGCGCGGGTTTCAGGCACCGTCACCACTTGAGATCAATCAGTTTTTTGATAATCCAAGCGCCTTTCCCTTCTCATACCAGACACTGCGCAACCCCGATCTCAAGCCTGAGACAAGCGAAACTTATGAAGGCGGCATCCGTATCGGCGGCAATGGGATCAATTTCGCGATGACCGCCTTTTCAGGGCGCTACCGCAATTTCATTTCGCAGGTGCAGATAAGCGGTACGGGCACTGTGGTTGATCCTGTGCTGTTCCAATATGTCAATCTCAACCGGGTGAAGATTGAAGGTGCAGAAGCGCGGCTTGATGCGCAGTCCAAAAACGGACTGAACGCGACGCTCTCGCTTGCTTATGCGTCGGGTAATCAGTTTTACCGCGCCAATGTGCGGACGGCTTTGCTCTCGATTGATCCAGTGAAGCTTGTTGGCGGTGCAGGATACCGCGCGCCGAGCGGACGCTTTGGCGGGCAATTGATCGCAACGCACAGTGCGCGTAAAGAGGCGGGACGGGTGTTCGGTTTGTGCACGCCTGAATGTTTCCGGCCACAGTCCTTCACAATTTTTGACGCGACGGCCTTCATCAAAATTGGCGATGCGCTGACCGCGCGAATCGGGGTATTCAATATATTCGACAAGAAATATATCGAATATGCCGATGTGCGCGGCCTCGCTAATACTTCACTGATTACTGACGCCTTCACCCAGCCGGGGCGCAATGCCAGCGCGTCTCTCAGTGTTCGGTTCTAGGATTTTATGATAAGGGAGACCATGATGATCAAACCAACGCTTACTTTATTGCTCGCCACTTCGCTTATGGCCTTTGCGGTTCCTGCTTATGCCGACGGGCCAATTGCCGCGCAATCTTCAGAGGCTGAAACCGCCAAAATGAAGGCCGATCGCGCGAACATTCTCGCGATGTCGGGCACATTCAAGGTCAAGTTTGATTTTCAGGAACAGACAGCTTGGCAAAGCGATTATACGCCCATCGCGGCAAAGGTTTCGGGCGGGCATGAGGTTGTTCGCGTGATTGAGGATACGGGTCGCAAGATCAGCCTCCAGCACATCCTCGTGATTGACATGGGTGATGGCAAAACCGGGCTCGTCAAGCATTGGCGGCAGGATTGGGTGTATGAACCTGAAAATGTGCTGGTTTATGCCGGGCCAAATCAGTGGAAGGTTGACGCAGTGCCGCAGACAATGCGCAAAGGTCGCTGGTCACAAACCGTTTGGCAAACCGATGATAGCCCGCGCTACGGCGGTTGGGGCGAATGGGTGGACGAAGGCGGTGTCCAGCGCTGGCGCAGCAACTGGACATGGCGACCACTCGCGCGGCGCGATGCAATCCGCAAGCCCGTTTATGATCGCTACAAAGCGATCAACCGCCATTCGCCAACGCCCACAGGCTGGATTCACTGGCAAGATAACATGAAAATGGGAATCAAAGACGGCAAACTAATCCCCATCGTTCAGGAAATGACGCTGAATACTTACACACGCTTTGATGGCTTCAAGGCTGAACGCGCTGACGAATATTGGTTGAAAACTAAGGATTATTGGGCCGCCGTCCGTGCGGGGTGGGACGGAGCAATCAAACGCGGCAGCGGCAAAGTGCGCGTTACCGAAGTAGCCGAAACTGGCTCTGAGGGCGGGGTGCGCCTGATGGGCTATGCCGATGAAATCGACGAAGGTAAAATGACAACGGCTGAAGCGATCAAGCAAGCACAGGGCGTGATTGCTGAGGTTACCAAGCGATAACCTAGAACCGTCTTATCACGGCCAGAAACGCGTCACCGTAATCCTCAAGTTTGCGCGCGCCGATGCCGCTGACGAGCGCCATGTCGCGGATCGATTTGGGCCTGATCTGCGCCATATCGCGCAGCGTGGCATCATGGAAAATGACATAGGGCGGGACGCCTGCACTGGCCGCAAGTTCGCGGCGTTTGGCGCGCAGTGCCTCAAACAGCGGATCACCACTTGGATTGGGCACGCCCTCACGGCGCACTTTGCGTTCGCGTTTGGGGGCAAGGACAAGCGCAAGCGACTGATCGCCTTTGAGAATTGCCTTTGCCTCCGGTCCAAACATCAGCCCGCCGTGCTCATTGTTGCGCAGTGCGTCTTTCAAGAGCAGTGACCGTGCAACGGGTTTGATCAGTGTCGCCTCTTCGCCGCTGATAATCCCAAAGACTGACAGTTTGTCATGGCCAAGCTTGACCGCGCGTTCGTCGGCCCGCCCGGTTAGAATGTTTTCGAGATGGCCAACGCCGAAACTTTGTCCTGTCCGGTACACCGCCGAGAGGAATTTGCGCGCGATCTCACTCACGTTAATCGCCTTGGGCGGGGCAACGCAGTTATCACAATTGCCGCAATTATCTGGCGGCGTTTCGCCGAAATGACGCAGCAGCACCGCGCGCCGACATCCCCCCGTTTCAACCAGTGCGCCAAGCGAGGCGAGCCGCGCGCGTTCGCCCGGAAGGCGGGCGGGTTCAACGTCGCTAAGCCATTGGCGCGCACGCGAAAAATCCTCCGCGCCCCAAAACATATGCGCCACCGCCGGATCACCGTCACGGCCTGCACGCCCCGTTTCCTGATAATAAGACTCAATCGATTTGGGCAAACCGGCATGGGCAACAAAGCGCACATCAGGCTTGTCAATTCCCATCCCGAACGCGATCGTGGCGACCATCACCATATCCTCGCTCGCAACAAAATCGGCTTGGTTTCGTCTGCGAATATCTGGATCAAGCCCGGCATGATAGGCGCGAACGGGCCGCCTGGTTTTAAGCAGTTGTTCGGCGAGCTTGTCGACCCCTGCGCGTGACTGGACATAGACAATGCCCGCCCCAGGTGTCGTCGCAACAATATCGGCAACTTGCGCAGTCGTCCCGGCCTTTGGCGTGATCGCATAACGGATATTGGGCCGGTCAAAGCCAGCGACGATCATCCCGCCAACGGGAATGCCAAGCTGCGCCAATATGTCAGCGCGTGTATGCGCGTCGGCCGTCGCGGTCAGCGCCAGACGCGGCACTTCGGGAAAATCATCCATAAGCGGGCGGAGCAGCCGGTAATCAGGGCGGAAATCATGCCCCCATTCAGACACACAGTGCGCTTCGTCAATCGCGAAGAGCGCTATCCTCGCCTCACGCAGCAGACCGCGAAACTCATGTCCTGAGGCGCGTTCAGGCGCAACATAGAGCAGATCGAGGGCACCGCTTCGGAACCGATCAACCGTTTCGGCGCGGTTATCATCAACTGAAGTCAGCGTCGCCGCGCTTATGCCAACAGCGGTTGCCGCACGCATTTGATCATGCATCAGCGCGATCAGCGGGGAAATAACAATCGTCGTCCCCTCAAACATCGTCGCCGGAAGCTGATAGCAGAGCGATTTTCCAGCGCCTGTCGGCATCACCGCAAGCGTGCGTTCGCCCGCGAGCACCCGGTCAACCACTTGGCGTTGCACCCCGCGAAATTCGGAAAAGCCGAAAACTTGCTTGAGACGCCCGGCAACAGTCACTGCGCAGCGACCATCTCGTCATCGCTTTCGGCCTGCTGGCGCATCCACATTTCGGCGTAAAGACCGTTTTTGCGGAGCAGTTCTGCGTGGGTGCCAGCCTCGGCAATCTGGCCTGCATCAAGCACTATAATCGTGTCTGCATCGACGATGGTTGAGAGACGGTGCGCAATGATGATTGTTGTCCGCCGCTCTGACACGCGGTCAAGCGTTGCCTGAATATCGGCCTCGGTACGGCTATCGAGCGCGCTGGTTGCTTCATCAAGGATCAGGATTGGCGGGTTTTTGAGCAGCGTTCGCGCAATCGCAACCCGCTGTTTCTCGCCACCCGAAAGCTTTAATCCGCGTTCACCGACTTTAGCCTCATATTGATCGGGCAGGCTGGCGATAAAGCCGTGGATCGCGGCACCGCGCGCGGCGTCTTCAATCTCGTCCTGCGTGGAACCTTCGCGACCGTAACCGATATTATAGCCAATATTGTTGTTGAACAGCACCGTATCCTGCGGGACAATGCCAATGTTCGCGCGCAGCGAGCTTTGCGTCACGTCACGGATATCCTGCCCGTCAAGCGTGATCCGCCCGCCCGTCACATCATAAAAACGGTATAGCAGCCGCGCGATGGTCGATTTGCCAGCACCTGACGGCCCGACCACTGCAAGCGTCCCGCCGGGGGGAATACTGAAGCTGACCCCGTTGAGGATCTGCCGCTCAGGATCATAGCCAAAGGTCACGCCCTCAAACGCCAGTGCCCCGCCACTGATCACAAGCGCAGGTGCGCCGGGCTTGTCGACAATTTCGGGCGCCGAATCGATCAGTTCAAACATCGCCGCCATATCGATAATCCCTTGGCGGATCGTGCGGTATACCATGCCGAGCATATCAAGCGGGCGGAACAATTGTGCGAGCAGCGTATTCACAAACACCACGTCGCCCGTTGTAAACCAGCCCTTTGACCAGCCCCAGACGGTGTAGCCCATCGCCCCTGCCATCATCAGATTGGTGATCAGCGACTGACCCACATTGAGCAGTGCGAGCGAATTTTCCGATTTTACCGCTGCCTCGGCCCATGCCTTGGCAACCTTCCCGTAAGCCTTCGTCTCACGAGCCTCGGCGTTGAAATATTTGACCGTTTCATAGTTGAGCAGACTATCAACCGAGCGCGCCACGGTCTGCGTGTCGAGATCGTTCATCTCTTCACGCAGTTTGGCACGCCAATCAGTCACCCGCTGAGTGAAAAATATGTAAGTGACAACCATCACCATAGTCGCCGCGACCAAGCCGAAACCGAACTTCGTCCAGAAAATCAGCGATACGCCGATGAGCTCGATCACCGTCGGCGCGATGTTGAACAGCAGGAAATAGAGCATGATATCAATGCTCTTGGTGCCGCGCTCAATCACTTTGGTGACAGCACCCGTCCTCCGGTTCATGTGGAAGCGCATCGAGAGATTGTGGAGATGCGCAAAAACATTTTCGGCCAGACGCCGCGTCGCATCCTGACCGACGCGTTCAAACACGGTATTGCGCAGATTATCGAACAGCACCCCGGCAAATCGCGCGCCAGCATAAGCCGCAACCAAGGCAATCGCGATGGTGACGCCGCTTTCCTGCCCCGGCGTCATCCGGTCAATCGCCTGGCCGTAAAGCCAGCCCATGCTGAACATCACGAGCTTTGAAGCGAGCACCAGCAACAGCGCGATAACAATGCGAACGCGCAGCGCAGGCTGATCCTTGGGCCACAGATAGGGCAGGAACCGACGCATCACGGCGAAATCGAGATTGGTGGCTTCAGTCGTTTGCGTCGTGAGGGGTGGCATGTCGCTCATTTAGGACAATTCGGCGCGCTGTCCATGACAGAAGAATGGTATTTTTATTGCATTTTGATGAAATTATCCACAAGTTGAGACTTTCGTCATTCAGTTGAGTCCCATCAAAATGTATCAAAGTTTTGCCCCATCCGATTTCACCGCTCCGCCTTTATCGCTTTTATTAGGCGAGGCACGCGTGGTTGGCGACTGGGCGCGGGGAGCGCGGCACAATCGCGGAATCGCCAAAGCGCATCAGGGTAACGGACATCCGGTAATGATTCTGCCCGGCTTCATGGTTGCTGAAGTGCGGATGGAATTGCTTCGCCATACGCTTGATTGTGCCGGCTACCGCGCGTTTGGTTGGGGGCTTGGTCGCAATCTCGGGGTGACGGTGGATATGCTTGACCGGCTCGACGCTCAGCTTGACAGGATTGAACGCAGTGCGGATGGCCCGGTCACATTGCTTGGCTGGAGTCTGGGCGGGCTGATCGCGCGCGAATATGCCAAGCGCGCGCCGCACCGGGTTGCGCGCGTGATCACAATGGGCAGCCCGTTTTCGGGCGATCCGCGTGCTAATAATGCGTGGCGTGTATATGAATGGGTGACCAAACACGCGGTGGACGCGCCGCCGATTGAGACGCGCCTTGCCGAAAAACCGCCCGTGCCAACTTATGCGTTATGGTCACGTCGTGACGGAATTGTCTCGCCCGCCAGTGCCTGCGGTCGCCCAGGCGAGTCAGACGAAGCGATCGAGGTTGATTGCGGGCACCTTGCCTTTGCGTGCGCGCCTGAGGTGGTTGAGGCAGTGCTCAATATCCTCAAGCGCGCAGATTAAAACTCTACCTTAAAAACGCTGCTGCCGCTCATAGAGTGACTTATACTGCTGAATTCGGGTGACACGCAGGCCCGGCATTCCCGAACGGTCAACCGCGCGCTGCCATCCGGCGAACTCTTCAAGAGTCAGACTGTAACGATCACAAACCTCGTCAACGCTGAGCAAGCCGCCGTTGACTGCCGCGACAACCTCAGCTTTGCGCCGCACAACCCAGCGGGTTGTATTGGGCGGTGGCAAGCTATCAACCGTCAGCGATTCGCCCAAGGGACCAATAACTTGCGCTGGACGTATTTTCTGGTTCTCGATCATGCTTACCTCAAACTCGGGCGGGAGAGCCCGTATACTTGCCATGTTGTTATCCTTAACCGACAAGCGTTGAACGAACGCTGAAACGCCAAGGTAAACAGGGCGTTCATAAAGATTTACGTTCGGTTGCGATGTCATGTGCAATCGCCGCATGGAAACTTGCCGACACTGGCTTGCGTGCACCTGATATAAAATCTGTTATGCTGCCGCGTCCGATTGCGGCCTGGGCCTGCGCAGTGGGTGACACTGCCTGACGCGCCGAAACGCTGGCAAGCAGCATACGGTAGTCAAATGCTGGGTCAGCGGCACCACTACGGGCGTTACTGCGACGGGCGAATCCTAAATCCATGTCACGTCTCTGCCACAAAGGCATGAAGGCCTTGTAAATGCGAGAGAAACTCCCTGTTAATCTCGGTGGACTGTTGCTTAAGAAACATATCGTCTAAAGGCGTTCACTATGACCGATCTGTTTCAGTTAGAACGCGGCGACACGCCGAAGCGCATTGTCGTCGCGATGTCGGGCGGCGTCGACTCGTCGGTGGTGGCAGCGCTTGCCGCCAAGTCAGGCGCTGAAACGATTGGGATTACGCTTCAGCTTTATGATCATGGTAGTGCTGTAAAACGTGTGGGGAGCTGCTGTGCAGGGCAGGACATCCGCGATGCGCGCGCGGTTGCCGATAGCCTTGGCATCGCCCATTATGTGTTCGATCATGAAAGCCGTTTCCGCGACTCAGTGATTGATCATTTCGCTGACGAATATATGCGCGGGCGTACGCCCATCCCCTGCGTGCGCTGCAATATGGGGGTGAAATTCACTGACTTGTTCAGACTCGCGCGCGAGCTTGGCGCTGATTGCTTGGCAACGGGCCATTATGTGCGCCGAGTCGTTGGCGCGCGAGGCGCTGAGCTTCACCGCGCGCTCGATCCCGCGCGTGATCAAAGTTATTTCCTGTTTGCGACGACGCAGGATCAGCTTGACTATCTGCGCTTCCCGCTTGGCGGAATGCCAAAGACCGATGTCCGCAAGATTGCCGCTGAGCTTGGATTGGGCGTTGCGACCAAGCCCGACAGTCAGGATATCTGTTTCGTCCCTGATGGCGATTATGCCAGCATCGTCCGCAAAATCAGGCCCAAAGCCGAACGTGACGGTGCCATCGTTGATCTCGAAGGCCGCGAGCTTGGCCGTCACAAGGGGCTGATCCATTATACCGTCGGCCAGCGTAAGGGGCTTGAACTTGGCGGGCTGGCCGTGCCGCTTTACGTCATCCGGCTTGAGCCAGAGGCGCAGCGCGTTGTCGTTGGCCCGCGTGCCGCACTTGCCGTCAGTGCCGCGCGACTGTCCGAGCCAAGTTGGCTTGACAGTGTTGAAGGCCGCGCGGTGATGGCCAAAGTACGCTCGCTTGCCAAGCCAGTCCCAGCGCGGATCGAGGGCGAATGGCTGATATTCGACACGCCCGAATACGGCGTCTCACCGGGGCAAGCGGCGGTGCTGTATGACGGTGACCGTGTGCTAGGCGGCGCGTGGATCGAGGAAAGCCAGTCGGCCTATGCCGTGGCGGCTTAACACTCGACCACGTTGACCGCCAGACCGCCGAGCGAGGTTTCCTTATATTTGCGGTTCATGTCTGCGCCCGTCCGCCGCATTGTTTCAATCACTTGGTCAAGGCTGACGCGGTGAGTGCCGTCTCCCATTAGTGCCAATCGTGAGGCTTCAATCGCCTTGATCGCGCCGACGGCGTTGCGCTCAATGCACGGCACCTGCACCAGCCCGCCAACCGGATCGCAGGTCAGGCCGAGATTATGCTCCATACCAATCTCAGCGGCGTTTTCAATCTGGCCGCTGCTGCCCCCCATCGCCGCTGTCAACCCGGCCGCCGCCATTGAACAAGCAACGCCAACCTCTCCCTGACAGCCAACCTCAGCGCCTGAGATTGAGGCATTTTCCTTGAACAAACTGCCAATCGCACCCGCCGTCAGCAGGAAATTATCAGCGCCTGCCTCAGTTGCGGTCGGCACAAAACGCTCATAATAGCGCAGCACTGCGGGCACAATCCCCGCAGCGCCGTTGGTGGGTGCAGTCACCACCCGGCCCCCGGCGGCATTTTCCTCATTGACCGCAAGCGCCCAGAGATTGACCCAATCAAGCACTGACAGTGGATCAGCGAGCGCACGTTCTTGCCGGGCGAGGATGACGCCGTGAAACAACGGCGCGCGCCGTTTGACCTTCAGCCCGCCGGGAAGCTCTCCCCCAGTCCGCATCCCCCGGTCAATACAGTCCGACATGGCAGTACGGATCAACGCGAGCTGCGTGCGAACCGCGGCTTCCTCGCTATTCGCGGTTTCATTGGCGAGCGCGAGCGCGGCGATTGTCAGCCCTGACGTCTCCGACTGCGCAAGCAACGCGTCGCCTGAAGAAAAACTGTGCGGAATATCGGCAAGTGTTGCGGGCGGCGCGTTGGCGGCAATCTGCGTCTCGTCAACCACAGCGCCGCCGCCAATCGAATACGCCGTCCATGCACGCAGTTCAGCACCTGCATCATCATAGGCCACGAACAGCATTCCGTTTGAATGGAAGGACAGCCGCTCCTTGCGATTGAAGATCAGATCGCGCGCTTCATCGAAGTGGAGACAGTGGACACCATCAAGCCTGATTTCACGGCTGGTGCGGATCGCCTCGACCATCACAATCGCGCCGTCGGGGCAAACGGTATCGGGCCGCTGCCCGCTAAGTCCGAGCAGGATCGCATTATCAGTCGCATGGCCCTTGCCTGTAAATGCGAGTGAACCATAAAGCGTCACCGCAACACGCGCCGTGCGTGGCATCAGCCCGTCACGGCGCAGCCCAGCAACAAAATCGCACGCTGCGCTCATCGGCCCCATCGTATGCGATGATGACGGGCCGACGCCGATCTTGAACAGTTCAAAGACGCTGTGCACCATATCAGGCAAATCCTATCGTTCGAGCCAATGTCTGCGCACGAAATAACCAATTACGCCCATGCCAACCAGCAAACATACGCCAACCACGCCCCAGAACGCCCAAGGCTCTTTGGCATAGGGTATCCCTTCGACATTCATGCCGAGCAGCCCGGTGAGAAACGTTAGCGGCAGGAAGACGAAGGCGACAATCGCAATCACCAGCCCGCGTTTATCAAGCTCCTCGGCGCGCAGGTCAGTCAACTCATCATGGACAATCGCCGCGCGTTCGCGGATTGACTCAAGCTCTTCGGCCATTCGCGCGAACCGGTCAGCGGCGTCACGCAAGTGGAGTCTGTCATCCTCGTCAAGCCAGGCACATGGCTCACTCGCAAGCCGTTCAAGTGCAGTGCGCTGTGGTGCCACAAAACGGCGGTAGCTGATCGCGCGGCTGCGGACATGATTGACCTTGCGGCGAAGCGCTGGCAGCCGTTCATTCTCCAACTCCACTTCAATATCATCAAGCGTATCGCCCATTGCAGCAATGTGTGGATCAAGTTGTTCAGTGATATGGACGGCGACTTCGGAAACAAGATCGCCGCCATCGCGAATCTCGCCGCCAAAAAACTGCGCGATCACTGGTTCAAGCGCGAGTGGCGAGCGGTAACTCAGCGAGATTGCGCGGCCCGTCTCCGCCCAGAAGCGCATTGAAACCAGCGGATCAGGATCATCATCAGGCGTTGCGCCAAGTGCGCGCAGATTGACGAGTGCACCGTGGCCAATCGTATCACTGCGTGGCCGGGTTTCCGAAGCAAGCAAAGCACTGCGCGCGATTTCTGGGATGTCGGTTTGGGCTTTTAGCCACGCCTGCGCGTCTTCTTTGCGACCATCAAGGTGCAGCCACACAAACTTCGCGGTGCCAAACTGCGCCGCGGCATCAGCAAAGTCATTTTCGGACGCGCTGCCGTCGTTCAGAACAAACCCGCGCATCAACGCCGCTCCAGATAAAGAATAACGCCCTCAAATGGCGGATCGGGCGCGGTAGAGCAAGCGCTGCGCACCGCATCAGCACGACCGCGTGCAAGAATGGCGGGCGAAATGGTCGGGGTGTGGAATATCTGGTCAGCCTGACCAAGTAGCCGCGCTTGAGCCAGTGTCAGGTCATCGGGGTCGTCCGACGCGATGATAAGGTGATGATAGCGTCCACTGGCTCCACCAACCGGAGCGTTGAGCCAGCGTTCAACCGCACTTGCGTCATGTGCCATCAGCACATCAAGCGGCCCGCTTGGATCAAGCGCGGCGTCAATCGCGCGCCGCCTTTCGGTAGCACCCGGAAAGTGCGCCCGCATGGCCACCCTTGCGTCCTTCAATATTATTGCCAAACCGCCAAGCGACTGTGGAATCAAGCCCTCAAGCCGCTGGCGTAGGGCCTTCGCCAAGCCAGCCGACGCGCCGCCTGTGCCAATCGCGATCAGCACGGGATCACGGTCAATGATCGCGGGCAGCGTGAAATCGCACAGGCTTGGCCGATCAACCGCATTGACCAATATGCCGCGTGCCTTGAGCCGTGCCACCGCCTCCACCGCCGCCGCCTCATCCTCTATCGCCACAATCGCAAGCGCGGCGCTGCCGTCTTCACCAACAATCTTCGCCCCGGCGCGTTCAAGCAATGCGCGCTTCGCCGATGCAGCGTCGCCCTCGCCAAGGAGGATTACCGCGCGTGCCTGCAAACGGACGAAGAGCGGCAGACTGTGCATCAGGGCTTCATCCGCCACAACTTGTAAGGCGAGCGTTCAGGCAAGGCAACCGGCTCAAGCCAGTCAGGCACCTGCCCCTTGGCAAGCTGAACATAAAAGCCTTTTGGGTTTTGCACCGCGTAAATCGTCGATTCGGACATGTTCGGGCAAATCAGCAGCATCGTTGCGCCGTGGCGTTGCATAATCGCGCGCGCCTCGCTCGGCTGCCCGCGAAACACCTTGTGGATATCAAGGATCGCATCGCCGTTACGGTGATACGGGCCAGCGATAGCACTGTGATGCGTTACCGTGATCAGCCGTGGCCCCAAATCAACGAACGTCATGATTACTGCCTTGGGCAGCAGCGCAATCGGGCGCAGCGCAGGCATCGTCGGGCACGTCGCATTGGCCTTGTTAACGAGTTTCATGCGCGGCGTGGCAACATTGGGATTGGGAATTTGCCCGATCACCAACTGCGCCCAAAGCCCAGAGACGAGCATGAATGCCGCCGTCGTGCCGAACACGCGCACCAGCATGTTTGGGTGTGCCCGCAGTCTTGGGATGATCGCCCAGCCAAGCGCGGTTGCACCTGGCACGGCAAACATCAGCGCGCTTGCCGCCGCGCGCGTCTGCCAGAGCAGCATAAGTGCGGAGAGCAGCGAAAGCAGCGCAACACTTGCCCACGCCGCTCCGCGCTCACTCATCCGTTCGCGCCACAGCGCCCAGAAACTGCCGAATAGCCCGATCAGCAGCACTGACACCGAAAGGATCGTCGGCCAATTCTGTTTATAAAGCGGCTTCGCCTCGCTGATATTGGCGAGCCACAGCTTTTCAAGTTCAGGTGAAACCTGCTCGGGACGGCCAAGACAATCAGGCCAGGCGAGTGCCAGAAAGCCAAGCGAAATCGCACCTGCCAATCCCGCCAGCAAAAAACGGTAGCTGGTTTTTTCCGCGCGGATGAATGACAGCGTCACCAGCAGCGCGCCAACTAATACCATTACTGACAGCCAGACCGGAGTCAGTGCGTCACAGCGCGGCGCGCGGTTGGCATAGGACGCAAATCCGGCAAAACCAAGCGCTACCCCAATTGCCAGCGATGCGCCGTAGCTGCGCAGTCGCATCCGCTGATCCTGATCCATGATCCAGCGCAAGCCAACCGCCGCGCCGCCTGTTGCGAGGTACAACAGCATCTCAAGCCCGATGACGAGCGAGAGCGCGGTCGCAATTCCGACAGTCAGCCCGCCGCGCATCTGCTTTGGATCGGCAAGCCCGGCAAGCATCAGCGTCAGCATCGCCAATTGCCAGCCGTGGTGATCAATCCGCGTCGGCATGAACATGAGCAGTGCAGTGTACGAACAGAGGAAAATCGCCGCCGCCACAATGAAACTTGCAGGCGCAACCAGCCTCCGCACGGTCAGGCCAAGCCCGGCGAACACCACGCCGAGCGGGATCGTCGGCGCAACCGCAATCGCGATTTTTTCAGCGATCACCCCGCCCAGAAACGGCTTGAAAATAAGGATGATCGCGGCCAGCGGCAGGTCAACCAGATGTGACCAATGAATGTCTGCGCCTATTGGCGGATTGAGGCGATATTGACGCAGATCATACCAATCCTGCCCGCCCAGAAGTGCGCGCACCTGCATCATCCGCATATTGTCGTCAGTATCACCGAGCGCGAACCAATTGATTTGCGGCCAGCGGTACAGCATAAGACCAACCGCGCTCAGCACCCAGAGCAGCAGCAGCCAGCGCAGCCAGTGACGCGAGAAAATGTCAGTGCTGTCGCTGGTCATCGGAGCATGTTTCGCCTTGGCTGTTTTCATATTGGCCACGCGGCCTTAAAGCCACTTGGCTAACGTGCCAAGTAAGGAGCAGATGTGAAATCTTTGGTAACCGAGGAACGACGCGCACTCATTGGCCAGCTTGTCCGCTACGCGCTGACCGGCGGGTTGGCGAGCATTGTCAATATCGGTGTGTATCATATCGCGGCGGCACAGTTCGCGATTGACCCCAATTTGGCGTGGACGATGGGCTTCGTCGCGGCGGTACTCGTCGGTTATATCACCCACAGCCGCTGGAGCTTTCGCGGACACGGCGTACGCGACAATCTCGCGCGCACTGGCGGGCGCTTTGTCATTGTCTCACTAATCAGTTTTGGGCTCAATAGCTTTTGGGTGTGGCTGTTGGTGCAGATATTGGTGCTGCCGCTGTGGGCGCCCTATCCGCTGGTGCTTGGGATAACGCCGCTCATAATCTTTACACTCAACCGCAAATGGGTTTTCGGCTAAGCGTCTTTACGTTTCGTTAACCATAGCCGCGCCAAAGATAGTTCATGGCCGTTCCCACCGTCCCGATCCTGTCGATCATCGTTCCTGTAAAGGACGAGGAGGATGCGATTGCGCCCTTCGTTGCGCGGGTCGCGGCGGTGCTTGACGCGCTTGATGACGTCGCCGCAAAGGCATGGGAAATCCTGTTCATTGACGATGGCAGCAGCGACGCCACGCTCGCCGCGATCATTATCGCCAATCAAGCCGATCCGCGTATCCGCGCGATCAGTTTCTCACGCAATTTTGGCAAGGAACCCGCACTTTCGGCAGGGCTTGATTTTGCGCGCGGGGCGGCCGTCATCCCGATCGACGTTGACCTGCAAGACCCGCCCGAAGTGATCGGCGATATGATCAAAGCGTGGCGCGGCGGCCATGAAGTCGTTTACGGCGTCCGCCGCAACCGCGCGAGTGACAGCCTGCCAAAGCGACTGACCGCTGATCTCTATTACCGCGCGCACAACCGCCTGAGCCATGATAAAATTCCTGAACATGCTGGCGATTTCCGCTTGCTTGACCGCAAGGTGGTTGATGTCATCAAGGCCATGCCCGAGCGCAACCGCTTTATGAAGGGGCTGTTCGCGTGGAGCGGATTCAAACAGACGGCGGTTGAATATGACCGGGTTGAGCGCAGCGTTGGCACCACCAAATTCCGCTATTGGAAACTATGGACACTGGCACTTGACGGGATCACCTCAGCCTCAACCGCGCCGCTTCGGATTTGGAGCTATGTCGGCGTTATCGTTGCGCTGCTCTCATTCCTCTATGCGCTTTATATTATAATCATCACGGTCATCACGGGCATTGACGCGCCAGGCTATGCCTCGCTGATGACGGCGGTGCTGTTTTTCGGCGGGTTACAGCTTATTTCGCTTGGCGTACTCGGCGAATATGTCGGACGGATTCTGGTCGAGACCAAACAGCGCCCGCTTTATGTCGTCCGCGAAACGTTCGGGATCGATTAATGGATCGGATAATTTTCGACCGAATGGCAGCACTTGACCAGACGCATTGGTGGTATGTCGCGCGACGCAAGATCCTGCTTGATCTCATCACGCGTGAGATCAAACCACCCAAGGGCGCGCAAATCCTTGAAATTGGTTGCGGCACTGGCCACAATTTTCCAGTGCTGACGCGCTTTGGCAGTGTCGATGCGCTTGAGATTGACGATAGCGCGCGCGCGATTGCCAGCGAACGGCTCGGGCGCGCGGTCGGTTCGGCACGCTTGCCCGAACTCGCCGGTATTGCGGGTGCCAGCTATGACCTCATCGCGCTGCTTGATGTGCTTGAACATATTGAGGGCGATCTGGCCGCACTCGCGAGCATCAAGGCGAAACTTCGCCCCGGTGGGCGCATTCTTATCACCGTTCCCGCGAACGAATGGATGTGGAGCGCGCATGATACCGTCCATCACCATTATCGCCGTTACAACCGGGCCACGCTTGGCAAAATTGTCGCAGAGGCTGGCCTGCGCGTTCAGATGATGAGCCATTTTAACAGCTTACTGTTCCCGCTTGCCGCTGCTGTCCGCATTGCTGGCAAAATCACTGGTCGCGAAGAAGCCGACGATGCGCAACCAGCGGCACCACTTAATACGCTGTTCAAGGGCGTGTTTGGGCTTGAGCGTCATCTCGTCGGGCGGGTTCCGATGCCCTTTGGAATTTCGCTCGTGGCCGTGCTTTCAGCCGACTAACGCGTTTTGGCGTAGCGCCCTGGCGCATCTTCGATTGCTTTGAGCTTGCCCGCGCCCGGAATCCGTGCGCCTTCAGCTTTGACCGTTGCACCGCCGTGACCGCGCAACCACTCGATCCAATCGGGCCACCAACTGCCTTTGGTTTCATCCGCATTCGCGACATAATCAGCAAAGCTCGTCGCGCTGTCATTGCGCCAAAATTGATACTTGTTTGCGTGCGGCGGGTTAACCACGCCCGCAATATGCCCGCTGCCTGCAAGCACAAAGCGTTTTGGCCCGGCGAAATGATCCATGATTTTCCACACGCTTTCAGCTGGCGCGATGTGATCCTCACGCCCTGCCTGAATATAGCTCGGCGTTTTTACGGTGCGCAGATCAATCGGCGTGTCGGCCACCACCATTGAACCAGGAATCACCAGCCGGTTATCGCGGTAAAGATCCTTCAAATAGCTTTGGTGCCATTTGACGGGAAGATTGGTGGTATCGCCGTTCCAGTGGAGCAAATCGAACGGCGGATAATCCTCACCCAGCAGATAATTATTGACGACATAATTCCAGATCAAATCGCGCCCGCGCAACAGGTTGAACGTCAGCGCCATGTAGCGCCCGTCAAGATAGCCATCGCTCGCGATTCCCTCGATCATCTTCAATTGTTCATCATCAATGAAAATCTGAAGCTCGCCCGATTTGCTGAAATCAACCTGAGCTGTGAAGAAGGTCGCGCTTTTGACCTTGGCCGCCTCGCCGCGTGCTTCGAGCAGCGCGAGTGCAACGGCCAGCGTCGTTCCGGCCACACAGTAACCAATCGTATGAACGCTTTCGACGCCGAGCAAATCACGCACCGTATCAATCGCGTCAATTTCGCCGCGCACGACATAATCATCCCAGATGACGTCTTTCATCGACGCGTCAGCCGATTTCCACGAAACGATGAACACTGAAATACCCTGCTCAACCGCCCATTTGATAAAGCTTTTTTCAGGATTGAGATCGAGAATATAAAAGCGGTTGATCCACGGCGGGAAGATAACGAGCGGCGTGGCGAGAACGTCAGGCGTCGTCGGCGCATAATGGATTAGCTGATAAAGCGGGGTTTCGTGGATGATCTTACCCGGCGTAATCGCGATATTGCGACCAACCTCAAACGCCTCCGGGTCGGTATGCGTGAGTTGCCCGCGCTCAATATCGACGAGCATATGCTCAAGCCCTCGAAGCAAATTCTGCCCGCCGCTTTCAATCGTTTTTTGCAACACCACCGGATTTGTCATCGCAAAGTTGGCGGGGCTCATCGCCTCAACCATCGTCCGCGTCGCAAAAGCGATTTTTTCTTTCTGCGCACCGTCAACGCCTTGCACGCTGTCAGCGGCTTTAAGCATATGATCCGAGATCATCAAATAGCTTTGCCGGATCATGTCAAACACTGGATTTGCCGCCCATTCGGGTGCGACAAAGCGGCGATCCTTGATCGCGGCGGGTGGCGCATCTGACTGTACTGGCGTCAGGAAGCGCTGCCACAGGCTGAGGCTATCGCTCCAGAAATCGGCAGTCGCCTTCATTAAACTTTGTCCGTCACCAAAGCCCGGAAACGCCATTGGCTGAGTGGAACCGCCTGAGTCGCTTTGCCCCGACAGCTTCAAGCTATGCTCGATCATCATCTGTTGCGCCTTGCCGACAACCCATGTCCAGTGCTGCATTTCTTCAAGCGTTGGAAAAGTGGGGACTGCGGTGTCGCTGGTCATTGCTGAATATCCTTACGGAATCGGTTTGGTTGGCATAGCGTGCTTGGGCGTCAGCGGGAATAGCGATACGCATCTAGCTGCGTTTCAATTGACAACCCGCTTGTTTGCGACAATCTATTTGCTTGCAAAGCGCATTATGCTGGGCGGGAGAAACGGCTATGACAACCGAATTCGTTGATGTAATCATCGTTGGTTCAGGGATTTCGGGGATCAGCGCGGCGTGTCATTTGAAGCAGCGCTGCCCGGATCGCAGCTTTGCCATCCTTGAGGGCCGCGCGGCGCTTGGTGGCACATGGGATTTGTTCAAATATCCCGGCATCCGTTCGGATTCGGATATGCACACGCTCGGCTTCAGCTTCAAACCATGGACGCATGAAAAATCAATTGCTGATGCGCCTGCAATCCTTGAATATTTGCGTGAAACTGCGCGCGAACATGATATTGAAAAAGCGATCCGCTATGATCACCGCGTTAAACAAATCGCGTGGGACAGCGGCGAGGCGCGCTGGAGCGTCACAATTGATCGCGGCGGCGAAACCATCACCATGTCATGCGCCTTCCTTCATATGTGCACCGGATATTACAGCTATACTGATCCTTATATTCCCGAATTTGCCGGCCGTGAAAATTTCAGTGGCCAAGTCTTTCACCCCCAGTTTTGGCCGGAAAACCTCGACTATGCGGGCAAGAATGTCGTCGTAATAGGCAGCGGCGCGACGGCGGTAACGATCGTTCCGGCAATGGCAAGCAGCGGCGTCGGCCATGTCACCATGCTCCAGCGTTCACCCACTTATTATGTGACGCGCCCTGCCAAAGATCGCTTTGCCAATGTAATACGCAAAATTCTGCCCGAGCGCGTGGCCTATGACATCACGCGCTTTAAAAATATCTTCATGCAGCAATTTTTCTACAATGCGACGCAGCGCAATCCAGCCAAGAATCGTGAGCGGCTGCTTGATATGGTGACCAAGGAATTACCCGATGGTTATGATGTAAAGACCCATTTCACCCCGCGCTATAATCCGTGGGAGCAGCGGCTGTGCCTCGTACCCGATAGCGATATGTTCACCGCGATCAAAGGCGGCAAGGCCGAAGTTGTGACTGACATAATCGATCATTTCACCGCCGACGGCATCACGCTCACATCAGGTAAGACGCTCAAGGCTGATATTGTTGTTACCGCAACTGGCCTCAAGATGGAGATTATGAGCGGGGTCAAAATTTTGGTGGACGGAGTGGAGACACGCATCGGCGATACCTTCAGCTATAAGGGCTGCATGTACAGCAACATCCCCAATCTCGTTTCCTCATTCGGTTATTCAAACGCATCGTGGACGCTCAAAGCCGATTTGATCAGCGAATATGTCTGCCGCTTGCTGAGCCATATGGCGGAAAGCGGCAAACCCATCGTCGTTGCCCGCGCCGAAGGCGTTGGCGAAAATGACGAAGGGATGATGAACCTCACCTCAGGCTATGTGCAGCGTGCCAAGGGGCTGGTGCCAAAACAAGGTAATATTGATCCGTGGATTGTCCATCACAATTATACGGCGGACAAAAAACTGATGCGTTACGGCAAACTTGAGGACGGGGCGCTGCGTTTTGAAGCCGCTCAGGCCAGGCTAGGCAGTGCCACCAATGAGACGATGGCGATTGCAGCAGAGTGAAAGGGCGGGTGGGGATATCCCCTAGCATCGGCGGCCAAAATCACGCATGAACGGGTTTATGCCCGTCCACTGCTTCCACTAGAGGCGCACAATGTCCGAAGAATTTTACCGCATCAAACGTCTGCCGCCTTACGTCATCGCTGAAGTCAATGCGATGCGCGCGGCGGCGCGTGCGGCGGGCGAGGACATTATCGATCTTGGCATGGGCAATCCTGATCTGCCGCCACCGCCTCATGTGATCGCCAAGCTTTGCGAAGTCGCTTCTAAGCCCGATGCCCACGGCTATTCAGCGTCAAAGGGGATAACCGGCCTGCGCAGGGCACAAGCGGGCTATTACGCGCGGCGTTTCGGCGTTGAGCTTGATCCCGAAAGCGAAGTGGTCGTGACGCTTGGATCAAAAGAAGGACTCGCCAATTTGGCCCAAGCCATCACTGCGCCGGGTGATGTGATTCTTGCGCCCAATCCAAGTTATCCAATTCACACCTTCGGCTTCATCATCGCGGGCGCGACGATCCGCAGCGTGCCGACAACACCTGATGAGCGCTATTTTGAAGCGCTTGAGCGCGCGATGAAGTTCACCGTGCCAAAGCCTTCAGTGCTGGTGATGGGTTATCCGTCCAACCCGACGGCTGAGGTTGTCGATCTCGCATTTTATGAACGCGTTGTCGCTTTTGCTAAACAGCACGGGCTGTGGGTGCTGTCTGACCTTGCCTATTCTGAGCTTTATTATGATGGTTGTCCTACGCCTTCAATCCTTCAGGTGCCCGGGGCAAAGGATGTTGCAGTTGAGTTTACCAGCATGTCCAAGACTTATTCGATGGCGGGGTGGCGGATTGGTTTTGCGGTTGGTAATAAGACGCTGATTGGCGCGCTTACCCGCGTCAAGAGTTACCTTGATTACGGCGCTTTTACGCCAATTCAGGCCGCAGCGGTTGCGGCGATCAACGGCCCGCAAGATATTGTTGAAAGCAACCGCCTGCTCTATCAAAAGCGTCGTGACGTGCTCGTCGAAAGCTTTGCCCGCGCCGGATGGGATATCCCAAGCCCGCGCGCGAGCATGTTTGCCTGGGCACCGCTCCCGCCCGCACTTGCGCATCTTGGCAGTCTTGAATTTTCCAAGCAGTTGCTCACCCATGCTGGAGTCGCGGTCGCGGCAGGGGTTGGCTACGGCGAAGAGGGCGAAGGATATGTGCGCATCGCGATGGTCGAAAACGAACAGCGCCTCCGCCAAGCCGCGCGCAATGTGAAAAAATATCTTGTCAGCATGGGGGTCAACGCCCCCGCCAAGGTTGGATGAGCGGGCTAGCAATCTCGCGGCGGGCGATGATCGCGGCGACATCAGCAGCGATTGCAGTTGACGGTGCAAAAGGGGGGCATGATGCTAAAATCCGAACGCTATGATGTTGCAGTTGTTGGTGCCGGCGTGTTCGGCGCGTGGACGGCGGAGCGATTGCGTGCCGCCGGGCAGAAAGTGCTTTTGATCGACGCGTGGGGCCCGGCCCACGCCCGCGCCTCGTCAGGCGGCGAATCGCGGCTGACGCGCACGGCTTACGGCGCTGATGATGTTTACACGCGTATGGCTTGGGAGTCGCTTGGGGCTTGGAAACGGCTTTCTGCGCTTGCCGGGCTTCCGGTCTTTCATGAGGCGGGGGTGCTCTTCTTTTTTCAAGGCGAGCATCCCTATGCAACCGCGACAATGGCGTCGCACAAGGCAATGAAACTGTCGACCCAATTGCTTGACCGGGCGGAGATGGCAAAGCGTTTCCCGCAAATGGATTTTAGCGATATCGCGCTTGGGCTTTACGAGCCAAGACTTGGCATCTTGATGGCGCGCCGCGCGGTGCAGACATTGGTTGACCGCTTTGTGCGAGGTGGCGGCACCTACTTCCAAGCACAGATAACGCCCCCGCAAGCAGGGAAACTACTTGACGCGATCTCAACGACACGCGGTGATACGATCCGCGCCAAACATTTCGTTTTTGCCTGCGGGCCTTGGCTGCCCAAGCTCTTTCCCGAGCTAATCGGCGGCAGAATTTTCCCGACGCGTCAGGAAGTGTATTTCTTCGCACCGCCCGCCGGGGATGCCCGTTTTGGCGCTGACACGCAGCCTGGCTGGGCCGATTTTAACGAGGGTTCATTATATTATGGTTGCCCTGACCTTGAGGCGCGCGGGTTCAAGATTGCGTTTGATCAGCACGGCCCGCCGATTGACCCCGACAAGGGTGATCGGATTGCTTCGGCAGAAGGGCTGGCCAATGTCCGCGCCTATATGGAGCGCCGTTTTCCTGCGATGGCCGCGGCAGCGCTGGTTGAAAGCCGGGTATGCCAATATGAAAATAGCGCAAACGGGGATCTGTTGATTGATCGCCATCCTGATTGGGAGAATAGTGTAATTGTTGGCGCGGGTTCAGGCCACGGGTTCAAACACGGCCCTGAAGTCGGGCGATATGCCGCGCAATTGCTCCTAGGCACACTTGGCAATGTTGAACCGCGATTCAGCCTTGCCAGCAAGGGCAATGTTCAGGATCGGGCAGTTCACTAATGGCGCGTGCTGATTTTGCCTTTAATACGCGTGTTCGAGTGCGCTATGCCGAAATTGATGCGCAAGCGGTCGTTTTCAATTCGCGCTACCTTGAATATGCCGATGTTGCGGTGACTGAATATTGGCGTGCGGCAGGGCTTCATGCAAATGGCGAAGCGTGGGCAGCGCTTGAATTTCATGTTGCACGCGCGCTCGTCGAATATAAAGCGCCGATCCGCTATGACGAAGAGATTGAACTATATACCCGAACAACGCGGATAGGCCGATCAAGCCTGACCACGTGGGTTGAAATTCACGGCGCTGCGAAAAACCCTGCCGATGATTTGCGGGCAGCCATCGAAATTATCAATGTCAACGTTGATCTTGCGAGCGGGGCATCATGCCGTTTGCCCGAATGGGTTGGGAAATCTCTTGCCGCCTTTGATGCGCATTAGCGCTTGGCCGCAACGCTCGGTCTGGAATTTGCCGATATGCAAGGCCATACTCCAGACCGACTGACGACCGAAAAGGGCGACCCGAATGCAGAACATCCGGGTCGCAGTCGGAACGTTCAAATAAACGAACGTCCTTGGGTCGCAATTAACGATTAACAAATATGTGCTGAATTTCTTGTGATGCGGATCACGCCAATATCCGATGTGCATTAAGAGCGATTTGGAATAGCTGATTTTATCGGATGATTAAGGGAAAGCGATATGTTCATAGGACATTACAGCGCAGCATTGGTTGCAGCCAGCCAGCGCGATGCGCCAAAACTCGGGGTACTGTTTGTCGCGGCACAATTTATTGATATCGGATTTTTCGGTTTTGTCTTGTTCGGCATTGAGGCGATGCGAATCGTACCGGGGACGACGGTGATGAATCCGATGGATTTATATCATATGCCCTATACCCACAGTCTGATCGGGACATTTATATGGGCCGCCGGATTTGCAGTGCTTTTGAAACTATTTGGCGCACATTGGAAAACTGGATTGATTGGCGGGCTGGTTGTCATATCGCACTGGTTTCTTGATCTGATCGTTCATGCGCCTGACCTAACCTTGGCAGGTGCGCCACCCAAGTTGGGGGTCGGCCTTTGGAATTATCCATTGATTGAAATGCCGCTTGAAATTGGCCTGACAGTCGGCGCACTGTGGCTGTATCTCAGGGCAAACCCGCCAATGGGTCGATCGTTCGCCGTGCCTGCACTCATCCTCTATCTTGCAGCGATTCAGGCATTTAACTGGTTTGCGCCGCCACCAACCATGCTTGATGCATCAGTTCCAATTTCAGCACTTCTGGCTTATGGGTTGGCGGTACTGTTTGCGGTCTGGGTTGCGCGCGGGCGGCATTATGGGGGAGAAATGCAATGAATAATGTGATTGGAAGCAACACGGGCCGCCGCCCGGTGCGCAGTGCAGGAACAAGCCTTTGGCTTGGCATCAGCGGCACATTGCTTGCCATTGCCGGATCATATGGATCAGGCCAAGAATTTTGGCCTTTTACTATAGGCTTGCTGATGGTCGCTGTGGCTTTTTTGCTCGCGGCGATTGGCGGGTTAACCGGGCTTTTTGCACTCATCCGCAATAGCGCAGGAAGCGGGCTTGGAAGACGAATTACAATCGGGTTGTTGCTCTGCGGGGTTGTGCTTGCTGGCGTTGGCCCGTGGATTTATCGCGGGGTCAGCCTTCCACCGATCCACGACGTAACGACCGATCTCGCCAACCCGCCCGCATTCGCAGTGCTTGCACTGCGCAAGGATAATTTGGCTGGCGTTGAAAGCCTTGATCAGTGGCGCGAGCTCCACCGTAAAGCTTATAGCGATATCGTGCCAATCACATTGCGCATGACGCCCGACGCAGCGATTACCCGCGCTCAAACACTCGCAAATGAGCGTGGTTGGACAATTACGCCCGGAGCAGCGGATCGCCTTGAGGCAACTGACACTGTATCACCGTTTAAATTCAACGATGACATAGTAATCGTGGCAACGCCAACCGCTGATGGCCAGTCAACCACCGTCAACATGCGTTCGGTCAGCCGGGTTGGCGCAAGCGATTTTGGGATCAATGCCAAGCGCATCCGCGAATTTTTAGCGGCATTGCAAAAATAAGGTGCCAAACCACTAAGGCACAAAAAAAGGGCCAACGAAATTGCTTCGCCAACCCTTTTTTTATTCAGTTACAATGTGATTAGGCTGTAACAGCCACATCTGCCGAACGGCGGCGACGAAGCGCTGCACCGATGCCGGCAAAACCGAAGATCAACATCGCCCATGTTGCTGGCTCAGGCACACCGCCGGGTGGGACACCGCCACCGCCACCGTTGGGAAGGATGTTGCCGGGGCCATTGACGTCAAGCCGGAATGCACCAAAATCAGTGTTGTCAAAGCCGCTGCTCACCGCGAAATAAGAGACGCCAGCTAGCAGAGCAAGATTCGCAAAACCGCCATCAAGCGTGCCGTTGAAATCATCGTTGTAAGCAATTGCATTTAAAAGTCCGTTTGTTGGATCAAACGAACCGGCATGAATACCTAAATAACTGTCATAGTTAGTGGTATTGAGAAAGTTATAATTGCCGCTGATAGTGACCCGAAATGGGGTAACCACATAGCGAACAGCGGTGCCAACACCTGAGAGAGCCGTCGGCGGGGTACCTGCAATTGGGCGGTTATAAGTCAAGCCACCTGTTGTATCACCGGAGAAAATGCTGCTGCCAGTGAAAATAACTCCACCGGGAGGGGCGTTTTCATCGCGAACAAGGCCAGCGTGGGCTGGGAGCGCCATCGCTGCGGTAGCAGCAAGGGCTATAGACATGATTAATTTTTTCATATGATCTCCTTCATATTTTCTACCGTACCCGCAAGTTTCAGCGAATCAACGCACCCCTTTTTTATGGGATTAATAAAATGTTAACCTCCTTGAATGCTTCATACAAGCAGCGAATTTGAAATTAACCATAGAAAAAAATGCCCAAAAACGGCACATATTTTCTAATCTATATCATAAATCGTTTTTTAGACTCTGCGGCTGTAGGCAGCGCGGTGAATTGCATAAAAAAGAGCGAGCCGATCACTCGGCTCGCTCCCTTAAATATAATCTTTGAATTAGGTTAAGCGGTTACAGCAACCGAGCCACTGCGCCGACGACGCAGCGCGGCACCGATGCCAGCAAAACCAAAGATGAGCATTGCCCAAGTCGCTGGCTCAGGCACACCGCCACCAGCACCGATGATATTGCCGGGACCATCAATCGTCAGCGTGAAGCGACCAAAGTCAGTGTTTGCAAATCCTGAACTGACAGCAAAATAGGAAACGCCAGCAAGCAGCCCAAGTGCAGTAATCGCCGAATCCGAACCCGGCCCTGAATCATCATCATAAGCGAGCGCATTCAGGAGTGGCGTTGCCGGGTTAAACAAATTGCGATGGACGCCGAGATAGCTGTCGTGAATCGACGAGTTCAAGAAATTATAATTGCCGCTAACACTAACCCTGAACGGCGTTACAACATAGCGCACTGCGGTGCCGACGCCTGAAAGCCCCGTTGGCGGACGCCCCGATAGCGGGCGGTTATAAGTTGGCCCAGCAGTTGTATTGCCTGTGAAAACGGTTGTTCCGGCAAAGGCAGGTGTAGCTACTGTGGTCAAAGCGGCTAAAACAAGTACAGCAATTTTTTTCATTGTACAGCATCCCTATTCACGTGTGAAAAGACAATCGACTCGATACATTATCCCCGTTAATTAATGAAAAGTTAACGCGCTTATTCATAATTCACAAGCGCGAAATTACACATAAGTGACACAAAAAAAAGTGCCCCAAAATGAAGCACTTTCTTTAAATTCTTCATTATTGGATGTTGGCTATGCGCCGCCAAGAGCGCCCTGCATCACCATGCAATACAGCATAGGCATCGACAGCATTGTGTTAGTGCGGCTGAAAATCATCGCAGTAGTTGCAGCCTTTGCCTTGGCGTCAGCATCTGCTTCAACCAAGCCAAGGGCTTTTTTCTGGTTTGGCCAGATCACAAACCAGACATTGAAACCCATGATAAGGGCAAGCCACATGCCGAGCCCAATCATTCTGAAGCCTTCTTGAAACGCCAGTGCCTGACCTAGATAGCCATTGTGCGCGGCGATCATGACCCCCATCACTATTGTCGCAAGCGCAGACCAGCGGAACCAGAATAGTGCAGCAGGTGCGATATGCTTAGACACGCCGGGCTTCAGCTCAGCCGGAACCTGCGGCATGGTCGGGATCTGAACGAAATTGAAATAATAAAGCAGTCCAATCCACATGATTCCAAATAACGTATGGAGGAAGCGATATAAACCGTTCAAATAGGGACTTGTGTCAGTCCCGCCGTGGAACCCGAAAATGACGAGAAGCAGCAAGATGCTGCTTGCCGCAATTACACCACCCAGATTGCCGAAAAACTTTGTCATGACCTTAAATCCCCAACTTTCGGCCTTGTGCCGGATTGACCTGTTCGTAGTAGCACCCCATGTTCGCTATGTCACCGGGTTTGAAAGTCATCGGGTTTGAAAAGGACATTGCAGCAGTGGCACAAGCTATTCATGATTATACGCTTAATGAGTTGCGACCACTTTTAGCGATAGAGCTGCCGCGCCATGCAGGGTTTGATGGCTGGGGCGACAAAGCAGTCGAAAATGCAGCGATAATGCTTGGAATTGATCCTGCCGTGGCCGCGCTGATTTTTGCAAGTAAGACAGCAATGATTGATGCGTGGTTCAGCGCGGTTGATGCAAGCATGATCGCGACATTGCCGCCAGAAACGCTTGCAACGATGAAAATTCGCGCGCGGATCACGTCTCTGGTTGAGGCACGCCTGGCCTATGTTGCGCCCAACCGCGAAGCGCTGCGCCGGGCGCTGGCGATCCTTGCGATGCCGCAGAATATTCGCCTTGCCGGGAAGCTTGGCTGGCGCGCGGCTGATACAATGTGGCGCGCGGCCGGCGATACCGCGACTGATTATAATCATTATAGCAAGCGCGCGATCCTCGGTAGTGTTTATGCAGCCACGCTCACGGCGTTTATTGATGACGAAAGCGAAGGCTATGCTGACACCCGCGCCTTCCTCGCGCGGCGCATTGAGGGGATCATGAAGTTTGAGAAGATCAAGGCTCAGGTGACCAAGGCACCCGCGATTGGCTTCAGCATGTCACGCTTTCTTGGCCAGCTTCGTTATCCTGCGGGGTAGTAAATCGTTCACGATAATGATAATCGGTCGCAAGTAACGAATCAATTGCAACCTAGGCTCGCCAATTTGCGTCTCGACACTTTGCCTCTCAATACACCCGCAACAATAACGCAGATTGATTGGGCGTTGGTGGGCGAAACCGCCGCGCGCCGCTTGAAAGCCTTTGGGTTTGAAGACGGCGTCAATATCGAGGCGCTCCATTTTGGTGGCGTGATAGCGCAAGACCCGATCGCATTTCGGATTGGGCGGATGACCGTTGCATTGCGCCGCGCGCAGGCGGCAGCGGTCATAGTAACGCCGCTATGAACCCAGCCCCGCTTATCGCGCTCGTCGGCAATCCTAATGCCGGGAAATCAGCGCTGTTTAATGCGCTCACCGGTGCGCGCCAGAAAACGGGCAATTATCCTGGCGTAACCGTTGAGCGTCACGCAGGCCGTCTGGTTCTGCCCGATGGCCGTCCGGCCGAACTGGTTGATCTCCCCGGTACCTACAGCCTTGAACCAGCAAGCCCTGACGAACAAGTGACGCGCGATGTCATCATGGGGGTTCAGGCGGGCGAGCGTCGGCCCGACGGGCTGGTTATTGTAGTTGACGCGGGCAACCTCGAAAATCATCTGCGTTTTGCGCTTGAACTGATCGCGCTCAATCTGCCGACGGTTGTTGCGCTTAATATGGTCGATATGGCGGCGCGCGACGGGTTGACGCTTGATGCCAGCATATTGGAGCGCGAACTTGGCGTTCCAGTCATCCCGACGGTCGCGGTGCGGCGGCGCGGGATTGAGGCGCTGCGCGAAGCCATCGGAACGCTTGGCCCTAATCGGCGTGAACCGCCTCGGCAATCAGCGCGTGCAATTGCCAAAGCAGCGATTATCGCTGAGGTTCCCGCGCGCGCGGTGACACAGGCAATTGACAAAGTAGTGCTTCACCGCCTGCTTGGCCCGATTATCCTCGCGGTTCTGCTGTTTGTGATGTTTCAAGCGGTATTTGCCTGGGCTACGCCCTTTGCCGATTTGATCGACGGCGGGTTTTCCGCACTTCATGATAGAGTCGCCACCGCGCTTCCAGAGGGCATTTTCCGTTCATTCCTTGCCGACGGCGTGATTGCTGGCGTGGGCGCGGTCGTCGTCTTCCTGCCGCAGATCATCATTCTCTTTGCCTTCATCCTGATACTTGAAATGACAGGCTATATGGTGCGCGCAGCGTTCCTTATGGATCGGTTGATGGCAGGCGTTGGCCTGTCAGGCCGCGCGTTCATCCCTCTGCTGTCGTCATTCGCCTGTGCGATCCCCGGAATTATGGCGACGCGGACGATTGAAGATCCCAAAGACCGTCTCACAACGATTCTGATTGCCCCGCTGATGACCTGTTCGGCGCGGCTGCCGGTTTATGCTGTGATTATCGCTGCGTTTATTCCTGCGCGGGCCGTGTTGCCTGGTATCGGCCTGCAAGGGCTAGTGTTGTTCGGGCTATATGTTGCGGGCATTGTCGGCGCGATGGCGGCGGCTCTGGTGCTGCGGCGCTCTGTCACCAAGGGCAAAGGCATGGGCTTCATGATGGAAATGCCGCGCTATCAAATGCCCTTGCTCCGCGATTTGCTGCTCGGGCTGTGGCAGCGCGCGTGGATTTTTCTGCGCCGAGCGGGCACGATTATTCTGGCCTCAACAATTATCCTCTGGGCGCTGCTGAGTTTTCCGAAGACTGACCCTGCCAGCGGGATCAGCCAGATTGACTACAGCATCGCCGGGCGGATCGCTAACGGACTTGAGCCGCTTGTGGCACCAATTGGCTTTAACCGCGATATTGCGCTTGCGCTTGTTCCGGCAATGGCGGCGCGCGAAGTCGCAGTGTCTGCACTGGCTACGGTCTATGCCATTGAAGGCGGCAATGATGGCGCAACCGAACAAAGCCTTGTGCAAAGCCTGCGAACAAGCTGGGGCTTGCCAACCGCGCTTGCCTTCCTCGCTTGGTTTGTCTTTGCGCCGCAGTGCATTTCGACAATTGCGGTGGTAAAGCGCGAGACCAATGGTTGGCGTTGGCCGCTGTTTATGCTCGCTTATCTGTTCGCGCTTGCGTATTTGGCCGCAGGTATCACATATTGGTCAGCCATCTGGCTTGGTCTTTAAGGGGAGTTTGAAACATGGCGGGAAGCGTCAACAAGGTCATTCTAGTCGGCAATTTGGGCAAAGACCCTGAAATCCGTAGCTTCCAAAACGGCGGCAAAGTGGCCAATTTCAGCATTGCGACTTCCGAAAGCTGGAAAGACAAAAACACCGGGGAGAAACGCGAAAAGACTGACTGGCACAATATTGCGATCTTCAATGAAGGACTGGTGCGCGTTGCCGAGCAATATCTCCGCAAGGGAAGCAAAGTCTATATTGAGGGACAATTGCAAACGCGCAAATGGACTGATCAATCAGGCACTGACAAATATACCACTGAAGTCGTTCTACAAAACTACAATGGCACATTGGTGATGCTTGATGGCCGAAGTGATGGCGGTGGATCAGGTGGCGGGACGGGCGGAATGCGCAATTCTGGCGGCAGCGGCAATAGCTGGGGCAACGACGGCGGCGGATCATCAGGCGGCAACTTTGGTGGATCAAACCAAGGCGGCGGTGCATTTGATAGCGATCTTGACGATGACGTGCCGTTCTAATTGCCCTCGCGCACAAGGATAAGCGCGACCCCGATCAAGCCGACACCGATCCAGTCAAGCCCGGCAAGACGCTCACCATAAACCAGCCAGCCGTAGGTTGCTGAAATAATTGGCTGGATAAGGAGCGTGATCCCGAACAGGATCGGTGCAACCCGGCCAATCGCATAAATCATCAGCCCTTGGCCGAAGATTTGACTGAAAAAAGCAAGCGCCATGAGCGGCGTCCAGTTGGTTGGCCACAGCCGTTCGCCCATCGCCCAAGCAATGATCAAAAGCGGCAGTGCGCTCATCAACGTTGACCAAGCCAGCACCGCCCACTGCGGCATGGTGTCGCGCGCGCGCGCCATCAGGACGAGATAGCCCGTATAAAATGCACCCGCGAGTAGACAGAGCAAGTCCCCCACCAGATTTTGCGGCGACACTTCATAGGATCGCCCCATCAGCAGCACCGCGCCAAGTGTCGCGAGCGCAAGCGCCGTCCCCTGCATCCGCGTTGGCCAG